>CALMVL010000109.1 GCA_937873265.1 uncultured Granulicella sp.
CTGCTCGCGACATCGTCACAGCGGGCCGCCAGTTTCCAATCTCATCCCGGATCGATCTCCAGAGCGGTCTGGAAGCTCTGCTGGAGGCAGATGCCTCGGCCAAACGAGTCGGACTCGTCTCTCCGCATGCGCAGGAAGGTTTGACGTTCGCCCACATTCTCGGAGGCCCGCACGTTCACGTCGATGTTGGCCCCCTTCAATACGACGACATCGATGTCGGCGACACGATGCCTGCGCGAGCTCTGAAGAACGGTCTGTGGATGGGCCGACGCAGCAGGCTGCCGTTCGCGATCATGCTCGCACCCGGTGGTCGCTTCGGCTTCCAAACTGGCGTGGGAGTGGAAGTCGCGGTTCCGCTTGGAGATCCAGGCGCCCAGTTCTCGCAGGAGTTCTTCCGCCAGCTTGAACAGCAGATCATCCAGGGTCGAAGCTACCGTGGTCGCGTCATCTCGCTCGAGGCGCACCATCACCCTTTGGGTGGTGGCAGTTCTGTTAAGGTGCATCGTCTTGCGAGTGTCACCCGGGATGAGGTCGTCCTGCCACAGGCGACGCTGGCCACACTCGATCGCAACGTCGGGGGCTTCATGGCCGCGCGCGGCGCACTGAAATCCATGCGCTTCCAAGCACGCAAAGGGCTCCTGTTCTATGGGCCGCCGGGAACGGGAAAAACGCACACCATCCACTATCTCGCTTCGCAGCTGCCCGATCACACAACGCTTCTGGTCACCGCCGAACAGGTCGGGCTGCTTTCCGAGTACGTTCGCCTGGCTCGCTTCATGCAGCCATCCATGATGGTGATTGAGGATGTGGACCTGATCGCTCGGGAAAGAACACAGATGCGAAACGGAGGTGAGGAGATGCTGCTCAACAAACTGTTGAACGAGATGGATGGACTGCGGGAAGATGCCGAGGTTCTTTTCATCCTCACCACGAACCGACCGGATCAGATAGAACCTGCGCTGGTGTCGCGTCCCGGACGGATCGACCAGGCCATCGAATTCCCGGTACCGGATGACGATGGCCGGTCCAAGCTGATCCACCTGTATGCTCGCGACATGCAGCTTCCCGATGAAGTGCTGGAGACCATGGTTCGACGCACGAAAGGTGTGAGTGCGGCGTTCATCAAGGAACTTCTGAGGCGCTGCGCACAGTTCCAGATCGAAGCATCCGGTGGCAGCGTTCTCGCGCAGGCAGCGGTGGACGCTGCGCTTGAGGAGATGCTGTTTGCAGGCGGCGTCTTGAACCGCCGATTACTTGGCGGTGACGGAGCCCCGGCGTAGCAGATCGGGCCAGAGCCCTTGTCAGGCATCGAGAGCGGTTCGCTTCCAAAAATCCACCCGCCGTGAGTCGCCGACCGTCAACGGCAAGCGGCGGTGTTCCCCCCGCCGCTCGCCTCGTTCCCCATCACGCCTCCCGGCAGCACGAACGGATGCAGCTCTCAAGAATATCCATGGCGATCGTCGCCTCTTCAGCCTTCACCAGCAACTGCGGCGAGAGCCTCAGGCTGGTTTCGCCGCAGCCGAGCAGCAGCAGCCCACGCTCGAAGGCAAGGTCGACGATCGCGTCGCGCAGGTGCGTCGCGGGATTGCGCGTCGATCGGTCCTCGACGATCTCCACGCCGACCATCAGGCCGCGGCCGCGCACGTCCCCCACGATGGGGTACCTGGAAAGCCAGGACTCCGCGCGCTCCTTGATCCGGGCGCCGACGGTCGCGGCGTTCGCGAGCCCCTCGCGCTCCAGGATGTCGAGCGTCGCCAGCGCCGCCGCGATGGCCACCGGGTTGCCGCCGAACGTAGACGCGTGCGAGCCCGGCACCCAGTTCATCACCTCCGCGCGCGCCACGCAGGCTGAAACTGGAAATCCGCTCGCGATGCCTTTGGCGACCGTGATGATGTCGGGATGGACGCCGGTGTGCTCCACCGCCCACCACCTGCCGGTGCGGCCGCAGCCGGACTGCACCTCGTCGACCACCAACAAGATCCCGTGACGGTCACAAATGCGACGCAGCTCCTGCAGAAAGATGGTCGGCGCGACGACATAGCCGCCCTCGCCCTGGATCGCCTCGACAAAAATCGCGGCGACCTCCTCGGGCGGCAGAAATGTCTTGAACAGCTTGTCTTCGATGTAGCGCGCGCACGCGAGCCCAAACTCTTCGGGATCCTGCTGCTCGCCGTTGTAGCCGCGGTAAGCGTACGGGTATCGGATGTGTTTCACGCCAGGGACGAACGGGGCGAAGCGGCGCTTCTGCTGCAGGCGCGAGCTGGTCAGCGAGAGCGCGCCCATGGTGCGGCCATGGAACGATCCCACAAACGCAATCACGTTCTGCCGCCCGGTATGGTACCGCGCCAGCTTGAGCGCGCACTCCACCGCCTCTGCCCCGGAGTTGCCGAAGTAGACGCGGTGCGGTCCGGGCATGGGCGCAATCGCACTCAGCCGCTCGGCCAGCGCCGGCATGCCCTCGTAGTAAAAGTCCGTGCCGGACATGTGGATGAGCTCGGCCGTCTGGGCCTGCGCCGCGGCGACGACCTCCGGGTGGCAGTGCCCGGTCGACGTGACGGCGATGCCGGCGGAAAAATCGAGGAACTCGTTGCCGTCGACGTCCTCGATGCGGGTGCCGCGGCCACGCTTCACCACCAGCGGGTAGCCGCGCGTGTAGGAGGGGCTGATCACAGCCTCGTCGCGGGCGATGATCGCGGCGGCGACAGGGCCGGGCAGCGGGGTCAGGAGCTTCGGGCCGAACCGGGCGTAGGTGGCCTCGTCGGCAGTTCGGATCTCAGATGCAGGTGTGGCTTCGAGGACGGGCATTGGGGGCCTCCAGAGGCTCGGGGTGTCGGCTCGAGGGACAGCTTGGGCGACGGCATCGAGGTGAGAAGACACCTCGGACGTCTCGCGGGCAATGCCGCAAAGGTCGCAGGCTGGGATCTGGGAGGGAGCTAGTCGCCGAACAGGGAGGGGCGTGAGAGCGCGGGCACACGAACCACGGTGTGGGAACGGAAACGAACCTCGGGGAACGATGCGTGTGAGGTCATGGCCATGGACCTGCTCGCAGCATAGGGATTGCGCAACAAAGACGCAAGGTATTTCCAAACGCCGGCGTCCGCCGCCTAATCGATGTCGAAGCTTACGCCCTGGGCCAGGGGCAGTTCTGTGCCGTAGTTGATGGTGTTGGTAGCCCGGCGCATGTAGCTCTTCCAAACATCGGAGCCGGATTCGCGGCCGCCGCCAGTCTCTTTTTCGCCGCCGAACGCGCCGCCGATCTCCGCTCCGGAGGTGCCGATGTTGACATTGGCAATCCCGCAGTCGGAGCCCTCGGCCGAGAGAAACCGCTCCGCCTCCCGGAGGTCGTTGGTGAAGATCGCCGAAGACAGCCCCTGCGGCACATCGTTGTGGAGAGCGATGGCGTCGCGGAGGTCGGTGTAGCGCAGCACGGAAAGAATCGGCGCAAACGTCTCCCGCTGGACGTCCTCTGTCTGGAAGGCTATCTCGACCAGCGCCGGCCGGACGTAAAAGGCCTCCGGGTGCTCCTTCGCAAGAACGCGTTCGCCGCCGGTCACCTGCGCGCCCGCCGCGCGGACGCGGTCAAGCGTCCCCTGCATGGCGTCGAACGCGGCGCGATCAATCAGCGGGCCGACCAGCGTGCCGGGGAGTCGCGGATCGCCGATCGCCACCGACGCGTACACGCGCTTCAGCTGCGGAAGGAGCGTGTCGTAGACGGTGTCGTGCACCAGCAGCCGGCGCAGCGTCGTGCAGCGCTGGCCGGCGGTGCCCATCGCGGCAAACGCGATGCCGCGCAGCGCGAGGTGGAGGTCGGCGGTCGGCGTGACGATGGCGGCATTGTTCCCGCCGAGCTCGAGGATCGAACGGGCAAAGCGGGCGGCGAGCCGTGGTCCAACCGCCCGGCCCATGCGTGTGGAGCCGGTGGCGGAGACCAGCGCAACCCGGGGATGATCGACGACCGCTTCGCCGAGAGCGCCGCCGCCCAGCAGCACCGTGGACAGGTCCGCTGGCAGGTCCGGAAGCCGGGCCGCGGCGCGCTCAAAGATGGCCTGCACGGCAAGCGCCGTCAGCGGCGTCTTCTCCGATGGCTTCCACACGACCGTGTTGCCGCACACCAGCGCCAGCGCGGCATTCCACGCCCAAACCGCAACCGGGAAATTGAACGCGGAGATAACGCCGGTGACGCCCAGCGGATGCCAGGTCTCCATCATGCGGTGCGACGGTCGCTCGGAGGGCAGGGTGAGGCCGCCGATCCCGCGCGACAGACCGGCCGCGAAGACGCAGATGTCGATCATCTCCTGCACCTCGCCGCGGCCTTCGGAAAGGATCTTGCCGGCCTCGAGCGTCACCAGCCGGCCAAGCGGATCGAGGTTCGCGCGGAGCTCTTCGCCGAGCAGGCGCACAAGCTCCCCGCGGCGCGGCGCGGGCACGGTGCGCCACGCGAAAAACGCCTGGTGCGCGCGCTCGATGGCAGCCTCGGCCGCGGAGCGAGTGGTCACGGGAAGCTCGGCAAGGACCTCGCCGGTGATGGGCGTGCGAGCGCGGAGGTTGCCGCCGGAAATCCGATGCGCCGGAACCCCAAGCGTTTGGAGAAGGCTGCTGGTCTGCTGCGCAAGCGTAGGTTCAAGCGTCGGAAGGGTCACGAAGTTGAGTGTAGCGGCGACCCCGGCCGGCGGAGAAGCCTGGTGGGCGAGCTAGCTCGGCTCGTAGCGATGGTTCATCACGTCGCGCACACTCAAGTCCAGCGCCCGGCGCGCCTGCTCGTCGTCGAGGCTGTCCGGGTCAAACAACCGGTTCAGGGCAAGGCCGTCGAGCGAGGCGCCGAGCTCCGCCGCGCGCTGGCGCTGTTCGGCGGTCGTCGCGTGCCGCAGCTCGGGCAGCAGCAGGTCCACCTCGTCCATGCAGCAGCGCAGACACATCGCCGCATGCAGCTCCGACAGGCGCTTGCGCTTGCTCGGGTGGCGAATGGCGTAAAGCTTAAACTCAAGCGACAGCAGGCTCCGCTGGCGATCCTGGATCACGGTCGCAAAGTGGTCGACGAGGGCAACGGCTCGCTGCTCCGTCGTGGAGGCCTCGCTCAGCCGCGGGCTCACCTCCTCGTGCGAGCGCGCCAGGTCCTCCTCAAAAATGGCGAAAAACACGTCTTCCTTGTCCGCGAAGTTGCTGTAAAACGCGCCGCGCGTCTTGCCGGCCGCCTCGGCGATCTCTTCAATACGCGCGTGCTCAAATCCGTCCCGCGCAAAGATGAAGCGGGCCGCCCGGATCAGCTGCCGGCGGGTGGCGACGGCGCGTTCCTGCTTTGCCGGCGGCGGTACGGGTGTCGGATCGGTCTCGTGTTTTTGCAATGTCTCTGAATCTCTCATGCGGCTCCGATCATCTCCTCCATCCATACACCAATGTATATTTCTCGTCAGTCAAGAAGTGTCACGGTTGGGGATGAACGGTTCGGAGGGTAGGACGTGAGAGAACGCGAGAGCAACGCCCGCGTGCCGGGCGGGGTCGGCATCCAGGCGCGATGGTGGACATCCGCATGCGCGGCCGTGGCAGTGGTGGGGGCGATGACGGGCTGCGCGCCCAAATCGCCCGCGGGTGCGGGTGCCGCGGGCGGAGCGCCCATGGGGCCGATGCCGGTCTCAGTCGTCACGGCCCAGCGATCGGACGTGCCCCTGAACGGCGACTGGGTGGGCACGCTCGACGGCTTCGTCAACGCGCAGATTCAGCCGCAGGTGAGCGGCTACCTCATCCAGCAGACCTACCGTGAAGGCTCGCCCGTCGCGAAGGGCCAGGTGTTGTTCCAGATCGATCCGCGGCCCTTCCAGGCATCCGTCGAGCAGGCGCAGGGGCAGGTGGCCCAGGCACAGGGGCTGGTGGCCCAGGCTCAGGCGCAGCAGGGCCTCGCGCAGATCAACGTCAACCGCGACACGCCGCTCGCCGAAGCGCGGGCCATCGCGCAGAGCCAGCTCGACAACGACAAGCAGCAGGCGCTCCAGCAGCAGGCCTCCGTCCGGTCGGCGCAGGCGCAGGTGAACTCTGCCCAGGCGGCGCTCGCGACCGCAAAACTCAACCTCGGCTTCACCCAGGTGCGATCGCTCATCTCCGGTGTCGCGGGCCAGGCGACCACGCAGGTCGGCAACCTGGTCAGTCCGCAGTCGGTGCTCACCGCCGTCTCGCAGCTCGATCCCATCAAGGTCTACTTTTCAATCAGCGATAGCGAATACCTCAATCTCACCGCGCGGGCCAAGAAGGCCGGCGGCGATCTCCTGCGCGGATCGGCCAACGTGCCGCTCACGCTCACGCTGGCCAACGGCCAGGTCTACCCGCAGAAGGGGCGCATCCAGTTCGTCGACCGGCAGATCAACCAGCAGACCGGGGCCATCCGCATCGCGGCCGCCTTTCCCAACCCGGGCAATGTGCTGCGGCCCGGGCAGTTCGGCCGCGTCACCGCCGAAACCGAGGTGCGCCAGGGCGTCGTTCTGGTGCCCCAGGCCGCCGTGCAGGAGCTGCAGGGCGTCGAGCAGGTCTACACCGTCGGCGCAGACAGCAAGGTGCACATCCTCAACGTGAAGCTCGGGCCGCAGTACGGGCAGGACTGGATCGTCGACAGCGGCCTCGCCCCCGGCACAAACGTCATCGTCAACAATCTGCAAAAGCTGAAAGAAGGCGTTCCGGTCACTCCGCAGCAGGCGCCGGCCGAGGCCGCCACCCCCACCGTCCCCACTAACCAGTCGGCTGGAAGGTAAGCATGTCGAAGTTCTTTATCCGGCGCCCCATCGTGGCGATCGTCATCGCCATCCTCACCGTCATCCTGGGCGGCGTGTCGATGCTGACGCTGCCCACCTCGCAGTACCCCGACATCGTTCCGCCCGAGGTGCAGGTGCAGGCCACCTACCCCGGCGCGGACGCGCGCACGCTGGTGCAGGCCGTCGCCACCCCCATCGAAGAGCAGATCAACGGTGTCGATAACTCCATCTACATGTACTCGGAGAACGCCAACAACGGCCAGTCGACCGTGTACGTGGACTTCGATGTGAAGACCAACCCGGATACCGATCAGGTGCTCACCCAGCTGCGCGTCTCGCAGGCCCAGGCGCAGCTGCCGGCGCAGGTCAACACCTCGGGCGTCATCGTGCAGAAGGCGCAGACCTCGCCGCTGATGCTCGTGTCGGTCAGCTCGCCCGGCGGGCAGTTCGGCGCGGACTTCCTCACCAACTACGCCATCATCAACCTGCAGGACGAGCTGACGCGCGTGAAAGGCGTCGGCCGGGTGCAGGTCTTCGGCGGCCAGTATGCGCTGCGCGTGTGGGTGCAGCCGGATAAGCTCGCGCAGCTGGGCGTAACCGCCACCGACGTCATCACCGCGCTGGGCACGCAGAACAACGTGAACCCCGCCGGACAGATCGGCGGCGAGCCCGTGCCCAATGGCCAGCAGTTCACCTACACGGTGCGCACGCAGGGCCGCCTGGTCAAGCCGGAGGAGTTCGGCGATATCATCATCCGGTCCAACCCCGACGGCTCCGTGCTGCACCTCCGCGACGTCGCCCGCGTGGAGCTCGGAACACAGATCTACAACCTCACCGCGCGCTACAACAAGGCTCCCTCCGGCGTCCTTGGTATCTACCAGCTGCCAGGGTCCAACGCCGTTGAAACCGCCAAGAACGTGCGGGCGCGTCTCGATGAGCTGCAAAAAACCTTCCCCGCCGGCCTCCAGTACGAGATTCCGCTCGACACCACCAAGGCCGTCAGCGCGGGCATCCACGACATCATCGTCACCCTGTCCATCGCGCTCGTGCTGGTCATTCTCGTCGTCTACCTCTTCCTGCAGGGCTGGCGCGCGACGCTCATCCCTCTGCTCGCCGTGCCCGTCTCCCTGATCGGCACCTTTATCCTCTTTCCCCTGCTCGGCTTCTCCATCAACACCCTGTCGCTCTTCGGTCTGGTGCTCGCCATCGGCCTCGTGGTCGATGACGCCATCATCGTCGTCGAGGCGGTCGAGCACCACATCGACGAGGGCATGACGCCGCGCGACGCCACCCTCAAGGCCATGGAAGAGGTCGGCGGCCCGGTCGTCGCCATCGCGCTCATCCTCGCCGCCGTCTTCATCCCCACGGCCGTCATCCCCGGCATCACCGGCCGGCTCTACCAGCAGTTCGCGCTCACCATCGCGATCTCGGTGCTGATCTCCGCCTTCAACGCGCTCACGCTCAGCCCGGCGCTCGCCTCCCTGCTTCTGAAGCCGAAGAACAAGCAGCGGAAGCCCGGCCCCCTGCAACGCTTCTTCAACTGGTTCAACGGCTTCTTCGGCCGCACCACCGACCGCTACGTCTCCACCTCCGGCGTGCTCATCCACAAGTCGGGTGCGACCATGGTCGCGCTCGCCGTCATCGCCGTCGTCGCCGTGTTCATCGGCGCAAAGCTGCCGACCGGCTTCATCCCCACCGAAGATCAGGGCTACATCTTCGTCGCGCTCCAGCTGCCCGACGCCTCGAGCCTCCAGCGCACCGATGCGGCCGCGCAGCAGGTCTCGGACGCGCTGATGAGCACGCCCGGCATCGGCAGCGTCATCGCCGTCAACGGCTTCAGCCTCCTGACCCTCACGCAAAGCACCAACACGGCCTTCTTCTTCGTCTCGCTCAAGCCATGGGACGAGCGCACCTCGCGGGCCGAACAGCTGGCCAGCATCCAGAGCACCGTTCAACGCAAGCTCGGCGGCATCGGCGCCGGCCTCGCGTTCTCGTTCCCGCCCCCCGCCATCCCCGGCATCGGCACCTCCGGCGGCGTGCAGATGGTGCTCGAAGATCGCACCGGCGGCGACGACCCGACCTTTCTCACAAAGAATCTCTTCGCCTACCTCGGCGCCCTGCAGAAGCGGCCGGAGATCGCCATCGCCATCCCCGCCTACCTTCCCAACGTGCCGCAGCTCTACGCCGATGTCGACCGCGAAAAGGCCAGCCAGCAGCAGGTCAGCCTCAACGATATCTACACCACCATGTCCACCTTCATGGGCGGCTATCTCGTCAACTACTTCAACCGCTTCGGCCGTCAGTGGCAGACCTACGTCGAAGCCGAGGGCAGCTCGCGCACCGACATCCAGGACATCAGCCAGTTCTACGTGCGCAGCGCGAACGGAAGTCAGGTGCCGCTCGCTTCGCTGGTGCACGTCAAGCAGATCACCGGCCCCGAATTCGTCACGCGCTTCAACGAGTACTCGGCCGCGCAGCTCAACATCTCCGGCGCCCCCGGCTACAGCTCCGGCCAGGTCCGCGCGGCGCTCGAAGAGGTCTTCCAGCAGACCATGCCGGCGGGCATGGGCTTCGACTACCAGGGCATGAGCTTCCAGGAGCAGGCCGCGGCGCAGGGCGTCCCCACATGGGCCGTCTTCGGCCTGTCGCTGCTGTTCGTCTTCCTCATCCTCGCCGCCCTCTACGAGAGCTGGTCGCTGCCCTTCAGCGTCCTTCTCTCCACCCCCGTCGCCATCCTCGGCGCCTACCTCGCGCTGCTCGTGCGGCAGTATGAGAACGACATCTTCGCCACCATCGGCCTCATCATGCTCATCGGCCTTTCGGCCAAAAACGCCATCCTGATCGTGGAGTTCGCGGTGGCCAACTACAAAAGCGGCCAGACCATCGCGGATGCCGCCCTCAACGCCGCCCGGCTGCGCTTCCGCCCCATCGTCATGACCGCCCTCGCCTTCGTCTTCGGCTGCCTTCCGCTGTGGACGGCAACCGGCGCCGGGGCCGCGTCGCGCCGCATCCTCGGCACCGTCGTCATCGGCGGCATGCTGCTCGCGACCGTGGTCGGCATCCTCATGGTGCCGGTCACCTTCGCCGTGGTCGAGTACCTGTCGCACCGCTTCACCCGCGGCGGCAAGGGCACCGGCATGGACACCGCGCACCAGCCCGAGCCGGAAACGGAAGCAGCCGCCAAGCGCGCGAGCACGCAGCCAACCGTGCACGCGCGGCAGCAGGAGGGACACGCGTGAGCACGTCCGATCAGTCGCATCCCAAACTCCCGGCACTCGCCGTCCTTGCCGGGCTCGCCACTCTGTTCGCCGCCGGCTGCAACGTCGGCCCCCGCTACAGCCGACCCCAGGTGCCGGTGCCGCCGACCATCCGTGGCGCAGACGACGCGCAAGTCGCCAGCCCGCCGGCCACCTCCATCGGCGACCAGAAGTGGTCCGAAGTCTTCCGCGAGCCGGAGCTGCAGGCGCTCATCGCGACCGCGCTCAAAAACAACTTCGACCTCCGGGTCGCCGCCGAGCGTGTCCTCGAGCAGCAGGCCCAGGTGCGCATCACCCGCTCGCAGGAGTTCCCGACCATCACCGCCGGCGGCCTGGGGGTCGGCGCGCGCATCCCCGACTCCCTCGGCTCCACCCTCCAGAGCCCCATCGCCGAGGGCTCGTTCAGCCTTTCCGCCACCTGGAACCCCGACTTCTGGGGGCTCTACCGCAAACAGACCGAGGCCGCGCGCGCCACGCTGCTCGCCCAGGTGTGGGCCCAGCGCGCCGTCCGCCTCACCCTCGTCGAAAACGTCGCCACCACCTACTTCCAGCTGCGCGCGCTCGATCGCGAGCTCGACATCGCCAAACAAACCCTCAAAACCCGGCAGGACTCGGTCGATCTCACCCGCACCCTCGAACGCGGCGGCGCCGCCCCCCTCTCGGATCTCCGCCAGGCCGAGCAGCTGCTCTACACCGCCACCACCCAGATCCCCGGGATCGAACAGCAGATTCAGCAAAACGAAAACGCCATGCGCCTGCTCCTCGGCCAAGACCCCGGACCCGTCGCCCACACCGACCCCAACGCCCTCACGCCGCCGCCCCAGGACCTGCCCATCGGCCTCCCGGTCCAGCTGCTCGAGCGCCGACCGGACATCCAGCAGGCCGAGCAGCAGCTCGTCGCCGCCAACGCCCAGGTCGGCGTCGCGCGCGCCCAGTTCTTCCCGCAGCTCCCCATCAACGCCTCCGGCGGCTTCGGCGGCGACCAGTTCTCGAACCTCTTCTCGCCCGGCGGCGCGACCGTCTACGGCTACTCCACCCTCACCCAGGCCATCTTCGAGGGCGGCCGCCTCCGTGGGCAGCTCCAGCTCTCCCAGCGGCAGAAGGAAGAGCTCGTCGTCAGCTATCAGAGGAGCATCGCCACCGCGCTCCACGACGTGTCCAACGCGCTGATCGCGCTCAACAAGACCCGCGCCGCCCGCGTGGAGCAGGAAAAGCTCGTCGCCGCCGCCCAGGACGCCACCCGCCTCGCCCGCATCCGCTACCGCGGCGGAGCCACCGCCTACCTCGAGGTGCTCACCACCGACACCAATCTCTTCTCCGCCCAGCTCAACCTCGTCGGCGCGCAGCAGACCGAGGCGCTCACCCTGGTCGAGCTCTACAGCGCGCTCGGCGGCGGCTGGCAGGAGTAGCGCAACCAGAAGGCCGCGCAATCAGGCTGCCATGGCTGCCACAGCCAGCCCCATCCGCCTACAACCATCGCGGCACACCGCATCCCCCGGCCGTGTCTCGACCGGCGCCGCCAGGAGCCCTACCCTTCTGGCTATGAGCCCTTCCTTCCGCCAGCAAATCAGCCTCAACGTCGAAAAAACGGAGCAGCGCCTCAACGATCTCCAGTCGCAGCCCCAGCCCGACCCGCGCATCATCGAAGGCGAACGTCGCGAGCTTGAGGTGCTGAAACGAAAGCTGAGCGCCCTTCCCATCGACATCTCGCCGCAACCCGAAGAAGCCCTCACCCACTAGACCGGAGCCATCTCCCCCCGAGGAAAGCTCTCACTGGCCGGAGCCGGGCGATCGTCGCGGGTGCAGCTCTCCGGCCGTCCAGCTGAAGGACCGCGTCACCCCCAGAGCCGCACGCGCCCCGCTACTTGCCCGCGGCGTACACCGTCTCGATCGGAGCCTCGCCCTTCAGCTCCGCCGCCCGCTGCTCCACCGCGCGCATCACCCGCAGCAGGTTGCCTCCGTAGATCTTGCGGATGTCCTCCTCCGTATACCCCTTTTCGAGCAGCGCTCGCGTCAGCGTGGGAAACTTGTCGTACGAGCTCAGCTCCGCCGGCACGCACTCCACCCCGTCGAAGTCCGTCCCGATGCCGACGTGGTCGATGCCCGCGACCGCCACCATGTGGTCGATCTGCGCCAGCACATCGGCGGTCGTCGCCGGCGGAATCTTCGCCGCGAACTCCGCCTCCAGGGCATCCATCGCCTTTTCCCGCTCCACCGGATCGGCGATCTTCGCCATCTCCTGCATGCGCGGACGCAGCTCCGCCATCAGCGGCTTCTCCGCGTCGTAGTAGCGCTGCGACAGAAACCCGCACCCAAAGTTCAGCTGCGCCGTCCCACCCTTCGCCGCCAGCGCCCGCAGCATGTCGTCGGTCATGTTGCGCGTAAAGTTCGAAACCGCCCGCGCGCCGGAGTGCGACGCGATCAGCGGAGCCGAGCTCGTCTCGAGCGCGTCGTAAAACGTCTTGTCCGCCACATGCGAAATGTCCACCATCATCCCCAGCCGGTTCATCTCGCGCACCACGTCCTTGCCGAACGGCGTCAGGCCGTTGTGGTGCGCCACCGCGGTATCCTCCGCGTCGCCCTGCGAATCCGCCCAGTCGTTGGTGTTGAAGTGCGTCAGCGTCATGTAGCGCACACCCAGCGCGTAATAGTCGCGCAGCAGCCGCAGCGAGTCCTCGATCGCATGCCCGCCCTCGATCCCCATCAGCGCCGCGATCTTGTGCTGCCGGTGCGCCTCGACGATCTCCGCCGCCGTCACCGCCGGCGCAAACTCCCCCGGATACTTCGCAATCACATCGGTCCGCACCGTGTCGATCATCTCCAGCGCCCGGCGCGCCGCATGGTTGTCCTTCACATAGCTCGCATCAACATAGACCGCGAAAAACTCCGCCCCCAAAATCCCCTTCATGCGCGGGAGATCCGTCTGTCCCGTCCGGTTCGGCGTCCCAATGTCATAGCCGGTCACCGTCTTCGAGGTCACGTCGTTGTGGGTGTCGATCAGAATCGCATCCCGCGTCACGCGATCCACCTCCGCCTGTGTCACGGGTTTGGTGCGGGGCGTGCGAGGTGGGGTGGTTGTTTGGGCGAAGGCGGCGGTGGCAAAAGCCGCGAACACTGCCGCGAGCGCGGACGATCGACGCACGTTCATCAAACCTCCTGCGACGGGTCGATGGGAGTCGATCCGGGCTGGTCAAATTGCGGGGTTGTGCGGAGTGTATCGCGGACGGCATCCGTAGCCAAAACAGATTTCCGGGCGCACGGAGCGGATCGGGGGGATGCCGACGCCTTCCCCAAAGCGCTCCCAGCTCATCCCTTCCGCTCATGCAACACCGGCGGTCACCCCGCCAGCGAGCGCATTGCCCATGTCGCACTCGTTGCCGCGCGCATGGGGGAGCGCGAGGGTCAGCCTCCGAAAGATCGGCGAACGGTCATCCACAATCGCAAAATCAGCAGTTGACATGGCCCGAGAATCCACTACTATTTGGTTGTGGATAAGCTGGGTACAACCTTCGCGGCTCTCTCCGATCCAACCCGGCGCGCGATCATCGAGCGGCTCTCCCACGGGCCTGCGTCTGTGCATGGATTGACGGAACCGTTTGCTCTGTCGCAGCAGATGATCTCAAAACATATCGCCTACCTGGTGCGGGCGCGGGTTGTGATCAAAACAAAGCGTGGACGGGAGAGCGTATGCACGCTTCGGCCCGAGGCGATTAAGACAGTCAGCGACTGGGCGATCAGCTATCGCCGATTCTGGGAAGAAAGCTTCGACAAATTGGATGTAGTTGTCAGTCAAATGAAGAAAGAGGAGGTCAGGGATGACAGAAAACGCGGTTAGCGAAATCGAGCGGATGGTCGTGACAAGAGTTTTCGATGCCCCACGCGAATTGGTTTGGAAGGCGTGGACAGACCCGAAGTACGTGATGCAGTGGTGGGGGCCGAAGGGCTTTACCGCACCCTCTTGCAAGATGGATTTTCGCGTGGGAGGGAAGTTTCTCTGTTGCATGAGAGCGCCGGATGGGCAGGAATTCTGGACCGGTGGGGAGTACCACGAGATCGTTCCCTACGAGAAGATCGTTTCCTCCATGTACTTCTCGGACGCGGAAGGGAACAAGGTTGAGCCTGCGCGCTATGGGATAGACCACGAGGCCATAGACGGTGCGCACGACGTCACCCTCTTTGAGGATCTCGGAAACGGCCAGACCAAACTCACCTACATCGGAAATGAACCCATGGAGAGCGCAAAAAACAGCGGTCAGGTGGAGGGCTGGAACCAGATACTCGACAAATTTGCAACGGTGCTTGCGGAGTTGGCGCAGACGAAATAGACGTGGGCCTCCCAAAGGCTGGTGCTGCGCCGGATACCGCTACGGCTGGCGGCGGAGGCCCGGTTAGACCGGGCACCTCGTCGCCGGCCGATCACGGCCCATCGGCCCTTTCCCAACCGTTTCCTTCACGCCAGGGAAACGCGCTCTCACCATCAAAAAGCTTGTAGAACAACGGACACTCCAAACGGGTCTCCCACGCTTGGTTGAGCCGAGTCAGGCGGTTTCGGGTTCCATTGCAGCCAGCGTAAACGTAACCGTCTGTTCCCCAAGAACAGGATGTTTGCCGATCAGACGAACCGTGCCAGGCTGTTCCTTGGCGCGGATCCAGATCGCCCCGGTGCCGCCCACCAGCGAAAACGGATTGTCGCCCACGATCTCCGCCGGACCCTCCACCTTCATCTCAATCGCGTCCGCCGCAAACGGCCGCACCTGGCCGAACTCGTCGTTCACCCGCAGCACCACGCGCACCGTGTCCGCGCCATCCGCCAGCAGCCGCGTCTCGTCCGGCATCAACCGAAACTGCTGATCCACGCCCTTGCCCGAGTACGTCTTCGAGATCACCTGCTTGCCATCGATGAATCCGTCAATCCGCAGATCCCCCCAGTTCTCCCGAATCTTGTTCCCGATCTCGACCTTGAACGGCGCATGCGGCAGGTGCGGGTACGTCTTCCGATCGGGATCTCCCTCCGCCAGGGCAATCCATCCCTTGCCGACGTTCGGCCCAAGAAGTGGGTTGATGAAAAACTTAAGATGATCCACGTTTGAGGAAACGTACGCATCGGTAAACCCGGTCGATTCGTCATTGCGCGCCCAGTGAAACGCGGGCTCGAGCACAATCTCCTCGCTCGGTTCACACATCGACTTGTAAAACCCCGCCGCCCCCTTCGGTGTGCGAAAAATATCCATCACGCCGTGGTAGCAGATGCGGTCGCCCGAGCCGAAGTTCGCATGCGTGTTGTAGTCAAACGCGCACCACCCGATCCCGCCCGCGTACTGCGGATTCGACGCCAGCTGGTCATGCACCCGCGCATGGCGGTGCGTGTGCTCCTCCAGCCGCTCCTTCGCGTCGATCGTCTTGGTCGGGTAGGTGTGCCCCACAAACTCCGTGTTCAGATACTTCGGGTGGTTTGGCGCCTTCAGCGGCCATCCGAAGTCGTTCATCGTAAACACATCTTCGAGAAACTCCGACTCCTGGAAGTAGCGAATCCCGCCCGTCTGCCGACCCTTGTCGAGCGCGTGCGCCAGCGCGTTCGTGCGCGTATAGAAATCGTGGTTGTCGCGCGACTCGTTGATGCGCACGCCCCACAGCACAACCGATGGATGATTCCAGTCGCGGCACACCATCCGCCGCACATTGTCCACCGCAATGTTCTGCCACGCGAGATCGCCGATGTGCTGCCATCCCGGAATCTCCTCAAGCACCAGCAGACCCACCTCGTCACACGCGTCCAGGAAGTGGCGAGACTGCGGGTAGTGCGACGTGCGCACGATATTGCAGCGCAGGTCGTACCGCAAAATCCTCGCGTCCTGCCGCTGCGGTCGCGCCGGCATCGCCTGCCCCACCCAGGGAAACATCTGGTGGCGATCAAGCCCGTGCAGCTTGACGATCTTGCCGTTCAGCGAGAACCCGCCATCGGTAAACATCGCCTCGCGAAATCCGACCCGGCGCGTCATCTCGTCGATCGGCTGGCCGTTCTCCAGCAGCTGCACCCGCACCGTGTACAGGTTCGGGTGCTGCAGATCCCACAGGTCGATACCCTTCAGATTCGCCATAAGCAGCGTCTCCGTCGGCTGCACCGGAAGCCCGTTCGGGTCCGTGGGCGGCAGCCATCCCTGCGCCTGGCCGGCGTCCCCATTGTCCGGCGATGGCGTGCGCGGAATCGCGGGCAGCTTCATCGTCACCGACGCAACCGGCGGCCCCTCCACCGGTTCCACCAGCGGCCGGGGTGCGCCCGAAAACTCAATCGCGTCCGGAGTCCGAAACAGCTCCGCCCGCAGCTCCATCCGGCCCGGCCGGCCATGCGCGGCGCCCCCCTGAACAAAGCACCCGATCTCAAGCCCCGGGTTCCGCAGCACATCCGTCGGCCGCACGTGAATATTTTCCAGAAAGGTCTGCGGAACCACCCGCAGCGACACCTCGCGGTAGATCCCGCCAAACGTCAGGTAGTCGATCTCGTAGCCGAACGGCGGCATGTCCGCACGCTCGGTCGAGTCCACATCCACCGCCAGCACATTCTTCCCTCCCGGGTCGAACTTGCCCGTCAGCTCAAACGAAAACGGCGTGTACCCGCCCTTGTAGCTGCCGATCCTTTGCCCGTTCAGCCACACCGTGCTGGCCGTCATCACCCCTTCGAAATCGAGAAACACCCGCTTTCCCTTCGCCGCCGCCGGAATCGTCAGCGGTCGCCGGTACACCGACACAAACTCATACGCCGAGTCGGGAAAACTGTGCCACGGCAGCCGGATATTCGTGTGCGGCACGACAACAGCCTCAAATCCCGAGTCGTCAAACTCCGCCGCATGCGCCGCCTCCGTCATCTTCGGGCTGTAGCGCCAGCCGCGATTGATGGGCAGCACCATCCGTCCGGCTGCCGCCGGACCAGTCTGCGCGAGCGCCGTCGCGCCCAGCTTGCTGGCGGCCAGCGCCGTTCCAGAGGTCTTCAAAAATTGTCTGCGATTCATGCGGTGTGGGGTCCTGTCGAAGATCGTCGTGAAAGTGCTTCCCATGCTACCGCGCCCCGGCCTCCGCTGGCTTGCTTGTTCACCCAAAACCCAGACTGCCGGACCCCATTTCGTTCCGTCCGCCCGTTCCGCTGGGCAAAGCAGGGGCGCTCGTGAGACCATCGCTCCGGCTCCGCCGTTCCCGCCGCCCCATTCGCTCCGAGGTCTCCTCATGGTTCGCTGCTCCGCCCTGTTCCTGCTTTTCGCCGGCGTCTCGCCGCCCCTCGCGCAG
>CALMVL010000110.1 GCA_937873265.1 uncultured Granulicella sp.
TGCGAGGAGACAAGTCGTGAAGCTGGTGCAGATCTGGTCCACCGTGTTGGCGTCGCTCCTGCGCTTGGGCGCTCTCCACGCCTTCGCCGCGTCGCCGAGTGACTTGCTGCCCGCCACGCCCGATCCGCAGCTGATCTCGGTGAGGGGATATGTTCCCGAGGGTGCGCTCTCCATGGCAGCCGGATGGGGACACAGCTCCAAAGCGGATTATGCCCCGCCCGTTGATATTTTTGGAAACATGCCCTTTGGCCCGTTTTCCCACGTTGCGATCGGCCTCAAGGCAAGTACGCTTGGCGGCGGCGCAGAGTTGGCGACACCCTTGGGCGACCGCTTCAATCTCCGGGTCGGCGGGTATTTTGTCGAGTTCCAGTACCCATTCACCAAAGATGGCATCGACTACACGCCGCAGGTAAAGCTCGAATCGGGGCAGGGAACGATCGACTACTTTCCAGCGAACGGCAACTTTCACCTGAGCGCAGGCGCACTTTACGTCCGGAACGGTTTTTCCGGCCAGGCGAACGTGCAGGCAGGAAAGAGCTACAAGCTCGGCGACACGACATACCTCAACAGCATTGATGATCCCGTGAGCGGAAGCAACACGCTGACCTACGACCGGCGGATTGCGCCTCTGGTTCTGATCGGTTTCGGCAACCTGATTCCGCGAAGCGGCCGACGACTGACATTTCCGGTGGAGGTCGGAATCGCTTACATGGGTGCGCCGCAGACGAAGTTGCAGCTTAACGGCACGTCATGCACGAGCGATGGATGCTTTGACGACGCGACCGATCCCGGTACGCTGGCCAACATAAAAAAAGAGGAAAGCAAGATCAGCAACGATTTTGGCTACACAAAGTTCTATCCCGTGTTGTCGCTCGGGTTCGCCTTTCGCTTCTAATCTTTTGGTTGCGGGTCGCGTGTCGTCTTGGTTTCGGGGCGGTACACGTCCAGCAACGCCTCCGGCAACGTCATGTGCAGGCGACGATGCTCGATATCGAGCGATGGACGATACGCGCGCGCAAACGGCACCAGGAACTCGACGTTAGAGCTGTTTCGGACGACCAGGACTGGAGCCGCTTCGGGCGCGTTTTCCGTTTCCGCGGGTGGCGAGATCGACAGCACGTCGTGAATCGTCCCGACCTCGTTCGATCCGTCAAACAGCTGACAGCCGATCAGGTCGTGCACGTAGACGGCATCCGCCTCAAGCGGCCGACGCTCCGCAAAGGGGATCAGGACATCGTTGCCCGCGAGTTGCTCGGCCTCCGTAATGGAGTGGCTGAGATCGAGGGCAAGCACGATGCGTCCCTCGCTTTTGCCTTTGGGCAGCCAGAAGGAGGTTACGTGCGCTGTGCGAGCGGCGTCCGCAGGTCCGGAGAAATTCGGCGGAGCGAGAAAGACGCGAGCGTTGTTCCCGAAGCGATCCGGGTATTCGGTGTGGAGGTCAGCGAGAAGCTCTCCCTTGCGACCTTGTGGACGCACCAAGTGAGCCACAAGCAGCCAAGCCGACGCAGCAAACGAGGGCGTTTCAGGCACGTCGGCGGGTCTCCGGCCTCACGATGCGGCAGGCTCGAACGCGCCAGAGCTGTTGCTCGAGGCGTTGCGGGCTTCTTCAACAATATCGAGGGTGAAACGATGCTTTCGCTTCATGCCGGCGGCGCTGAGGATGGTGCGCAACGAGCGTGCGGTCCGCCCCTGCTTGCCGATCACCTTGCCAACTTCCCCTGGAGCGACACGCAACCGAAGCAGCGTCCCATCCCCGTCGGGAGTCGCTTCGACCACAACACTGGTTGGATCATCGACGAGCGATCGAGCAATTTCGCGCACCAGATCGACTAAGGTTTCCGCAGCTCCGTTCAAAGCCATGGGCTGAATCGTTTCAGACATCAACACCCCCTGGAGTACGCGTTGCCCATGTCTCCGGGGAGTCTCCTCTTAGTCGGGAGGTCTCGTACCGCAGACTCGAACGAGTCAACAACGTCACCCACCGAATCGAACTTCGGTTGGTGGCGGAGCCCCGGCGGGGCTCCACTTCCGCGAGTGTACGTGACCAGCCAGGCAATGTACGGAAGGAAATTGTCTCGCCGTGAAGCTTTGGTAACAAAATTCTGCGTAACTTACGAGACAGCCGTGGCCTCGACGGGCGCTTCAGACGGCTTCGCCAGCAGCTTGCCGACGCGATCCGAGAGCTGCGCGCCGTTGCCGGTCCAGTAAGCAATGCGATCGCGTTTGAGCTCGATCTGGGCGGGGGTGGAACGTGGATTGTAGGTTCCGACGACTTCGATCGACCGGCCGTTGCGGGCGCGGTCTTTTTCAATGACAACGACTCGGTAATGCGGCTGCTTGCGCGCACCGACGCGCGCCAAACGGATCATCAACACAGAAGACAACCTTTCACAACATGATTGTGGGCAGGGCAGCGCGAAGCGCATCGACCCTTGAGCGCGAGATACGCGCGCCAACACCTAAGTATGGCGGAAGCGGCTGGATTTCGCAATCAGGACGGCGATGCTCCCCCTGCGCTCGACGGAGCGGGAAAGAGAAAACGCAGGACGTCGCCGAAGCGAGAGGCCCATGCCGATTCGTCGTGCACCGCGCCCTCGGCTCGGAGGTAGCGAAGGTCGACGCCCTCGCGCCAGCCAAGCGAGCGCAGCAACCTGTCTAGCTGGTCGGTGTCGCGCAGGTGGCGCTCGCCTTCCGCTGTGCCCATGTCGAGCCAAATACGCGTGTCGGGCTGCGCGTGCTGCCTTCGAATGTGGTCGACGAGCGTGCGCCCGTTCCACCACAGGGAAGGCGAGAGCGCGGCGACTTTGCCGAAGGCTTCGGGGTGCTGCGTGCCGAGATACAGGGAGATGAGACCGCCGAGCGAGGAGCCGCCGACGGCGGTATCCGGCGCGCCGACCCGGGTGCGATAGGTCTCGTCGAGAAACGGCTTGAGCTCCTCGATCAGCAGACGGGCGTAGAGCGGACCTTCGCCGCCGCCCATGCGCGGATCGCGGCTAGGCGTGTACTCGGCCATGCGACGAACGCCGGTGTTGGCGACACCGACGAGGATAACGGGGTCGATCTCCCCGGCAGCGTTGAGCTCGTCGGAGGTGGTGTGCGCGCGCCAGGTGCAGTTCGGGACGTAGGAGGTTCGGCCGTCGAAGAGGTTCTGGCCGTCGTGGAGGTAGAAGACGGGGAAGCGGCGCTCGGGCTCGGTGTCGTACTGCGGGGGAAGATAGACAACAACCTGGCGGTCATCGGGGAGGATGGCGGAGTGGAGATCATAGACGTGGTAGCGAGGGTTGGTCAGCAGATCTTCGGAGGCGTTGCCGGGAAAGATGCGCCGCAGATCGGCGGGTTGTGGGGCGAGCCGGCGCATCTGATCCACGTCGAAGTGTGGGGTTGGGTGGGTCAATGGGGTGGAGAGGCCTCCCTGCGCTAGGATGACGAGAAGACCAACAAAGGGTAGCCGAGGATGCAACGTGAATACCACAGATGGTTCTCGCCATCGCTGGGGCGCGACATGGAGATGCTGCTGTTCGGCCACGGTGGCGTTCCGGCGATCGTGTTTCCGTCATCGTGCGGCACCTTCTGGGAGTTTGAGCATTTTGGCATGGTACATGCCGTTGCGGGCAAGCTCGATCGCGGCGAGTTGCAACTATTCTGCGTGGATTCGGTCGACCGGGAGAGCTGGTACAACCACGAGGTTCCAGCGCGGTGGAAGGTTGCGCGACAGATGCAATACCGCAGCTACGTGATGCAGGAGGTCGTGCCGTTGGTTCGGCGGATGAATGGCGCGCCGCAGCTGATTACGCTCGGATGCAGCTTTGGGGGGTACCATGCGGCGACCCTGGCGCTGACCTATCCGGAGGTGTTTACGGGGCTGCTGTCGATGAGCGGGATCTTTGATCCGTGCCGGTTTTTACACGGGTATTACGACGAGGATTGCTACTTCAGCTCGCCGCCTCACTTTCTGGCCAATTTGCACGATCACGAACGGTTGGAGCAGCTTCGGCGGAATACCTACGTCCTGGCGACGGGGGAGCATGACCAGTGCTGGGAAGCGAACGAGCGGATGGCGGAGGTGCTGCGGTCCAAGAGTATTCCAGTCCGGCTGGATGTTTGGG
Organism: uncultured Granulicella sp.; assembly: GCA_937873265.1. Classification (GTDB taxonomy): domain Bacteria; phylum Acidobacteriota; class Terriglobia; order Terriglobales; family Acidobacteriaceae; genus Edaphobacter. Next base: position 4,107 of record CALMVL010000110.1, read on the forward strand.
GCGATCGGACCGGGCACGATTGGCCGTTCTGGCAGCGGATGCTGCAGGTTTACCTGTAAGTTCAGTGAGAGCGGGAAAGATTTTGAGGGAGCGGTGAGATGAAGAAAATCGGCGTGCTGTTTGGGGTGGAGAACACCTTTCCTGGGGCTTTGGTCGAGAAGATCAACTCCATGAAGCTGGAGGGTGTTGTTGGCGAATTTGTGCAGGTGGGCGGCGTCGAGATGGCGGTGCCATCGGGGTACTCGGTCATCGTGGACCGGATCTCACACGACCTGCCCTTTTACCGGTCGTATCTGAAGAATGCGGCGTTAACCGGGACAAAGGTGATCAACAACCCGTTCTGGTGGTCCGCCGATGACAAGTTCTTCAACTATGCGCTGGCCGCGAGACTGGGTGTGGCGGTGCCGAAGACGGTGCTGTTGCCGCACAAGGACTTTCCCCCGCAGATCAACGCGAAGTCGCTACGGAATCTGGAGTATCCCCTCGACTGGAAGGCGATCTTTGAGTACGTCGGGTTCCCGGCATTCTTGAAGCCGCACGACGGCGGCGGCTGGCGCGATGTGCATCACGTGCACAACCCGGACGAGTTCTTCTGGGCTTATGGGCAGACCCGAGACCTATGCATGACGCTGCAGGCGGCAGTCGATTTCCAGGAGTACTTCCGCTGCTATGTCGTCGGCCAGACGGAGGTGCGCATTATGCCCTATGACCCACGGCGGCCACATGAGCAGCGCTACCTGCAGGAGCCGCCGCAGTATGATCCGGCACTGCTGGCGCGGGTGGAGAAGGATGCGCTGACGCTGTGCCGCGCACTCGGGTACGACCTGAACACGGTGGAGTTTGCGGTGGAGGGCGGCGTGCCGTATGCGATCGACTTCATGAATCCGGCGCCGGACGCGGATCTGTTCTCGGTCGGCGAGGAGAACTTTCACTGGATCGTGGATGCGGTGGCCCGCCTCGCTGTCGCAAAGGCGCAGAGCGCCGAGGATGATCTTGCCTCGCTGACCTGGGCGCGCTTTCTTACTGGCGACGGGGCATCCGCAGCCCCGGCGCCCCCACCTGAGCCAACTCCGCCTGCGGCCACGCCGGCAAAGTCTGCGCAGAAGGGGTGAGTTCGCCGAGGCGCTGGTGGTAGTCTGCTGATTCTGAGAGGCAAGAGTTTGTATGCGGCCATCGTTCACGTTGGGCATCGAGGAGGAGTACCAGACCATTGACCCGGAGACACGCGATCTCCGGTCGCATATTGCCACCGAGATGCTCTCGCAGGGAGCGATCCGGCTGGAGGAGCGGGTCAAGGCCGAGCTACACCAGTCGGTGATCGAGGTAGGCACACGGGTGTGCCGGGACATCGAGGACGCGCGGGAGGACCTGTACGACCTCCGGCGCAACATGATCCGGCTGGCGGAGGAGAACGGCCTACGTCTTGTCGCAGGGGCGACGCACCCATTTGCCGACTGGCGGGACCAGGCAATCTACCCGGACCCGCGCTACGACAAGGTGGTCGAAGATCTGCAATTGGTGGCGCGATCGAACCTCATCTTTGGCCTCCATGTGCATGTGGGCATTGAAGATAAGGAGGCGGCGATTCGGGTCATGAACTCGCTGCGCTACTTCCTGCCGCACATCCTGGCGCTCAGCACCAACTCGCCGTTCTGGCTGGGGATGGAGACGGGCTACAAGAGCTACCGCGCTAAAGTCTTCGAGCACTTTCCGCGGACAAACCTGCCGGACTCGTTTGCGAGCTATTCGGAGTTCGAGAGCTATGTGAGCCTGCTGATTAAAACCGGCTGTATCGATAATGCCAAGAAGATCTGGTGGGATATCCGTCCGCATCCGTTCTTCGACACGGTCGAGGTGCGCATCTGTGACATTCCGATGCGCGCGCAGGAGTCTATCGCGATTGCTGCACTGATCCAGGCCACTGTTTGCAAGCTGTGGCGGCTGCACTCCTGCAATGTGGACTACCGGCAGTACTCGCGGGCGCTGCTGATGGAAAACAAGTTTCGGGCGGTGCGCTACGGTCTCGATGGTAAGCTGATCGACTTCGGCAAGCAGGAAGAGGTGCCGGTGCGCGATCTGATCGGCGAATACCTTCACTTTGTGGATGATGTGCTCGATGAACTGGGAAGTCGCAGGGCGATCGGGTATGTTCAGACCATGCTGGAGCAGGGATCGGGCGCCGATCGGCAGCTGCGGGTGTTTCGTGAGACGGGGGATTTGCGAGCCGTCGTGGACTATATGGCATCTGAAACTAGGGCAGACCTGTAACCGGGGTCTCACAAACAGAGGGACAGAGGAAAGGAAGATTGCTTTGACGATGAGCACAGCGCCACAGCAGCAGGCGGGGCAGGGAACCGATCTCCGGGCAATCGAGTTTCCGGCGGAGTTCTCCCCCGGCGCACGAAATGCCGTGACCACGTGCCTGCGTATCGAGCCGACGGAGAAGGTGACTCTCATCACGGACCGTAGCTGTCTGGAGATTGCCGCGTCAATCGGCCGTGAGCTTGACCGGATTGGCTGCACCTGGAACGGATTTGTGCTGGAAGAGTTGGCGTCGCGTCCGCTTACGGGCATGCCGGAGGCGGTTCTGGAGGACATGGAGAGCTCTCAGGTGAGCATCTTCGCAGTAACCGTCGAGCCCAATGAGCTGCGCAGCCGCATGCAGATGACGGACGTGGTCAACCGGCGCAAGATGCGCCATGCGCACATGGTCAACATAACCCCGGAGATCATGCGACAGGGCATGCGGGCCGACTTTTTGGCGATCGACCGGCTGAGCCAAGCAGTGCTCGACAAGGTGCGCGGGACGACGTACGTTCGTGCGACAACGGCGGCCGGCACCGACATTCACGCAAAGCTCACCAGCGAGTATCGCTGGTTCAAAACGTCAGGGATTATCAGTCCAGAGAAGTGGGGCAATCTTCCTGGCGGTGAGTGCTTTACGGCGCCTGAAGAGGTGAACGGAACCTTTGTGGTGGACGGAGTTGTCGGTGACTACCTGTGCGCACGGTACGGGATTCTGCGAAAGGAGCCACTGACAATTCACATCGAGGACAACCGGATTGTGAGCGTGCACTGCGAGAACAAGACGCTTGAGCGGGAGTTCTGGGCGTACACGCACACCGATGCGAATTCGGACCGTGTGGGGGAGTTTGCCATCGGCACAAATATCGGGGTTGAGCGGGTCATCGGCAACATTCTGCAAGACGAAAAATTTCCGGGGGTCCACATCGCCTTTGGCGATCCGTACGGCGCACACACCGGCGCCCCGTGGAAGTCGTCCACGCACATCGACGTCGTCGGCCTTGGCTTTAACATCTGGCTCGGCAACGCGGATGGGCGCGAGGAGCAGATTATGCGCGACGGGAGCTTTCTCCTGGATGTCTGACTCTGTTCTGGGGCTGTGGGGGTAGACATCGATGCTCGATCCGTATCGAGAGCAGTTCAACGCGGGCTTCACGGAGGCCAAGTACGACGACCTGCGACGCGAACTGAACCGCAAGACCCGCACGGAGATCACGTTTCAGGTCTGCGAAACACCCTGCTTTTTTGAGTCGGCGATCCTGGCCGAAATGGTTGATCTGGGAGCAGAGCTGACAGAGCGACTCCTGCGCGATCCGGCGTACATGGAGGCATCGGCAACGGCGATTCCGGAGCGGTATCGCGTGCCGAATGAGGATGCCCGACCGCACTTCATGACGGTCGACTTCGGATTCGCGCGGGCCGAAGACGGCTCGCTGCGTCCCACGCTGGTCGAGATGCAGGCGTTCCCCTCGATCTTCGCCTTTCAGGAGCTGATCTCCCGCCAGTACATCGAGAGCTACGGGATTTCTGAGCAGCTTGGCTGGCGCTTCGGCGGTCGCTCGGCGGAAGCATACTGGGACCTGCTGCGGGAGGTGATCGTGGGCAGGCACGATCCTGCGAATGTGGTGCTGCTCGAGGTGGCTCCGGAGCAGCAGAAGACCCTGCCGGACTTCCATGTGTACGAAGATGTGTTGGGCATTCAGACCGTGGACATCACGGAAGTCAGGACGCGGGGCAACCGGCTTTTTTACGAACGTGATGGCAAGCTGGTGCCGATCTGCCGCATTTACAACCGGGCGATCGTGGACGAGATGGAGCGCGACGGGGTGCGGCCGGGATTTGAGCATCGCGACGACCTCGATGTGGAGTGGGCCGGACATCCGAACTGGTACTTCCGGATCAGCAAGTTTTCGCTTCCGTGGCTCGATCACCCGGCAGTGCCGAAGGCGATGTTTCTGGACGAGTGGATGCGAGACCCGGGCGCGCTGGCGCTGCCGCCGGAGCAATTGCTGTTGAAGCCGCTCTACTCCTTTGCGGGGAAGGGCATTCAGTTTGGACCGACGATCGAGGATCTGCGGACAATCCCAGCCGAGGCTCGACCGGAGTACCTGATGCAGGAGCGGGTGCGGTTCGAGCCGGTTATTCGAACGCCCTTTGGGATGACGCAGGCGGAGATCCGCGTGATGTACGTGCGGCGCGATGGCGAAACAAGGCTCGATCCGGTGATCAGCCTGGCGCGGCTGGGGCGGGGCAAGATGATGGGCGTCGATCATAACCGTAACCAGCGGTGGGTTGGCGGCTCGGTCGCGTTCTTTCCCGTTTAGGGAAAGTGAAGGCGGACACATCAGATATTCGGAGCAAATCTGCGGTCGGCTGGAGTACACTCCCTCTGTAACGACTCGGAAGGTGACATCACGTGAGAGCAGGTCACCGCGCACTGGAACTACAACGGCCACTGGAAGACCATCCAGTTCGCACCTCGGTTCGTTTCCCTCTTCGGCTGGCAATTCAGGTGGAGACCGACGACGGATGGGTCGATGCGGTCACGGAAAACATCTCCGCGAATGGCTTGTTGTTTGCCGGCCGGCAACTACCGGCAGTGAATAGCCGGGTGTCGTTCAATCTTTCGATGCCTTCCGCTCTGATGGGAACTGAAGCGGATGTCATGATTTACTGTTCGGGCCGCATTGTCCGTCACCAGCAGCAAGGGGTGGAAACAATGGCGGCGGCCGTGATTGATGAATATCTCCTTAAGGCCTGATTATGACCCTCGACTACCGCGATCCTCCTTCCAACAGCTCTGACGGGCATGGCGACCAGGCGACGGCGGGCATTCGCGTCATTCTTGCCGACTCTCAGGCCATCTATCGCGTTGGCATGAAGAAGGTGTTTGCGCTCGAAGACGATATCCGCGTTGTTGCCCAGGTAGAGACGCTTACCAACCTATATGCCGCCCTCGAGCGGTATCCGACCGATGTGGTGCTGCTGGAAGGGCAGCTGATCGTGGGAACGATCGACGCCATTCCGGATCTGGTGCGGAAGGCTCCGAATGCAAAGTTTATCGTCCAGGTGACAGAGACGGATGAGAGCAACACGGTAGAGCTCTATCGTCGGGGCGTACGCGGAGTTGTTCCCCGATCGATCTCTCCGGACCTGCTGATCAAATGTGTTCGCAAGATCTCCGACGGCGAGACGTGGATTGACAACCAGTCGATCAGCTGGGTGATCGAGGCGTATCGATCACAAGCGGCAACGCTGACCAACCCGCGTGTTCAGCCGAAGCTCTCGAAGAAGGAACTGGCCATCATCGGCTGCATCACTCGGGGAATGCGCAACAAAGAGATCGCTTATCAGATCGGAACGACCGAGCAGGTGGTTAAGAATTATCTGCGAAAGGTCTACGATAAACTCGGCGTCTCCGACCGTCTGGAGCTGGCGCTCTATTGCCTCCACCACGAGCTTTTGAAGAAGTATGTGCAGGAATCAGAGGCTGAAACGGTGGCTATGCCGTCGCGGAACGGGTCCGTCGGTGTGCCGGTCAGCGCTAAGTAGCGGAAAACGGTCTAGGTAAGCAGTAGACATCTGCTTCGATTGCGGATCTGGCCATAGAGAGATTGGGGTCAGCTGGACTGGCCGCGAAGCAGTTCCTGAGAAGCACGTCCGGGCGGGCGGTGCTAGCATCCAGCAGTATGCGCAGTTCCGGTAAGCAGACAGCGCTCACCCCGCAGCAGCGAAGCACATTTTTCGCCTGCTTTCTGGGCTGGATGCTGGACGCCTTTGACTTTTTTCTGCTGACGCTATGCCTCCGTTCTGTCGCGGCTGACTTCCACGTCAGTCTCCAGCAGATCACGGAAGCGATCTTCTGGACGCTGGTCATGCGGCCTGTCGGGGCACTTATCTTCGGCGCCATGGCGGAGCGATTCGGCAGGCGACCGACGCTCATGATCAATGTTGTTTCGTTCTCTGTTTTCGAGCTGCTCTCAGCCTTTGCACCAACCCTGTGGAGTTTTCTCGCGCTGCGAGCGATGTTCGGCATCGCGATGGGTGGTGAGTGGGGCGTCGGCGCGGCGCTGGCGTTGGAGGTCCTGCCCGCGGAGCGCCGCGGCTTCTTTTCCGGGCTGCTGCAGGAGGGGTATGTCGCAGGGAACCTGCTCGCGGCAGCACTTTACGCCCTGGTCTTTCCTCATCTGCACGGCACGGGCTTGCTTACGCCGTGGCGCGTGCTGTTCATGCTTGGCGCATTGCCGGCGGTTCTGGCGCTGTATCTTCGGGCCAAGGTGGACGAATCACCAGCTTGGCTGGCCTCTCGTGAGCAAGCAGCGTCGAAGCCGAAGATGCACCTCGGACAGAGCGTCGGCCAGTACCTTCCGTCGTTTCTGTTCCTCGTGCTGCTGATGACTGCGTTCACTTCCTTCAGTCACGGCACCCAAGACCTTTACCCGTCGTTTCTCGCCCGAGATCGCGGATTTTCTCCGGCCACGGTTGGGCTACTTGTGGCGGTTGGCAATGTCGGCGCCCTTGTGGGCGGCATCGCGTTCGGTGCTCTGTCGGAGCGCTGGGGACGTAGGCGAGCGATCCTGGTTGCCTCCCTGCTAGCCATTCCCATGATCCCTTTGTGGGTGTGGTCGCACACCGCAGCGCTGCTTGGGTTCGGCGGATTCCTGATGCAGTTCGCGGTGCAGGGGGCGTGGGGCGTGATCCCGGCGCACCTGAACGAGCTTTCGCCAAGTGCTGTGCGCGCCATCTTCCCTGGGCTCGCGTACCAATTCGGCAATCTTCTTTCCTCACGAAACGGCGTTTTTCAAGCCGCGGTCGCCGCGCGGTACTCCGGCGGCTCGCTGCAACCGGCTCTCAGCGCGACGGTAGTGATCGTTGCGCTAGTGGTTGCCGGTTTTACAGCGATCGGACGTGAAGCGAAGGGGGCCGTGCTCTCAAGTGCGGCAGCGCCGCCGAGGGCATAATTACGTCGTCAGCACGTACCTTCTGGACCACCGCGAAAGAATTGATTGCGCTGCTGTCGTCGTCCTGTTATGTTCTGGCCAGCCCCTACAATCTCAGTTGTCGCCGCGATCCAAACAGCAGTCCCGAGCTGTCTGAGTTCGATCGCCCAGCTTTCCTGTGCCAACGCCTGAACGACGGGAACAAACTTTCCGGAGGATCTGCTGTGGTTCATTTGAAGCGACGCTTTGCCGCTGTCTCGCTATGGAGCGCCCCAGTTCTGCTGACCGCCGTTCCCACGGCTTACGCGCAACAGACCTTGGGAGCCATGTCCGGCACCGTTACTGACCTGAGCGGCAGTGTCATCCCGAACGTTACCGTCACCCTGGTTGATGAAGGAACGCAGCAGACGCGGACATCGGTCACGAGCAGCAGCGGCGGCTACTCCTTTGTAAACCTGCCAATCGGTCGATACACCGTCAGCTTTGAGCGCGAGGGCTTCTCCCAACAGAGATTTCCCGGTATCACCGTGCAGGCGGATCGTACGGTTACGCTTCCGGCGCAGCTCGCGGTCGGGCAAGTGAGCGATTCCGTTACAGTGACCGCAAATCCGCTGCTGAACGCGACGGACACCACAAACGGCTATGTGCTGGATAAATCGCAGATCGAATCGATCCCGCTACCGACGGGAAGCTTTACCGGCCTGGCGATTCTTTCTCCCGGCGTGAGCACAGAGCTGCCAGGCGGGACGGGCGCGAACTCCGGCCTGGGGAATCAGCCAATCTGGGCCAATGGACAGCGCGACACCAGCAATACCTTCCTGCTGAACGGAGTCGACGGCAGCAACCTGTTCAACGGCAAGAGCACGAGCCAGGTCGCTTCGGCGCGCGTGGTGAACAATACAGGCGTGGGGAATGGGGGCGCGGGTGGCGTGGTGCAGTCAAGCGCCTCGGTGTACCTGTCGATCGGGAACGCGCTACCGACGCCTTCGCCCGAGATGCTGCAGGAGGTGCGCGTCAACTCGTCGATGTACGACGCGCAGCAAGGGGCCACCAGCGGCGCGCATATCGACATGAGCACCGCCTCCGGGACGAATACACTCCATGGCTCCGGTTACTTTCGTCGTGGGACGGATTGGTTAAACGCTGCTCCATTCTTCTTCAAGCAGGATCCGGATATTCCGCAAAATCTTAAGGTGCCACAGCTGCACCGTTATTTGCTCGGAGGAACGCTGGGTGGTCCGATCGTCAAAGACAAACTCTTCGGTTTCATCTCGTACCAGCATCTCCATGTTTCGGACGCGGAGATCGGCGACTCATTTCTGGATGTGCCGGTCGGCTTGAACGATACGAATCGCACGGCGGATGGGCTTGCGGCGCTGTCGAATTCGCAGTTCTGCAACGCGAACGACATCGCGACCAACAACTGCACCACGGGCAGTCCACTTTCGGCAGCAGCGACCAACAACGTCGCGCAGGCCCTGTTTACGGCTCCGGCGGCACCGGGAGAGCCGGGAAGGTGGCTCGTTCCAAACGATTCGGGTGCGACGCCGACGGCGGCTCATCCGGACAACGCCTTCATTCCTGGGACTGCGTATTTCATCGCCGACCAGGCCGTGGCCGACCTCGACTATATTGCCAGCTCCAAGGACACTGTCGCGCTGAAGTACTACTACCAACACGACCCGACCACCGCGCCTTACGCTTACTCAAACGTGCCCGGCTTTACGCAACACCTTGATGCCGGTGCGCAGGTGTTTTCGATCGGTAACACGTACTTACTCAAGGGCAACCTGAGCACGGTCGAGACGCTCGGCTTTCTTCGCGAAAAGCTGTACAGCAACAATCAGCAGATCCTCTCGCCCTCGGCGCTGGGCATCAACACCTTCGGATCGACGTACTTCCCGGGGGTCTCGATCGTTGACGTTCTGGGGGATGCGCATCCGGTCGGAACGCCCCCGGACACGCTCAACATCGGCCCGGGGGCTGCGACCCAAGGACCGAACACCGGTGTCTTTCAGAACCGGCTTCAGCCTTCCGCGCAGGCAACCTGGGCGTTAGGAAAGCACGAGGTCGACTTTGGCGGCAGTTACTCGTTTACGCAGCTGAATACGATTGATCGCCGGACCGACACTGGGACTGTCGCGACGGCCGATTTCTCGCAGTTCGTGCAGGGGCTCGTTACCCCCAATGACGACTTCAACACCACGACTTTTCTCCAGGGCAATGCCAACCGCTACTACCGCTCAAACCAGGTCGGCCTTTACCTGCAGGACAAGTTCAAGATCAAGCCGAACCTCACCATCAGCGCCGGCCTACGATATGACTGGGACGGTGGCCTCAGCGAGAAGTACGGCCGCATCTTCAACTTCGACCCCGCGCGCTACACCTACGCGGCTGTGGGCGGCGAAACGCCTGGAACGCTTGGAGCGGACCAGAGCGGCTTCATCATCGCCGGCAATAACGTAAACGGAACCAGCGGCGTGAGCAAGACCACCCTTACCGGGCGGCAGTGGGGCTTTGGCCCGCGCGTGGGTGCGGCGTGGCAGCCCAAGATGTTCGACAACAAGGTCGTTGTTCGCGCGGGCAGTGGCCTTTACTACGATCGCGGCGAGCTGTTCACCTACTTCTCGCCCGGTTACGCGATTGGCGATGTGACGGCCGGGCCTTTTGGCGTGAACCAGTCGTTGCCTTTCGTGAATGCGCAAACGTGCGCGGCATCAACGTACTACAAGGGATACATTCCGACCTGCAGTCCGGCCGTGGACGGGGGATCGCTGAATAATCCCTGGGGCACGACACAAATACCTGCGCCGAACGATCCAAAGGCGTCCGACCTCAGCAACTATCTCCCGAACGCGGCGGCGATCGCGGGCGGAGCCGCCCCCGTCTCGCTCGGCGTCTATGACCGCGCCAACACACTGCCGTACTCGATCAACTACACGCTCGATCTGCAATGGCAGCCGCGCACCGACCTAGCCCTCGAACTCGGCTATGTTGGCACGGTCAGCCGTCACCAGGTCATTCCGATCCCGTTCAATCAGGCGCAGATTGCCACGCCTTCGAACCCGATCAACGGCCAGAGCTACTCGTATGGATACACGGTTCTCGACCCGACGACCTTCAACCCAGCACTGCTGCCAAACGGCCAGCCCTATCTGACAAACGATGAGGGTGGAAACGTGGACCTCCGCGTGCCGTACACCGGCTACGCTTCGGAGTCGATCGATTACCGGGCCGCCGGCGTGGCGGCCTATAACGCGCTTCAAGCTCATGTGGACAAGCGCATGGCGCATGGCGTCCAGCTCAGCGCGTCGTACACCTACTCGCACTCCCTCGATGAGCAGAGCGCCCTGGGTCTCTTCTACAACGGCAACAACCCGCAGAACCTGCGCGGTGGCTACGCCTCGTCCGACTTCGACCGAACCCACGTTATCAACTTCAACTACACCTTTCGCGTCCCGGAGGTCTTCCCGAAAGAGAGTTTTAGGGGCAAGCTCGCCGACGGGTGGTCGCTGGTCGGCCTCACCATCCTGCAGAGCGGGCAACCGTATAGCGTAATCGACTACACCGGCGCTATCGGCAGCGTGTTTTACAGCGTGTTCAATGGGGTCACGAATCCGATCGTTCCGCTGGCACCCGGCTGCACGGCCCAGAACGCGAAGACCGGGTATTCCGGCGCATTTGGCAATCCGGCGCTCAAGGCCAACTGCTTCACTCTCCCGCTGCTTGCTCCCGGCGCCCTGAACGGCGCGATCCCCTCCACGGACACGTTTGAGACGAACTTTACTACCGGCCAACGCAACATCTTCCGGCAAGCCTTCCAAAAACGGGCAGATGCGTCGCTGATCAAAGAGCTTCCGCTGCATGAAGCACTCACTCTGAAATACACTCTGGACGTCTATAACCTGACAAACACAGCCAGCTTCGATGTGCCGACCGACAATGTTTCGCAGAACCAGGGCTACAACAATTTCCCCATTGCCGGGACGACGCCTCTGCCGAGCGGCTGCAACGCGGCTGGGGCGCAGACCAACACCAGCTTTTACAACTGTCCCGGTGGCCTTGGCATTACGAACAAGTCCATCGGCAGCCCGCGACAGGTGCAAATGTCACTGCGACTGCTCTTCTAAGCCGGGCTGTTCACCACGTGAGATGGAGCAGGGACACCGATTGGCGGGGCATCACAGTCTGTATTGTCACCTGGCCTTTTGCGACGTCCAGCCACACGGGCGAGTTGAGGAGCTCAAGGCCAGCCCTGTTCTCGATCTGTGTGTACTGTTCCGCGCTCGGTTGCTGCGGCGATCCCATGCCCTTCCACACGGTGTACGCGTTGCTGTGGGTGTCGTCGATGCGGAAGTGTGTCAGCAGCACGCGTTGCACGTTGGATGGCAGGCCACGTACGGTCACGGTCGTCGGGGAAGCGGACGCTGCGATCGCGTCATCCTCGTAGTTCCACAGCAGCACGGCGGCATCGCGCGCCCCGTGCGTCGCCATCGCATCCACGTCCGCTTCGGGTCGCACGCTGCTGGCGAGTATTCTGTCGAGCGGCACCTCTCCATCACTGCCAGTTTGAACGCGGTCTCCGCGCATGAGCGCGAGCATGCGGAACAGGTTCAAGATCGGCTCATCGATGCCATTGGTAGAGAGGGACCGAAATCCCTCGAAGTAGTTCTTGCCCTCGAACTCGAAGGACCAGCTCAGCATGGCGAGTAGGTTGACCTGTCGCCGGTCCTGGAGCGCGAACAGGCTCTTGTAGGCTGCAGCTGTGTAGGCCGGGTAGAGTGTTCCGTTGCGGTAGTTATTCGACGGGTTGACTTTGCTTGAGCACGCCGCGCATCCCTCCGGGTCTGCCTCGCTGAGGATGATGGGCAGCTTTGCCAATCGACGATGCTTGTCGACAATCGCGAAACCCTGGTCGACGTCGGCCAGTTCATTCCTGAGACTCATCTGCACATGACCATCGACGATCTTGGGATGACCTTTCGCATGGAAGCTGATGAAGTCGAGCGGAATCGCTTGTCCTGTGGCCGCGCTCCGACCCGACTCGATATGCTGGAGAAAACCGTCCAAGAACTTGTAGGAGCTGCTGCTGCTTCCGCCCCCCGGTCCCGTCGAAGCAGGGCCTCCCACCTTGGCCGTCGGCAGCGCCGCGCGGATCCCCGCGACCGCATAGTCATACAGCTTCCAGTACTCCTCCGGAGTTGCGTGCCAGTAATCGATGTCCGGCTCGTTCCAGACTTCGAAGTACCATTGCGCCACCGTGTCGCGCCCGTACCGGGTTACAAGATGCTCAGTCACCGTGCGAACGAGCGCGCCCCACTTTGCATAGTCCTTTGGGGGATTATTCGAGCCACCGGAGATGGTGCTGGCAGGATAGTGCACCTGGTACGGTTCATGACGATCCGGCAGGGCGGCCGCGAGATCCTTCGGCATGAATCCAAGCTCCACCATCGGTCGCACTCCCGCCGCCTGGTATGCATCGAAAATCCCGTCCAGGATGGCAAAGTTGTACAGCGCCTGTCCGTTCTCGCTTTCGTGATAGACCCCGGTCGAGCTCCACTTCAGCTCCGGCACGCCGTTGCCGCTCGTCAGCAGATGATGTACCCGGATGGACACCGGAACGGGGCTCAGATCGTGCAGTTCGCGCAACAGCTTCGTGCCGTCGCGCATGGTGGTGTAGTTCGCCTCGTCGTAACCGAACCAGCTGTAGATGGGTTTGTATGGACCGATCGGCTTGCCAAGATCGACGCCGATCGTCACCGGCGCGGCGCTTTGGACGAGAGCAGGCGGCGGAACAATACCTTGAACGAAACCCGGAGACGTGCTGAGCACGAAACAGGCGGTCGAAAGGATTCGAAAAGCGGTCCCACACGTCCGCGTCCGCATAGCACGACCTCAATTAAGGTAAGCCACAGAGGCGGTTTCAGGCCGCAGTGACCGACGTTTCCACGTACTCTTCAAGCGGATAACCGGCATCGCGCCAGCCCTCAAAGCCGCCTCGCAGCGGACGCACGCGATAGACACCCTGGCGGAGCAAGTCGCGCGCAACTTTGGCGCTGGTCTGCTCCGACGGGCAGGTGCAGTAGAGGACTATGTCGCGATCCCGCGGAAGGACGTCCGCCTGCCGCGCAATCTCATTCGGTCCAATGCGGACCGCTCCCGGCAAAACGCGCGGATCGGGAAGGTAGTCGAGCGGATGGCGCAGATCCACAATCGTCGGTGGGGTATTTCCCTGGCGAGCTGCCGTCTCAAGCATCTGCAACAGCTCGTCCGGCTCGATGCGCGAGGCGCGAAGCTCAAGGAGGAATCGCCGATTCTTGTACACGCGCCACAGCATGAAGCCCAGCAGCAGCCCAAGAAAAATAAAGAGTGCAAAGTGGCTTAAGAACGTAAACAGGTGCGTGGCCCGCTGAGCGACATCGCCGAAGAAGCGTCCGGCGAGAAGGTACGCCTCTGTCCAGATGAGAGCGCCGGCTAAATCGAACAGCAGAAAACGCGAGTACGGCATTCCTGTTTGTCCGGCGATGGGCGCCGCTAATGTCGACAGCCCAGGAATAAACTTCGCGAAGAGTAATGTAATCGGGCCGTGACGCGTGAAGTAGCCCTCTGTTTTCGTGACGCAGGTCGAGGCTTCAAGGGACAAGCGGCAGAGCAGCTTCAGAACAGCGTTCCCGTACCGCCGTCCAAGGAAATACCAGGTCGAATCAGCCAGGATACAGGCGAGCAAAACCGCAGGAAGTGCGTAGGCGACGTGAATGCGGTGTGTGGCGGAGAGCGTTCCGGCAGTCAGGAGGAGAGGAATCGACGGGATCGGAACGCCCAGTTGCTCCACCAGCACCCACACGAAGAGGATGAGGTAGGCGTAGTGTACGAAAAAGGCTAGGGCGATCGGCATCGAACTCTCGGTTCAGGGTACTGTACCGTAGATGACCGCAATAGGGAATAGGTGCGCAAAAACGAATAGACCCGGCGTTCGCCGGGCCTGTTCGAGCTGCTTTAAGGTGCCTTATCTGGGATTGACGAGGGGCATCTCCACCAGATGCTGGCCGATAAACCACGATTGGAGCTCATTGGCACGCAAGATTTCCGAGACGACCATGTCGTTCGTTCCGTCGTCGCCCACCTTATCGGCCGCATCGGCTATGTCGTGGCATTCTTCCATGATCAACTTATGCGCCTGCAGCAGGCGGGAGATCTGGACCGGCACCTCTTCTTTGCCGCGAGGAGGCCGAGGGATCCGCGTCATTTCCTGCGCATCGCCTCCCATGGCGATTGAAACTCCCCCGAGCAACTGGATCCGCTCGGCGATTGTGTCTACCAGTTCGACCTGCTGTTCGAAGTGTTTGTCGAACAGCTTATGCAACTGGTAAAACGTCGGTCCGGATACCTGCCAGTGATGCTTCTTATACATGTCGCGAATCACGATCGAATCCGACAGCAACTGGTTCAGTTGGCCCACCATCTGCGCTCGCGCATCCGCGTCCAGCCGGTGAGGCATATCCTGAATCACATCGCCGAACTTCTGGATCTCTTTTGCTTCAGCATGCCAGCGGGGTGTGTCAAAGTCACTCCCCGGGGCCGGCTTCTTAATCACAACTGCCATCATCTACTCCTCACACACATCTGCTTACATCAACGCTAGATGCCGAAACAGATGACACGGTTAGCCGATTACGTCATCAGGAGCGCCACGTCCGAGGGCCAGCACCCAGCCGTGAAATCCTGACTGGATGAACGTTTACTTCACGGCGACCTTTGGCTCAACCGAGAAACCCGGTCGAAGCGCGTAGTCGCCGTTTTCCTGCTGGAGGTTCGTGAAGTTAATGCGAACGGGAATGCGTTGCACCACCTTCACATAGTTGCCAGTCGCGTTCTCCGGCGGGAATAGCGAAAGCCGCGAACCGGTCGCACCACCAATCTGGGACACCTGTCCAGAGAACCTTCGACCCCCGAGCGCATCGACCTTGATCGTGACATTCTGCCCGGTTCGCATTTTGTCGAGCTGGGTTTCCTTAAAGTTCGCGGTGACCCAAAGGTCCGCGAGAGGAACGATTGTCAGCAGGTTCTGCCCGACCGAAAGGTTCGCCCCAACGACCACGTTCTTCTTATTCACGATGCCGGCGGTGGGAGCAATGATCTTGGTATAGGAGAGATTCAGGCGCGCCTGCTCCACGCGAGCTTCAGCTTGCTGCACGTCCGCATCGGCCGCGCTGGCGCGAGCCTGCTCTACCGCAATCTGCTTGGGTGCGTTGTTGGCAGCCTGCGCCTGCTGGAATCGAGCTTGCGCCAACCGCTGCTGTGCTTCGCGGGTCGCTTCCTCTTGAGCGATCACATTGGCCTGTGCCTCCAAAACAGCGGCGTTCGAGGCGGCAGCCTGCGCCACGGCAGCGTCATACTGCTGCTTGCTGATGACGTCCTTCTGCACCAGCGGCGTGTACCGGTCTACATCGAGCTGTGCCTTCACCGCATTCGCCTTTGCCTGCGCAACGCGCGCTTCGGCGGCCTGAGCCTGCTTTTGCGCCTGTGCGATCGATGCCTGCGCGCTGGTCACGTCCGATCCGCTTGTGTTCACTGTCGTCCGCGTCGTCACCGAGGTGATTGGAACGTTGGTCGTCGCCTGCTTGGCAGAAGCCCGCGTACTGGCCAGGTTCGCCTGGGCCTGGTCGAGTGCCACGATGTAGTCTTTGGGATCGATTTCTGCGAGCAGATCACCCTGTTGCACCCTGGTATTGTCCTCGACATAGACCTTGATCACCTGCCCGGTCACACGAGAACTCACCTGGTAGATGTCGCCATCCACCTGCGCATCGTCCGTGTCCTCGGAGTAGGTAGACCTCCAGTAAAAGAAGCCTCCGGCAAGGATCAGCAGAAGCACGACGGCGGCGATCAGGATCGTCCGGCGAGTCTTCTTCGCAGGTGGCTCTTCGTCCTTCTTCTTGTCATCCTGCTTTGCGTCGCCATTGCCCTTGCCGCCATCAGCCTGGTCACCCTTGCCACTGCCGTCCTTCCCCTTCGGCTGGATCTGGACGGTTCCTGTGATCTGCGCGGTCTGCACACCGCCGCCCTGCTGATCGCCGTTTCCCTGATTTTGGTCCTGATCCTGGTCTGCCACTTACTTCCCTCCAAGGTAGTCTTTGTAGTTGGTGTCCGCCACGCCGATCGCACGCGCCAGCGACAGCTTGGCAACATTGTGCTGATAGAGCGCGCTGATGTACTGATCATTCGCCTGCTCGGTCTGACTCTGCGCCTGCGAAACGGGCAGATTATCCGAAATTCCGGCGCGAAAGCGCTGCTGCGCCTCCGACAATGCCTCACGCGCCAGGTCGACGTTGGACCGCGTCGCCTGTACGAGTTTCGCCGCAGCCTGAATATCGAGCAGGCTGTCACGAATGTCGGCGTTCACCTGCTGTGCTGAGTCTGCAAGCTGTGCCCGTTGCTGCTGCAACTGAGCCTCAGCCACAGCTTCCGCCCCGCGCGTCTGCGCAATCTGCAGGATCGGCGCGGTGACCTCTCCCGTAGCGGTGTAGGTCGCATGAGAATGCCCGGGTGTCGTTCCCAGGTCGCCGAAGTCTCCGGTCACGTCCAGCTTCGGATACTGGCTGGCGACGGCGGCTTTCTTGGACGCCTCCGCACCTCGCACCTGCTCCTGTGAGGCGGCCAGATCCTTGCGCGTGTTCAGCGCCTGCCGGAACGCAGCATCCGGATCAACACCGTCCAGACTCGAGAACGGGACGAGGTCTGTCAGGCGAAGGGGCTGGTCGAGCGGCAGGCCGATCGCACGAGCCAGCGCGATCTTGTCTTTGGCCAATTGATTGGTAGTCGAAATAAGATTCTGCTGCTCGTTTTGGTAATCCACCTGGGCTCGCAGTACGTCAATCCGCGGACTGACGCCGGCATCATGCGAGGCCACAGCCTGATCCAGCGTCACCTTGGAGGTAGCCAACTCAGCATTCACCGCCTCGATGCGAGCGGCATCGGCGATGCAGAGCAGATACGCGTTGCCGACCGTAAGGACGACCATGTCGCGGGCATCCTCTGCCGAAAGCTTCGTGCCGACGAAGTTGTGCTTTGCCGCAATGTAGTTCTGAATCGACTGTACGTTGATCAGGTTTTGCGTCAAGTACGCTCGGAAGTCGACGACCTGAAACGGCCCGATAATCGGGTTCAGCCCGGGAAACTTAAGGCCATAGGCCGCTAGATTTATCTGCTCGACCGTGATGCTCGCGGTTCCGTTGATGGTCGGCAGCAGTGGTTGAAGCTGCTCCAGCTTCTGCCCACGGGAGTTACCAATCTCCGTGTTACGCAGGATCTGGCCCAGGTTGTTGCGCAGACCGCGACGAATTGCGTCATCCAGGGAGAGATCAAGAACCGCGCCGGTCGACTTACCTTCGACGATCGATCCACGGAAGGAGTCCTGCGTGCTCTGCGCACCGTTGGATCCCGAGGCGTTGTAAAGCAGCTGCTGGCCCTGCTGCACGGTTTGCGCGGAGGCCCCGCCCGACGAACTACTGCTGCTTCCCGAACTCGACGCGCTGGACCCTGTGGTACCGCCGGGGCTGGCCTGCGCGAGCCCATCGACAGCGGAGAAGGACAGGAGAGCTGCTGCCAGCAGACAGACGCCGCCCATGCGCTGTGCTGAGTGTGTTTGAATCATCGTCTCTATCGTACCTGTACTTGCCTCGGCCACACCGTGGTCGTCAAACCCTCGGAAGGTTCATGTACTGTTCGTGTATGTGGATGCGGCTGTGTACGCAAGATCTTCAAAAACTTGAACGGAAGCGCAACTTTTTCGCCTCCAAGCGAATGCTTTCGCTGACATGAGCCTGATCGAAACGTCACTGACGCGGTGTTTTGCCTGAGTCCGGAGTGGGCCAGCAAGGAGATAGGTCGCATGGCAGAAGAGATTGGAGTGGCGGTTTTAGGCTTTGGCCTTGCAGGACGCGTCTTTCACGCACCATTTGTTAACGCCGTTCCCGGCCTTCGTCTTCATGCGATCGTCCAGAGATCCGGGTCCGATGCAGCCGATGCCTGGCCCGGCGTGCGCATTCTTCGCTCAGTTGATGACGCCCTGATCGACCCAGATATCCAGCTCGTGGTGGTGGGAACGCCCAACCAGACGCACTTCGACCTCGGAATGCGCGCCCTTGCCGCCGGCAAGCACGTCGTCGTCGACAAGCCAATGGCAGGCTCGTCAGCCGAGGCCGAAGCCATGCTCGACCGCGCCACAGAGCAGGGCCTGGTGCTCGCCCCCTTTCATAACCGCCGCTGGGATGGGGACTTCCTAACGCTCGTGCACATCCTCCGCGACGAGGAGGTCGGCCGCGTGACCTCGCTTGAATCGCACTTTGACCGATTTCGCCCAGTTCCGCGTGTCGGCACGTGGAAAGAGGCCAACGGAGAGGCCAACGGCCTGCTCATGGACCTGGGACCACATCTGCTCGACCAGGCGATGGCGCTCTTCGGCCCGCCCGCATGGGTTCAGGCGGACATCCGCAGAGACCGGGTCGGCACGCAGATCGATGACGCCTTCGATATCACCCTTGGCTACCCGGAGACCCGTGTTCTTTGCCGCTCGACCATGATTGCCGCCCAACCCGCCCCCCGCTACCTTCTGCACGGAACGGATGGGAGCTACCGCAAATGGGGCCTGGACCAGCAGGAGCCGGCACTGGTCAGTGGGGCGACCGTTCCACGGCTTGGCTCTACGGAGGTTTGGCTCGAGGAAGAACCAGCCGCCTGGGGCGAGCTGGTCACCGCCCGCGACACGTCCCGCCCTAGCGAGCTGGACCGCCGCTTCGTCCCCACCCTCGCGGGCGATTACCGGCTCTTCTACGCCGGAGTCCGGGACGCCATCCTCGGTCTTGCGCCACCGCCCGTCACCGCCGAAGATGGCTGGCGGGTGTTGCGAATGATCGAGTTGGCCCGCGAAAGCTCGGCAAAGGGAAGTAGGATCAACGTGAGTCTCTGAGCGGCACATCCATGTCTCCATGGCAAAATAGGCGCGCACCCGTTCGCGAGCGAGTTGCAGGACCGGCGCGGTTGCGAGAGGATGTCCATCTGTCACTTCAGATGATTCGGGAGGATCCGTGAGGTTGAAGCCTGTACAGCGTTGTTTTGCCATGCTCGTGATGGCGGGGGTGCTCAACGGTCAAACGCCACCCGGAGCCTCGACGACCACGGGGGACTCTGGCACGCTTCCAATGCCGACCAGTGCCGTTTCGGATGTACAGCGCAGCTATGCTTCGCTGAAGGGTAACCTTCTCAAGGCGGCCGACAAGATGCCTGGGGACGCGTATAGCTTTCGGCCAACGCCCGAGGTGCGAACGTTTGCACGGGTGGTGAATCACGTGACGGAGGCGCAGCTGCGGAGCTGTGGAGCGCTGAACGGAACGGCCTCGGAGGCTAAGGTCCCGCCCGAAACTGCCGACAAGGCGGCGATCGTGGCGGCTCTGCAGGCGTCGTTTGCCGAGTGTGACAAAGCCTATGCTTCGCTCTCCGCGGCGAATCTGATGCAGAGTGTGACGGTTGGTCCGATGTCGCGCGCCCGCCTTAGTTTGGCCTGGGGCAATGTGTCTCACGACAACGAGCAGTACGCGACGTTGGCGCTCTACCTTCGGCTGAAAGGGCTGGTACCCCCGAGCAGCGAAAAGTAGCGGCTAGGTGTTCTGGCCATAGGTCGCTTTGGAGCCATGTTTGCGGAAGTAGTGGCGATCGAGAAGCGCCTGCGAGACCTCCTTGGCCTCGGCGCGAAGCGTAAGCGTACGGAAAGCCATGCGAGCAACCGCCTCAAGAACCACGGCATGGTGGGCCGCCTGCTTTGCGGTTCTGCCCCACACGAACGGAGCATGCCCCGCCACCAGACAGGCTGGAATTGCCAACGGGTCGATGGGCTCGGCCCGCTCTGGCCGCGCGGAGTTCCCACCCGCCGCGATCACTGACGCGGTCTCCATGTCCGCCTCGCCTTGCGCCTGGCTACGCACTGTTGGGCTGGAACGTTGCCCGCGAAAACAACGAACAATGGCCAGACCCGTTTCGTGCACGTATCGTTCGCCGATGGCCTCGTCGGGAAGCGGGTCGGTGCAGGGAATCGCGCCGTAGAAGTAGTCGGCGTGCGTTGTCCCGAGCGGGGGAATCGACAATCCCGCCTGCGCAAACGAAGTGGCGTACTCCGAATGCGTGTGCACCACCGCACCGATCGTCGGAAACTCACGATAGAGCAACGTGTGCGTGTCCAGGTCCGACGATGGCCGCAGTGTTCCTTCGACCACCGTCCCATGCAGGTCCGTCACCACCATGTGCTCCGGCCGCAGGTCGTCATAGTCAACTCCGGAAGGTTTGATGACGACGAGGCCCTGCACCCGATCCACGCCCGACGCGTTGCCGAAGGTGTACAAAACCAGACCGCGCTTGACCAGTTCCAGATTGGCCTCAAGAACCTCTTCGCGAAGTTGCTGCAGCAGCATGTCGGCTTCCTCTGAGCCGGATTCACCAACGCTCCTAGACGCGCGGGACCGAATGTCTAGCATATACGCAACCGCTTTTCATCAGAGGAGGCCGGGTCGGCTGGTGAGCCCTGCTTCCGCTGTACAGTGGAATGATGGCTAGGCAAACAGGGACTGAGCACAAGGGCCTCCCCGCTGGATTTCGATGGGGCGGCGTGCGAGCCGGCATAAAAGTGAGTGGAGACCTCGATCTGGCCATGGCGACTGTCTCTGCGGGTGGCGCCGCCGCAGCTTGTTTCACCAGCAATGCCGTTGTTGCCGCGCCCGTCACCATTGGACGGCGTCACCTGCTCGCCACTGGCGGGCGTGTCCGCGCGGTCCTGGTCAATGCCGGTAACGCGAACTGCGCTACCGGCGAGGCGGGCATGGAAGCCTGCCGAAACACCTGCGTGGTCGCCGCCGAGCACGCGGGCTGCATCTTCGACGAGGTCTTCCCGTCTTCCACGGGCATCATCGGCGTTCCCTTTCCGACGGCCAAGGTGGTCGCCGCCGTTCCCGAGCTCGCGAAATCGCTCGGCAGCACACCCGCCCACGCCGAACTCTTTGCTCAGGCGATCCTCACGACAGACACCCGCATCAAGGTCGCCCGCGCCGTGATCGACGTGGATGGCACCGAAGTGCGCATTTTTGGAGCCGCCAAGGGCGCAGGCATGATCCACCCGCAGCTCGGACTGCCTGTGAGCGACGAGGGGTCAGCACAGCCCGCGCACGCGACCATGCTGGTCTATCTCTTTACCGATCTCCTGGCCGAATCCGCCGAACTGCGCGCGCTGCTTGAGGCCTCGGTCGATCGCAGCTTCAACAGCATCTCCATCGATGGCGACACCAGCACCAACGATACCGTCCTCCTGCTCGCCAGCGGAGCCAGCGGCATCCAGCTCGACGAACGCGTCCGCGAAGCCTTTCTGAATGCGCTTCACCTCGTCTGCGGATCGCTTGCTTCTCAGATCGTGGATGATGGCGAGGGCGTCGGCCATGTGGTCACGCTGGCCATCGACGGCGCCGAGACGGAAGAAGACGCGCGGATCGTTGCGGAGACGATTGCTACATCGCCTCTCTGCAAAACCGCCTGGTCGAGCGCCGACCCGAACTGGGGTCGACTGCTTGCCGCCGCCGGCCGGAGTGGCATCCTCATCCAGCCGGAGCGCATGACGATCGACATCGGTGGGCAACCCGTCTTTGCGAGGGGCGTCCGATCTCCGCACTTCGATAGAGCCGCCACGCACCAGGCGATGCTCGCACGTGAATACACCATTGCGATCCATCTCGGACTCGGCGACGCTAGCTGCCGCTTCATCACCTGCGATCTCACGGCGGAGTACGTCCGGATCAACGCCGATTACTCCACCTGAGATTGCCTCCTTGTCTGCTCCGACCTGTAACCGAACCACACAGACCGCATCACACGGGCGCTGCACTTGATCGTCGACGACGCCTCTATGACCGTCTCACCGTTCGAAGCCCGCGATGAATCGAAGATGATCGCCTCCATCGTGGCGGGAAATACGGATCTCTATCACGAGCTGATTCGACCGTACGAACGAAGCGTTTTTATGATGGCGCTCTCCTACATGAAGAACGAAGCCGACGCCGAGGACGTGGCGCAAGAGGCGTTCCTCAAAGCGTTCCGCAATCTCGCGGACTTCCGTGCAGAGGCCAAGTTCAGCACGTGGCTAATCAGCATCGCGCTGAACGAAGCCCGCGGCCGTCTTCGCCGCCGATCCACCGCCCGAACGCAATCCCTGGACGTGCCCGAGGAGCAGGGAGGTGTCTCGCCGGCCCTGCTGCGCGACTGGCGCGAAATCCCCTCGGAGTCCGTCGAGCGATTAGAGGTCCGCCACATGCTCCAGCGAGCGGTCGGAACCCTGCCGGACATCTACCGAAATGTCTTTCTGCTGCGCGACGTGGAAGGCCTGAATGGTGCGGAAGCTGCCCAAGCGCTGGGCATCACCATCGCTAATGTCAAGGTGCGTCTCCATCGCGCCCGGACTCTGCTGCAGAAAGATCTAGCCCCAAGGTTCAAGCGCCTCGAACCCCAGAAGAAGAGGTGGTTGCCATGGTCATAGCCTGCAAGCATGTGTGGGACTATCTCTCCGAATACATCGACGGAACGCTGTCTGTGGAGACGCGCGAGCTCGTCCAGCGACACCTCGACCATTGCGGGATCTGCTCTGCCATCCTTGATTCGACCCGCAACATCATCATCCTTACCGCTGATGAGCGTGTCTTCGAACTGCCCGTGGGCTTCAGCGAGCGACTGCATGCCAAGCTCGATCTTGAGTTCGCCCGAGCGCAGGATCGGTAAGCGCTGCTGTTCAGCTTAGGACACGTTGTGCACAATGCGGTGAGTCATCCATTCCGCCGCGACAAGCACCAACGTCAACAGGGCAAGCGCCATCTGCAGAGTTTCCGAGCGGCGCTCCTTGCTGCTGATCGCCCTGGCGCGCCACTGCGCGGATGCTCTCGAACGAAGCCGTCGAAGACGCCAGATCACATACAGATTGATCCCTGAGCCAAGGACGGCAACAATCATCATCGGAATGCGAAACAGATCCGCATGGAAGCCCGTCGCCGGCCGGCCAAGTCCCGCAGCCGCCGCCAAAGCTCCCAGCCCGATCACCACACGCACTCCGCTGATCGCCATGACCGCGGTACACGCGCTCTGCAACAGGATGAACAAAAAGCTCGTGACAGCTATGATCCACGAGGGTCGCTGCTTCAGTAGCACGTCCTGTTCCCGATCCGCTTCAAACGTCATCACGTGCGTACGTCCTTGTGGTCCACTCTAACCGTTCCGGCCATCTGTGGAATCAGCCGGCTCAAGTTGACGATCTCTCGCCACTTACAGCGGCTTGGCATCTACGCCCACGATCGCACCGAGGTCCGGCTCCTGCGCAAACACCACAAGGTGATGCCTTCCCGAAGTCCGAGCTGCGGCCGGCAGTGCCAGAAGCACGTCTTTCTGCTGATTGCCCCGCAGGGTCGCTACGCGGGTCAGCGTGCGAACCACAAACACGTGATCGAGCGACCTGCCGGCGTTCTCGCCGCGTCGCACATTCGACCGAGCACTGTCGTCCACAAACACTGCCATCATCGCAAGGGAACTGTTCGCCGGCACACCGGACGCGCTGTACTGAAACGTAACCTGCCCGGCGCCCAGAGCCGCTTTTATGATATGCAGCTCAATCGGTTGCCGACGAGCCTCCTGAGCCAGCGCAGTCTCCAACGCACTGCGATCGCTCCCCACGAGCTGCTCGCGGCCATTGACAACCATCTGTGGCGTGTACGGACCCTCGGTGCGGAAGCGATCGCTGTAGTCATTCTGCCGCTGCGTAAGCACGTCTGAAGAAAACGGATCCGTCCACCCAAGCCGGTTCCAGTAGCTCACATGCTCGCTCAACCCGATGACGAGCACACCGTCCTTTGTCTTCTCCCCGTTGACCTGTCGCAAGACCTCGTCGGCGGGAGGGCAGCTGGAGCAGCCTTCGGACGTAAACAGCTCGACCAGGGCAACCGGGGTGTGCGTCTCCTTCTGAGCAACGCTTGGATCCGGCAAAAGCGCCGAAAGCAGTAACAAACCGAGCATCGAAACACGCATATGTTCTCCCGATCCAGGCTCGGGTCGGAAGCACCGTGAAGGCACTGCGCCCGCGCTGGAGTCAAACGCAGCATCAGACGCTCGCACCTGGGAGAAGTTACGTCCGCACCCGCCG
>CALMVL010000111.1 GCA_937873265.1 uncultured Granulicella sp.
ACCACCCGCATCATCCCCCACTACGAACGCTTCTACGAACAAATCCTCGCCGCCAACCCCCAAAAATTCGCTAATGCGACATCACAGGACTTAACCTAGGGCGCCAGACAAAAGCCTTGTGGAAGGATTCGGGAGGCGCAGGCTTAGCTTCGCTAAGGTTGTGACATGCTTTCACGTCTTGTTGCGTAGGGCGTCTCCTGCCCCCGATCAGAAACAGCGGACCTCTTTCGTTTAACGTGCAGCGTCGATTTATAAGGACATCTGCATGAAGACGTTGGCGCGACTGTAGAGACTGGGCGGGAGGGAAGCGGGCGGAACGTGGCGGAAGCCGACAGACTCGTAGAGGTGGACGGCGGCGGCAAGGCGGGTGTTGCTGCCGAGAAAGAGCGACGTAGCTCCGAGAAGGCGGGCCTGCGCGATGGCGTGGTGTAGGAGGCGACGCCCAAGGCCACCACCGCGGAGCAGCGGCGAAACAGCCATCTTCGAGAGTTCATAGACTCCGTGGCCGAGGGGAATCAGAGCGACGCAGCCGACTGGAGAATTGTCTGCGTAGACCATGAAAATAGATCCGCCTTTGCGCAGGATGGTGGTTTCAGGGTCGCTAAGAATCTCGATGTCGCGGTCTTCGATGGTGAAGTAACGCGCGATCCACTCTTCATTAAGGGTGCGGAAGGCGGTAGTGTCGTCGCCGGGTAGCAGGGCTCGAATTTCGATTGCTCGGCCGGAGGTCGGCGTGATGTTGGATGCTGCGAGAGCGTTGCTGACAGACATGAGCGGTTTCCTTTCCTGAAATACAGTTTGCCAAGCAGCGCCTTCTGACGTCCAATATCTTGTTGTTTCAGATCAAGACGTGAGCGCTATGGATCAGGACGTGGAACTTCGGCATCTTCGCTACTTCGTCGCTGTCGCGGAAGAGTTGCACTTTGGCCGGGCGGCGGAGCGGCTGCATCTGTCGCAGCCGCCGCTCTCGCAGCAGATTCGCAGGCTTGAGGAGTTGCTAGGATTTGCGTTGTTCGTGCGGACGTCTCGTTCGGTTGCTCTTACAAGCGCGGGAGAAGCCTACCTGGAGCGGGCGCGAAGGACGTTGTCGATCGTGCAGCGGGACATCGAAGAGACGCGAAGGATTGGTGAAGGAAAGGTGGGATCGCTGCACATCGGGTTTGTCGGCTCGGCGATGTTGACCACGCTGCCGCGCATCTTCGGGAAATATCGAGCTCAGTTTCCGGGAGTGCAGCTGCACCTGCATGAGTCGTTTACCTCGCAGGTGGCGGAGGGTCTGGAGAACGGATCGCTGGACGTAGGACTGCTGCGGGACGGCGATGGCCAGGAAACGATGACGACGACGGAAATCTTCAAAGAACCCTATGTAGCGGTACTGCCGTTAACACATGCGTGTGCAGGCCAGAAGAGTGTTTCGCCGGGAATGCTGCGAAGTGATCCGTTTGTCTACTACCCGCGAAGCGCGGGCTCGCGGGCGTTCGAAAAGCCGATGACGGTGTTTGAGGAGCATGGATTCCGGCCGCAGATAGTACAAGAAGCATCGCACTGGCTGAGTATTTTGCGGCTGGTGGGTGCGGGTCTGGGCGTTTCGGTGGCGCCAGCATGTGTGCGGCGAATTGCGACGGAAGAAGTAGTGTGCGTGCCACTGCGAGGAGTGACCATGACGAGCGTGGTGGAGTTGGCGTTAAGGAATGGGGATCAGCGGCCGATTGTGCGTCAGTTTGTGGACCTTGCACGGGAGGGAAGTAAGCGCTGACAAACGGCGAGAGTGAGGGAGGAGACGTACGCCGGAAGGGTAGAACTACCCTCCGAGCACGTGAGTCCCTGTAAACGCCGATAACGGAACGTCTCTCACTCCAACCGCACCGGCTCCCCATGCAAAACCTGCTCCACCACCGCATGCACCCGCAGCA
>CALMVL010000112.1 GCA_937873265.1 uncultured Granulicella sp.
GCGGGATCATCGCCGCCACCGCCGACTACGGCGAAACCTTCGCCGCCGCCATCGGTCGCCGCCTCGCCCACGAGCCCATCCAGTACATCACCGGAACCCAGGAGTTCTTCGGCCTCGCCCTCCGCGTCACGCCCGCGACGCTCATCCCGCGCCCCGAAACCGAGCTCCTCGTCGAAGCCGTCCTCTCCCACTTCGCGCCATCACCCCTCCCGGAGCTCCAACCCCTCCACATCGCCGATGTCGGCACCGGCTCCGGAGCCATCGCCCTCGCGCTCGCCGCGCACCTGCCGAACGCCCGCATCACCGGCCTCGATCTCTCCGCAGCCGCGCTCGAGATCGCCCGCGAAAACGCCCGCGCACACCACCTCGATCACCGCATCACCTTCCTGCACTCCGACCTGCTCAGCAGCCTCGCCGCCGGCGAACCTCCCCTCGACGCCATCGTCTCCAATCCGCCCTACATCCCCGAAACCGACCGCTCGTCGCTCCACCCCCAGATCCGCGAGTACGAGCCTGCGCTCGCCCTCTTCGCCGGTCCCGACGGCCTCAACCTCTACCGCCGCCTCGTCCCGCAGGCCGCCCGCGCGCTTCGTCCTGGCGGCCTGCTCGCGCTGGAGTTCGGCGCCGGCCAGCGAACCAGCCTCACCCAGCTCCTGGCGGATTGGCGCGACGTCCACGTCCTCGACGACCTTGCCGGCATCCCACGCGTCTGCATCGCCCGCTCCCCGGCGGCCTCCCCACCGTCCGTCCGCGAACCCACCTGAAATCGTTTCCAACCCAACCCCTTGCCCTGATACTCTTGCGCGCATGCGTTCTTTCGCTGTTGCCGCCGCATCCCTCACCATCCTCGCCGGTGTGTCGTCGCTTCACGCCCAGTCGTTTCTCCGCGATCACCCGCAGGCGAAACTCTCGCCCGCCGCGGAGACCAAGCTGCAGGCCCTCGGCGATCTCACCTCCATGTCCGCGCCCGACTGGCGCTTCCATGCCGGTGACCTGCCGCACGGCGAAACCGCCGACACCAGCTCCTGGACCGTCGTCCAGCCGCACACGACCGCGCCCAACGACGCCGTTTGGTACCGCCGCGTCATCGAGGTGCCCAAGACGCTCCACGGCTACGACATCTCCGGATCCCGCATCACCTTTCAGTTCGAGGCCGACGCCAACGGGCCCATGCCCGAGATCATCTACTTCAACGGCCGCCGCGTCGCGCTCGGCGACGATCTCGAGCCGATCGTGCTCTTCGAGCCCGCTCGCCCCGGGGACAAGATCGATGTCGCCGTCAAGCTCCTCCACACCGTCGATGAGAAGCGTTTCCGCGGCGTTCGGCTCGAGGTCGAGCCCACCGCCGCGACCGCTACCCGGCCAAACCCGCAGGATCTCCGGGTCGAAATCATGAGCGCCGCGAACCTGCTGCCCGTTCTCCCGACTCCGCGCACCGACCTCGATGCAACGCTCGAGAAGGCGGTCGCGGCCATCGACACCGACGCCCTCGCCTCCGCCAACCAGGCCCGCTTCGACGCCTCCCTCCGCAGCGCGCAGACCATCCTCGAACCGCTTCGCCCCGTTCTCGCGCAGATCCACTACAACCTCACCGGCAACGCGCACATCGACGCCGCCTGGCTCTGGCCGTCGACCGAAACCGTCGATGTCGTCAAACGCACCTTCACCACCGCGGTGCAGCTCATGGACGAGTACCCCGGCTACACCTACTCGCAGTCCGCCGCGCAGTACTACTCCTGGATGGCGGAAAAGTATCCTCCACTGAACGACCAGATCCGGCAACGCATCAAGGACGGCCGGTGGGAGGTCGTCGGCGGGATGTGGGTCGAGCCGGACCTGGTTCTGCCCGACGGCGAAACCGAGGTGCGTCAACTCCTGCTCGGCAACCGCTTCTTCCAAAAGCAGTATGGCGTGACCGCGCGCATTGGCTGGAACCCGGACTCGTTTGGTTACAATTGGCAGCTCCCGCAGATCTACAAGCGCTCCGGCCTGGACTACTTTGTCACCCAGAAGATGCACTGGAACGACACCAACCAGCTGCCATTCCGCATGTTCTGGTGGCAGTCGCCCGACGGCTCCAAGGTGCTCACGTATTTTCCGACAGACTACGCCCACACTGACCTTGATCCCATTCGACTCTCGCGCGACTTTGCCCAGTCCGCCGAGCGCAACCCCGGCCTGACCGACATGATGGACCTTTACGGCGTCGGCGACCACGGAGGCGGGCCCACGCGCGCCATTCTCGACCAGGGCGTGCACTACATCGCCGCAACCAGCGAGGTCGCCGGCCAGCCGAAGCTCGACCTGGCAATTCCGGCAATGCAGTTCGGCACGGCGCAGCACTACTTCGACACCGTCCAGCCCAAGCTGAACCCCGACGCGCCCACGTGGAACTACCAAAAGATCTGGAACGGTTACAAAATCGAGGCTTCGCCCGCCGGACAGATCTCCATCCCAACCTGGCGTGACGAACTCTACTTCGAGTACCACCGCGGCATCTTCACCACCCAGGCCAAACACAAGGCCAGCATGCGCCGCAGTGAAGTTGCCACGATCGACGCCGAAAAGCTCGCCTCGCTCGCCTGGATCGCCGGCCGGCCCTACCCCAACGACCAGTTCACTGACTCCTGGAAGAAGATCACCTTCAACACCTTCCACGATCTTGCCGCCGGCTCCGGCATCGGCGTCATCTACAAGGACGCTCAGGCCGACTATAGCGTCGTCTTCCACTCCGATCGCGACATCAGCGAAGATTCCCTGCACACGCTCACGGCAGAGATCGATACCCGACCGACCTCCGGGGGCAAAGCCGGAGAGACGCCGGTGCTGCTCCTGAATCCACTCGCCTGGCCGCGCTCCGGAACCGTCGAGGTAAGCGTGCAACTGCCCGAGCACGCCGACGCAATCGAGCTGCTCGACACCCACAACAAGCCCCTTCTTACACAGGCGCTGCACCACGAAGACAACACCGACACCTTCACTGTCTTGGCTCGCGCGGAGGATGTGCCCTCCCTTGGTTACAAACTGCTGCACGCTGTTCCGGCAAAACCGGGAAAAGCAACCGCCACCGGCACAAAACTTAGCGCGACCCAGCAGTCCGGTTCCTTTACCCTCGCGAACGAGCATCTGTCGGTCACCATCGACGGCCAGACCGGCTGCATCACGAGTCTCAAAGACGAAAGAACCGGTACCGAGACGCTCGCGCCAAACGCCTGCGGCAATCAGCTGCAGGCCTTCAAGGACACGCCGCGCGACTACGATGCCTGGAACATCGATCCCGGAACCCTCGACGTCCCCCCCACCAACATTCAGGCGCTCGACTCGATCTCCCTCACCGACCACGGCCCGCTGCGCGCCACCGTACACATCACACGCGCGTGGCAATCGTCGAAGTTCGTGCAGGATATTTCGCTCGACGCCGGAGCCGATACGGTCGAGATCAACAACCACGTCGACTGGCACGAAACCCACGTTCTGCTGAAGGCCGCGTTCCCGCTCTCCGCCACGGCTCCCCGCGCAACCTACGAAATCCCCTACGGCACCATCGAGCGCACCACGGAACGCACCAACTCCTGGCAGAAAGCCCAGTTCGAAGTTCCCGCCATGCGCTGGGCCGACCTCGGGAACGAGCAGCACGGCTTCTCGCTGCTGAATGACTCCAAGTACGGCTACGACGACGCCGGCAACGTACTGCGCCTGACCCTGCTCCGCTCCCCCACCTGGCCCGACCCCGAAGCCGACCGCGGACCGCAGGACTTCCGCTACGCTCTCTACCCGCACGCCGGCACCTGGAAGCAGGCCGAGACCATGCACCGCGGCTACGAAATGAACTACCCGCTTGCCGCGATGCAGGTCACCGCGCACGCCGGCAGCCTACCCCCGGAGCACTCGTGGATCGCGGTTGAGAACCCGAACGTCACCCTCACCGCCGTCAAAAAGGCCGAAGATTCCGACGCGCTCGTCTTTCGCCTCGTCGAGTGGGCCGGCAAGGAGTCGACCGTAAAACTGCACGTGCCGCCGGGAGCAACCGCGGCCGCCGAAACCAATCTGATGGAGAAGCCCGAGCCCACCTCCGTCTCGCTCAACGGCGACACCGTGACCGCGCCCATCCACCCCTACGAAATCCTGACGCTCACAGCCACCTACCCCAACCGCAAGTAGAAAGCGAATCTTCGAACCCGAGACGAACAGCGCGGACTGCCTCTGCCTCACCGCAGCTGCACCGCCACACTCACCCCGCTGGCGTCGTTGAAGTGCACCTCGTCGCTGGACATCACCGGTGTCTGCTTCGGCCCAAGCGGGTACACCGTCGCGATGTCCGCGTCGGTCACGCACATCAGCTCCCGCACGCACCATAGATGCTCCGGCTGTCCCGGCGTCGCTCCGCGGCCCTGCACCAGGATCGGCTGCGTCCCATCCGGAGCCTGCAGCAGCACATCGTTCGAATAGTTGATAAACACCTTCTCGCCTTCCTGCCGCACGCCCGCGCGCTCCACCCTGCCCAGCGGGTCACGCAAAAACAGCCGCTGGCGATACACCATCACCAGCACCACGAACCCCAGCACCAGCAACACCAGCAGCTTTCGCATTGCGCCTCACGATCTCTTCTCTTCGGCATACTCCTGTTTCGTGTGTATGCCCCACACCGCCGCCTTGTCCACACCTCCGTTCAGAATGGTCCCTCTACGGGCACCCCGTCAGGGAATCTGCAGAGACCCTGTTCCGGTACGTGTCGATGCGCCGCCCACGGCAGACACGCTCTCAACTCCATCGGCTGACCGCCGCGGCTTGTCAAACCGGCTGTACGCCGAGGGAGGTCTTCGGCACGCGGTCCACCTGCCGCTCATCCAGCTCGAGGGCTGCCACTATACTTGACACCAGCGCCGCCCGGCTGACCAGATGACCTTCAAGCCCAACCTCGACCTGCTCCGCTCCATGGCCGTCCTCTTTGTCGTGATCGATCACTCCTTTCTGGCAAACGGCATCCAGACGGTCGGCCGCTGGAGCACGTTTTGGCTCGGCGATGTCGGCGTCTATATGTTCTTCGTCCACACCTGCCTGGTGCTCATGTGGTCGCTCGAGCGAAAGCCGCACACCCTCGACTTTTACATCCGCCGTGTCTTTCGCATCTATCCGCTGGCCTGGGTCGCGATCCTCTGCGTCTTTCTTTTTCACGCGCCCGTTATGGGCTACTTCAACCATCCACCGCATCCTCTTCCGGTTCGTAGCCTGCTCGAGACCTTGGCCCTGATGCAGAACCTTGGCCGCGGCTTAAATGTCATCGGCGTTCTTTGGACCCTTCCGCTCGAGATACAGATGTATCTCTTCCTGCCCGCCCTCTTCTTCTTCGTCCGAAACAACTTCTCCCTCTGGCCTGTGCTGCTGCTCTGGGCCTTTCTCGTCGTCTTTGTGCACCAGCATTTCTCTTCGTCGGGGAACGACTTTGCGGTGGTTGTGCCGGACTTCCTGTGCGGTGTCATGGCCTACATCACCTATCGCCGAAGAACACCCGTTCTGCCCGGCTGGACTCTGCCGTTCTTTGTCGTGCTGCTCACGGCTCTGTATCTCCTGAAGCCCAATACGTTTCGATCCTGGCCCTTTTGCCTCGCCCTCGGATTGGGCCTCGCCAGCTTCCGCCAGATTCGCGCGCCCTGGCTCGTTCGCGCAAGTCACGAAGTCGCAAAGTACTCGTACGGCATCTACCTGTTTCATTCCTTCGCCCTGGTGCTGGCGTTCTACCTGCTCCCCGGCAAGCCCCTGGTTCTGCAGCTCGCGATCGAGTTCGCCGCCATCGCGGTCTTCTCGGTCACCGGATACCATCTCGTCGAAAAGCCCATGATCAACCTGGGCTCACGTCTGGCGGCTCGCGCCGAAGCTCGTTACGAACAACGGGAGCTGACGACCGTATACCCGGCGCCGAGCGCGTAGCCTCGCTCCGCTGTCACCTCCTACGCGGCAAAGATCTTGCCCGATCCGGACGGAACACTCCGATGCCCTGGCGCAAGCCGCTGCTTCAGGCGAAGAAACGGAGATTCGTAATAGTGGAAGCTGAGCGAGGCGAGCCCAAACAACGCCAGGAAGGTAACGGGCAACAGCAGCAGACGTATCGGTTGCGCATGCGCCTCCGCCCAGGAAACGTACATTTGCGGACAAAGGAAGTGCAGCACGTAAAAGCCGTAGCTGACTCGGCCGAGCGCCTGCAGCCACGGGTTACGCAGAACCCGCGACATGCGCGACGTGTCGTCCAGCGAGCGCAGCAGCACTGCTCCCGCGGCGATGCCCACCAGCGTGTAGCCGTAGCTCTGGTTCACCGGGTTGGTCTCGTTCGCGGGCGAGTTCTGGCCCGCCACCAGCAAGCCAATCGCGAGCACGCCGGCTGCCGTAAAGAATGTCCAGCTGGAAAGTCGTCGCAGCTGCTCCCGCGTGAGCTTCTTGTGCTGCAGCCAAAGGTTCAGCGCGGCACCGATCAGCAGATTGTCGAAGCGCGTGAACGGGGTGTAGTACACGTAGTTGGTGAGGCGCACCGCCGTTGAGTCGACGCGGCATAGCAGCAAACGGACGAACAACACGCAGGCAGCCCCGCCGAGCGCGAGAAGTAACAACCGATCACGTCGTGCTATGAAACGCACAAGAAACGGCCAGAGCAGGTAGAACTGCTCTTCGACGCACAAACTCCAAAGTACGCTCAACTCCAGCGGCAAGCGTTTCGGACCGCTCGCCAACAGGTACATGGGGTTCAGGTACGTAGGGTGCAAAAGAACGTGCCGTCGCAAAAGGTTCTGAACAAAGAGAAAGTCGGGAACGAGCGCGGGTACGAGATGCAAATGGCGATGGATTGTAACGACAAGGATTACGGTGAGCACGCCCCAATACATCGGCAGGATGCGAAGGGAGCGGCGGATGTAGAAGTCACGGAAGTAGCTCGGACTGGATTTGCTCTCGTAAAGAATGCCGGTAATCAGAAACCCGGAGAGAACAAAAAACAGGTCCACGCCGGTCCAGGCCAGGCCTGCGTGGAACAGCGGGCTGGCGATGCGGCCAAGATGAGAGTAGAAGACCATCAGAATCGCCACCCCGCGAAGCCCGTTGAAGGAGCGGTAGTTCTTCTGGATCCAATGGCGAGGGTGTGCCGCGACCATGCTTCGATCCTACGCGCACCGGCCTCGCCCGATTCCCCAACCCAATCTCGGCACTCCCGGGCCGTGATGCTTTGCCTCTCATGCCCTTGCAGCGACACGCTCTCTACAAAGCACAGGATGCAGCACCGCCCCCGCGCGCTGTGTCCCTCTTGTTTTCAGACCCAAAGCCCGGAAATCCGCCACTGTTACAATTGCCTGCATGGAACGACGCCTGTTTTGGTACGCCTGGGCAGGCATCGCTGCTTTTCTGGCCGGAGTTTGCCTGTTCACGGTTCTGATTCTTCAGCGCCGCTTCGGCGGGTACGACCTCAGCCCACTGATCGATGCGGGTTGGCGCGTCCTCTCGGGGCAGATTCCCAATCGTGACTTCATCTGTACCTTTCCTCCTCTTATCTATCTCGCGGCCGCCGCGGCCTTCCGCGTCTTCGGGGTACGTTGGATCGCGCTTTCGCTCACATCCGCTCTTTTCTCGTTTCTGATCGCGCTTCTCGGCATGCGCGCTCTCCTGCTGCTGCGGGGCCGCTTCGCCGATGCGCTCCTCCTGCGTCTGGCGGTCACCTTTGCCGTGCTTGAAATGCTGCCGCTGCTCATCGTCGGCCATCCCTGGCACTCCTCCTGGACCGAGGCCGCTGCGCTCTACGCGATTGCCGCCACCTTTGCCCTGATCCAGATGCCGGACGCTCCTCCAGGCGCGCAGTGGGAGCTGCTGGCCCATCTTGCCCTGGCGGAATGCCTGCTTGTCCTCGCGAAGCCCAACACGGCGCTGCCGGCGCTCGTGGCCTGCACACTCGCGCTTCTGCTCTCAAAGCAGCCCTGGTGGAAGGCGGTTCTCGCTCTCGGGCTCGCCATCGGTGCGGCCTCGCTTCTGCTGCTCCCCGTCCACACATCTTTGCGAGAGACCTGGCATATCTATCTCCAGCTCAAATCGCGCATGGTGCCCCACGAATTCCTCTTCGGCATTCGCATCCTAAGCACGGGCACCACCTTCCTGATCGCCTACCTCCCGGTGCTGCCGATCCTCGTATGGGTTCTTGCGGTCGCGGCCGCGGACCTGTTTCGCGGCCGGTTTACCTCGCTCGATCTGCTTGCGCTCGGTGCATGCGCCGTCACCCTCGCCGGTTGGGGCACAAACTCTGAATTCAAGGTCGTCGATGCGCCCTGTCTGGTCCTCGGAGCGATCCTGCTGGCCACGTCGCGGTGGGAGAAGGTTCGGCGTCTCGAGAGTGCTTTCTTTCTGGCGCTCTATTGCCTGCTGGGTATTTCGTTCTTCTTCTCCTTCACCCGAGCGCGCATGCAGACCGTCGGCGAGTGGGGCGTCGATGGCTGCGGATTTCGGCTGAAGCAGCAAAATGACCCATTCTTCGGGCAA
Source organism: uncultured Granulicella sp. (assembly GCA_937873265.1). GTDB lineage: Bacteria > Acidobacteriota > Terriglobia > Terriglobales > Acidobacteriaceae > Edaphobacter. The sequence continues at coordinate 8,509 of CALMVL010000112.1, forward strand.
TTCAAGAACTGTGCGCCGTTCTTTTCGGTGCTCGGCGAGGTGGATGCGGCCGTGGCCGCGCATCCCGGGGCCCGGATCTTCTTTGGACCCCGCATGGAATTTCTGTACGCTCGAGAGCACGTCGCCTCGCCGGAAGGTCTGCCGCTCTGGTGGCACCCCGGAACCTCCTTTCCTTTTTCAGCGGGGCCCGCGGTGCTCAATGCCTGGCAAAACGATCATCTGGACCTCCTCATCTTTCTCCATGACGATCGCACCCGTGTGCCGCAACCGATTCTGGACCTCATGAGTCGGAGGTACACCGAAACGACCGTAACACCGAAGCTCCCGGCCGGAGCAGAACCGCATTCCGAGGCCGGTATCGACATCTATGTCCCGCGAAGCGCTCCCGCCACTTCCTCACCGCAGAAGGTGTCAGTGGTGCAGCTCCCCGGACTCCATCCGGTACCGCTCCTTCCGAACTGACACGTCCGGTGAAACCGGAGCAGAAAACGGTGGCCGGAGCATGTGAGCCCCGGCCACCCGCGTACCGATCCAACGGCTCGACCCTACACCGTCACCGGCTCCGCCTTCGCCGCCACGCGATCCTCCACCTCGAACCGCAGCGCACCCGTCCCATCCACGTCGATCCGCACGCGATCCCCGTGCAGCACGCTGCCCTCCAGGATCTTTACCGCCAGCTTGTCCTGCACCATGCGCTGGATCGCCCGCTTCATCGGCCGCGCGCCGTACACCCGGTCGTAGCCCGCATGGAAGATCGCCTTGCGCGCCGCATCCGTCAGCTCGAGCGTGATCTTGCGATCCGCCAACAGCGTCTGCAGATCCTTGAGCCGCAGATCGACGATGTGCGTCAGCTGCTCCTCTCCCAGCGGATGGAACACAACGATGTCGTCCACGCGATTCAGAAACTCCGGCCGGAACTGCTGCCGCAGGCTCTCCATCACGCGCGACTTCGCCTCGTCAAAGCCCTCCTCGCCCTCGGCCCAGGCCGTCGTCAACGCCGCCGCGCCCACGTTCGAGGTCATGATCAGCACCGTGTTCTTGAAGTCCACCGTGCGTCCCTTGGAGTCCGTCAGCCGGCCATCGTCCAGCACCTGCAGCAGCACGTTGAACACATCCGGATGCGCCTTCTCGATCTCGTCAAACAGCACCACCGAGTACGGCCGCCGGCGCACCGCCTCCGTCAGCTGCCCGCCCTCGTCATACCCGACATACCCTGGAGGCGCCCCGATCAACCGAGCCACGGCATGCTTCTCCATATACTCGCTCATATCGATCCGCACCATCGCGTTCTCGTCGTCAAACAGAAACTCCGCCAGCGCCCGCGCCGTCTCCGTCTTCCCAACGCCCGTAGGCCCTAGGAAAATAAAGCTCCCAATCGGCCGCTTCGGATCGCTCAACCCGGCACGCGACCGCCGAATTGCATTCGCCACCACGATCAGCGCCTCGTCCTGCCCAATCACCCGCGCCCGCAGACGATCTTCCATCTCGACCAGCTTCTGCACCTCGCCTTCCAGCATCTTCGACACCGGAATGCCGGTCCACTTCGAGACGATCGCCGCAATATCCTCCTCGTCGACCTCCTCCTTCAGCATCCGCCGCGGCCCCGTTCTGCCTTGGCCTTTGTCGTTGTTCTTGCCCCTCTTGTTGTCATTCCCGAAGGGAACCTGCTTCTCGCCGTCGCCGTTCTTGTTGTCATTCCCGAAGGGAACCTGCTTCTCGCCGTCGCCCCTCTTGTCGTCATTCCCGAAGGGAACCTGCTTCTCGTCGTTGCCGTTCTTGTTGTCATTCCCGAAGGGAACCTGCTTCTCGTCCTTCGCCGCAGCCGCGTCCTCCGCAACCGCCGCCTCCTGCACCTCGGTCAACTCCCGCAGCTCCGCCTCCGCCTTCGGAA
>CALMVL010000113.1 GCA_937873265.1 uncultured Granulicella sp.
GTGCGGTCGAACTCGGCGCGGAGCTGGTGGTAGTTGGATTCGGCGAGGACGCGGCTGAGGAGGTGCTGCATGTCGACGGGGTCGGACAGGAGCTGGCCGGTGGCGGTGCGGTCTCCGGTGGTGAGGAAGTTGCGGCGGCGGAGATCTTCGGGGGAAAGGTTGAGGGCAAGGGCGACGCGGTCGAGGTGGCGTTCGAGGGCGAAGATGGACTGCGGGGCGCCGAAGCCGCGGAAGGCTCCGTGGGGAGCGACGTTGGTGGCCATGGCCTTGGCGTGGACGACGAGGTAGGGCCAGTGGTAGGGGCCGGGGGCGTGGATGGTGCCGCGGGAGAGGACGACGGGGGAAAGGGTGGCGTAGGCGCCGCCGTCGATGGCGAAATGGATTTCGCCGGCGAGGAGCTTGCCTTCGCGGTCCACGGCGGTGCGGATGCGGGTTCGCGAGGGGTGGCGCTTGGTGGTGGCGCCCATGTCTTCGGCGCGGTCGTAGATGAGCTTGACGGGGCGGCGGGACTTCATGACGAGGTAGTAAGGGCACTGCATGCAGCCCTGGACGGTGACGGAGCTGAGCGCGCCTTCGGGGGTGAAGTGCGCTTCGGCGATGATGCCGTTGGGTTCGATGTAGAGCTGCTCCTGGGCCCCCGTGCGGTATTCGCCTTCGAGGACGAGGTGGGCGGTGTCCCAGATGTCGGCGGGGACGTCTTGCCCGCCTTTGCGCATGAGATAGGTTTTGAAGGTGTTGGGGTGGGCGCCGTGCTCGTTGCGCCAGATGATGCCGGCGTCGTGGTTGTGGTCGGCGGCGCGCTCGGAGTCTTCGATGGTGAAGACGCCGGGGAGTTCGTCGTAGGTGATGGTGATGGCGCGGAGGGCGGCGGGAAGGGCGGCTTTGTCCGGGTGGGCGAGCAGGAGGATGGGTTCGGCGGGGTGGTTGACGAATTCGGAGGAGAGGCTGGGGTGGTCTTTGGTGAGGTGGACGATGGTGTTTTCGCCGGGGATGTCGCGGGCGGAGACGACGGTGTACTCGTGCCAGGGGATTTCGGGGGCGAAGGTGATGCCGGTGATGCGGCCGCGGGCGACGGTGGAACGGACGGTGGCACCGAAGAGCATGCCGGGGAGATCGAGGTCGTCGACGTACTGGGCGCGGCCCAGGACTTTCGGGACGCCTTCCTTGCGGAGTGGCGTGGCACCGACGATCTCCTCCTGCTTGGGGTGTGGCTGCGGCATCGGCGTTTATCCCCGGGATGCTTGGGAGTTTTCGCTAAGCATAGAACGAATGGGCGCGGCGGCATAGGATGGGTTGCGATTGAGTGAACGTGGGGCTCGACCAAGGAGATGGACCGGATGGCGATGACGAGGCGGCGATTTGGGCAGATGGGGACGATGAGTGTGGCGGCGATGGGGCTGCGAGGTTTGCCGGTGATGGGACAGGCGGGCGGCGGTCAACGGAAGATTGGCTACGCGGTGATCGGGCTGGGGGAGATTGCGAGCCACTTTATGCCGGGGGTGCGGGGCTCGCAGCATTGCCAGATTACGGCTGTAGTGAGTGGCCATCGTGACAAGGCGGAGCAGATTGTGGCGGAGTACAACGTGCCGACGAGCTCGATCTACAGCTACGAGGATTTCGACAAGATCCGCGACAACAAGACGGTGGACGCGGTGTATGTGGCGCTGCCGAACAGCATGCATGCGGAGTATACGGTGCGGGCGGCCAAGGCGGGCAAGCATGTGCTGTGCGAGAAGCCGATGGCGGTGAGCGTAAAGGAATGCGAGCAGATGATCGCGGCGTGCCGGAGCGCGAACGTGAAGCTGATGATTGCGTATCGGCTGCACTATGAGCCGGTGACGAAGAAGGCGATCGAGCTGGTGCGGAGTGGAGCGATCGGGCAGGTGGAGGTGATGGAAAGCTCGTTCGGGTTCAACTCGAAGCCGGGGGTTTGGCGGCTGAACCGGAAGCTGGCGGGTGGGGGACCGCTGTGTGATGTGGGGATCTACAGCCTGAACGCGATGCGGTACATGACGGGGGAAGAGCCGAGCGAGTTCAAGGCGTACTGCTCGGTGATCGACAAGGATGGGCGGTTCACGGAAGTGGAGGAGAACTGCTCGTGGACGATGCAGTTTCCGTCGGGGATCCTGGCGAGCTGTGCGACGAGCTATGGGGCGAACCTGCCGGGGTTTTTCAAGGTGCATGGGCCGAAGGGGTGGGTGTCGATGGAGCCGGCGTTTTCGTACGACAATCTGAAGCTGGAAGCGCGGTATGGCGGTGGGAACGGGGCGAAGCCGGAGGAGTTTTCGATGGACAGCGACTACAAGGATCCGGCGCAGTTTGGATGGGAGGCGGACCACATGGCGGAGTGCATTTTGAATGGCACGGAGCCGGCGACCTCGGGCCAGGAGGGATTGAAGGACATGCGGTACATCGCGCAGATTTATAAGTCGGCGGGAAGAACGGACCTGGTGGTGTAGGCTCCTGCCGTCTACAACTTTTGTCGCAGAGCGGAGATCGAGATTGTAGGAGAAGAGAATGCGAAATCACCTAAACTAGCTGCAGGCTGACCGACAAAGATCGGCAACGCCCTGGTGACATCTCCTATGCAGCGCTTTCTGTCGTTGTTACTTTCCCGCTCCGTCCTGCTGTCCGCTTTGGCCGCAATTCTACTCTGTTCGCGCTCCAGCTTGGCTGATCCCATCGATGTCACCGCATCCGGGGTCTCGCAGTTCACGCTTGCCCCCTCGGCAGACGCCCTCGCCTTTAACGGCCAGACGACCACCATCGATCCGAGCTCAGGCGCGTCATTCGTCTTCCAAACGGGCTCATTCAGTGTCGGTGATTCGGGATGGCTGATTCAGGATGTCCCATTCTCCTTTCAGGAGCAGATCACGATCGGCGATGTGACCAATCTGGTGACGATCTCCGGAGATGATGACATCACCTGGAGTGCGGATACGTTGCAGATCGACGGAACCGGTCCGATCGCCTTTGGCAACTACACATTTGCCTTGCAGCCCTTCACCATCTCTGACGGCGGAGTTGGCGATGTCGATCCGGTGACCCTGGACGCCACTGTTACACCTGAGCCTGGGGCCTTGTTGCTGGTGGGTACTGGGCTGGCGGGATGGGCGCTGACCGCTGCGCGCAAAGCGCGATCGGCGCGAGGCGTCTCCGGGCCGCCGCAAGCCTCAGCTTAGCGAGCGCGGAAGCCTCGGGCGCTTTGCACGAGGCTCCCTGACCTGGTTTGCCGAGGTCTAGCCCTGCTTTGTTGGGCTTCGGCTGGCGCTGCTGCGCGGCTTCGTCGGATGTTTTTTGCCCTTGCCTCCGCCCTTCTTTCCACCGCCTCTGATTGTTCCCGTTGTGCTGCTAGGGGCGAGCAGGGAGAGTAGGGCGGGCAGATTGGGTGAGCCGAGGCCGGTGCAGGCGTCCCAACCGGGGCCGGCGCTGAAGCTGCCATTGTTGCCCTCGGTGATGTCGCGAAAATCCGCGCTCGCATTCCCGGTATAGATTTGTGGATTGATGAAGCCGGCCGTGGCCTTGTTCTGCGCATTGGCGACGGCGATGAGGCCTGCCCACAGCGGGGCGACGGCGCTGGTGCCTCCGATGACGGTAGTCTGTCCGTCAACGCGAATGACGTAGCCAGTCGAGGGGTCAGCATCGCCCGCAACATCCGGCACTCCGCGGCCACCGGTGCTGCTGGAAGCCGCGGGAACGTTCGCGTCGGACTGCCAGGAGGGTTTCGGAAACAGGGTGGAAACGCCGCCGCCCGTGGCGCCTTCGTTGGGAAGCTCGTTCCAGACGACCTCGGAGGTGATGGTACTGCCGGAGCCGACGAGCTTCGTGCCGCCGCAGGCAAGAACGTACGGGCTCGAAGCGGGGAAGTCGACGTTGTTCCCCGTGCCTCCGTCACTTGAGCCGTCATCGCCGGAAGCGACCGTGATCGTGACGCCGAGCGCTGCGGCGGACTGGCAGGCATCGTCCAGAGCCGAGACGGCCTGCTGCGTCCAGGAGGACTCGGGGCCGCCCCACGAAATCGAGACGACGGAAGGTTTGTTGGTGGTGTCGTGCACGGCGGTGGCGACAGCGTCTATGAAGCCTTGGTCCGTATTCGGGGTGAAATAGACGACGATGTTGGCTCCGGGGGCGATCGCACCGGCGACTTCGATGTCGAGCATCACCTCGCCATCGGCTCCGTTCGCATCGCCGGGGCTGTTCTTGCCCTTGTCGACGGAAACGGCGGTCACCTTGGGAGCGGAGCGGCCGAGCGTCTTGAAGTAGGCGGTGAGGTCCGTCGTGCGGTAGCCGCCGCCGAGTTCGATGATGCCGATCGTCTGACCGGACGCCGAGGCGTCAGCGGGCAAACCGTACAGTTCGCCGACCTGCACCGGCGTGTAGGAAACCCCGGCGGCGTGGGCGACAATATTCCCCTCGGGGTTCGACGATTTGGCTTGCGCGGCGGCCTGCGGTTTGGCGACGCGAAAATGAGGCTTGGCCTGGGGACGATTGTCGAGGCCAAGGACCGCTTCGATGGCTCCAACAAGCTCAGACGGGATGCAGATAGCCCCCTGGCGGACTCGGTACGTCGTGTCACCCACACGATGATGCGCAAGCTTGACGCCGAAGGCGGCCTCAATGGCGGGTTGCGATCCGGTGAGCTGCAGGTTGCGGAGTTCCGGCGAGGCCATCTCGGCAGCCAGACCGAACTCTTTGGCAAAGGCCTGCACAAGCTTCACTGCCGCCGGGTCAGCACCGTGTTGTGTGCGGAACTGGGCTCGGGAGAGGCGTTGCCGGCCGAGGCTCGCCGTTTGAATCGGGCTTTTGCGGCGGACAATCACCGAGACCGTGATGGGAGCGCGCGACGGCTTGCCGGGGCTGGCCTCCGGGTGCGAGAAGGGCGCTCGCTCACTGCCGGGAAGAGGAACGCGTTCCTGCGAGGCGAAGAGGGTGACAGTCTTCCGGGTGGCCATGCGAAATCTCCTTAGGTGCATCGACGCAGAGTTTTGGGAAGGGGAAGCCCAGCCTGAGGTCCTTCCGGAGATCAGGAGTTGCAGGTTCCTTTGTTTGTGGGGCGAAGGTGGTGGTTACGTGCCGAGCGACCGATCCCGAGGGAGCGGAGGAGAATCCATCAGAAAATTGACCGACGGTGTTTGTACATTAAAGTTCAGCAATCTGGGTCGAAGAGTCTATGGAACACGATGGTGAGCTTGAACGGATGTCCTTGCGCCCGCATGCGTGGCACTGTTCCCTGCGGAACACTTCTAAGTCGATTATAGGGACGGGCGTGAACTGGTACGCCACCTTGGCGAAATTTGCTTGGGTACCGGCACACGACTCACCCCCGGGGTAGACGGCGGAAACCGGCATAGCGCGGTTCGAGCGGCAAAACCATCAGAAGTGACGCAGTGTTTCGCGGGGCTCCGGTCCCGTTGTGGTGTACGCAGGATCAAGGGGATTCGAATCGAGGCGATCGGCACTTCTCTCGAGCGAACGGGAAACGAGATCGCGGGAGCCGAGGCCGATCGCCAGGGCAAGCGTGAGAACGATGCCGCCGAAAAGAATGCCGAAGGCGAGCTCGACGATCGCCCCGCCGACGCCGATGTGATCGAGCACCATGGCTCCCGTGAGAACGAAGACGAGCCACTTGACGCCCAGCGAGAGAAAACGTGCGTACTGGAGGCGAGCATTCACCGCGCCGATGAGGACGGAGCGGGCCAGGAAGCGAGCAATCAGGGTGCCCGCAAAGAGCAGAACGATCGCGCCCACGGAGTGGGTCAGGTAGGGAAGCATAAAGACTTCCATGGACGAGTTGGTGGCGTACGAAGCGTCGAAAGCGGAGAGGCCGATGATGATGCCGACGACGATAAACGCCCAGAAGACGATGCGGGTGACCAGCAAAGTGGGGCTATTGCTGGGGGACCAGTCCGTGAGGCTGGTGCCCGCGTTGTTGCGGGAAAGGCGCTCGTCAAAGCGGGCGCTCTGAAGAATGCGGCGAAGCGCCGCCGACACACCCCAGCCAATGACGGAGAGGATGAGAACGGCCAGCAGGAGGGCGATGACGCCGGGAAGGAGACTGGCGAGCTGTACCAGAACGCGGTGCGCGGAGTCGCTGAGGGCGAAATGAATCTGTTGCAACATGGGCTTGGTCCCTTTCTGTCTGGGATCACCTGAATGCCAGCTGATCCAATGGCATGCGTGCGCAGAGGGGTTAGGGGTTGAAGCGGTCTGGCCAGCGCCAGCGAGAGACGAGGTACGCCTTGTCGGTCTCGAAGACTCTGGCGAGTTCTTGAATGTGGCGTTCGGGTTCCATGTGGCCAGCCTCGGAGCCGCTGGTGAGCAGGAGGTGCGACGCGACCCAGGCGAGATAGAGCGGGGTAAGCGCGCCGAGCAGGTGGCCGCGGTTGATGGTGCGCAGCCGCCAGGCAAGGGTAAAGTCGTACACGATGCGAGCCCAAAGGTCGTCGGGCATGCGGAAGTTGGGGACGGGCGTGAGCGAAAGGCGTTTTAGTCCGAGCAGCGAATTCGGCGGCAGAATCAACGACCAGATCTCATGGAGGTTCGTGTAGGCATTACGGAAGCTGTCCAGCATGGGACGAACGTCCGGCGGGGCTTCGGTGTGGTCGAGGGCGAGCTGGGTGAAGGCGCTGCCGGGGGCAATGCGGGAGCGCTGCCAGAAGGTGGCGCGCGTGTCGATCTCGGCAAAAAAGGAGCCGGCAATCTCGCCGAGGAGGCTGTTGAGGTCGGCCTGCGGGGGCTGGGGCAGGACGCGCTCGCCGGCCTCCACTTCCGCAATGGAAAGGCCGGCGGCTGCGGCTTCCGCTACGGGCCAGACGACGGCATCGTCTTGGCCGGCGCTGGTGAAGCGCTGCGCGGTTGTGGCCAGGTGCTCGACTGCGCGAAAGGAGAGGCCGAAATCGATCGCGAGGGGGAAGCGCGGGGCAGCCCCGAACAGGGCGCGGGTAACGGGGTAGAGCAGGGCGGCGTTGACGAGACCCTCGCGCGGACGGAGGGTGTAATGGGGAACGGCGAGGTCGTTGCCGGAGCCGAGGGCTGCGGCCAGATTGCGCAGCGCCTGCGGCGAGAGCGACTGGGCCTCCGCTCCGAGCATCAGCGAAAGGCCGGCGTGGTGCTCGCGGGCGAGCTGGAACGTGTTGAGGTAGTCGGCGGCGGTCAGCACCCAGGCGCCCTGGGCGGCAGCGGCAGGGGTGTAGCCGACGAGCCGAAGCGAGGCGATGCCGCCGCTGTCGGGCACCGTGGAGATCTCCGGCGTAGCAACCGTAATGTTCTGGCCCGGAAAAGCCACGGCAAGGTTGCTGAGCATCGCGGGGAGCGCGCTCGCCGGCATGGACGCCAGGCTCACGAGCAGCCCAGGGCCACCCGGGTGAGCGGAGGGGTTGGCTTCCATTGCGATTTGGGTTGAGGCCATCGGTGTCGAACTTTCTCCGCCGGGAATCTTTTTGCGGCAGCGTTATCGCGGGAGAGCGAGAATACCTGAGAGCGGAATGCGGACCCAGGCGGGGCGATTGTTCAGCTCGTACAGGAGCTCGTAAAGAGCCTTCTCCAGAGTGTAGGCGTTCAGCAGCAGCTGTGCGACGGCCGGTTCGGGGATCAGGCCAGGACGAACGGCGATTGCAGCGCGATAGCTGTTCAGAAATTGCGTGGCGGCGGCGTTCTCCCACAGGCGGGTCCAGGGCTCAAGATTGCGGGCGTCGTCAGGGCGGCGCTGCGCGAAGGCGGCAAGGCCGGCCCAGGCAACATAGGAAAACGACCGCAGCATGCCGGCGACATCCTTCAGCGGGGACTGCTTGGCGCGGCGCTCGGCCAGCGAGCGGGCGGGTTCGCCCTCGAAGTCGAGGATGACGTAATCATTCTTCGCTCGCAGAACCTGGCCGAGGTGGTAGTCGCCATGGATGCGAATGCGCTGGCCGGCGGCCGCGGGGTCGCCCGCGGAGATCGCGTGCGCTCGGGCGAAGAGCTCAATGCGCTGGCTAAGAAGAAGGGCAGCGTCGTCGGCGGTGAGGTCGGTCAGCTGGGACATCTCGCGCTTGAGCGCGTCGAGGGTGCTGTTGATCTGGGCGTCGATCCGGCGGGCGTCCGCATTCAGGTCGGCGGCGGTAAACACCTCGGCGGTAAAGGCTGGGTCTTCGGTGGGCGTGGCAAGGGCGAGGTGCATCTCGGCGGTGCGCCGGCCGAGGAGCGCGGCCGCATCGAGCGAGAAGCCGGCGTGCTCCTGCGCGAGAGCAAGCGGAGGTGCGGGGACGTCCGTAAAGGTCGGTACTTGGCCGATGCCGGTGGGGGTGGGGCAATTGAACACGCCCTCGAAGTAGCGCGAAAGCTCGTCGAGGAACCACGCCCAACCGTCGCCCTCGTTGGTAACCAGGCCTTGGAGCATGGCAAGCGTGGTGGGTTCGGCGGTCTCGCCTTCGGGCGCGGAGCTTAGGCGGATGTCGCCGAGAAAGGGGGCGATCCGCGGGAAATGGGCGACTTCGGTGAGGAAGCGGCCAATCTCCGTATCCGGGTTCTCGCCGGGCTGGAGGCGGCGGAAAAGCTTCAGGATCAGCTTGTCGTCGTAAAGGATGGAGGTGTTGGACTGCTCGGCCGAACCGGTGCGGGCCGGCAGCGCACCGGAGCCGCGCACCGCAGCAAACGCCGAGCTCTGCCCGCCGCCGATCGAGCCGACCTCCGTGGGCAGAGATCTGTTGTGCTCGATCAGACCGAGCAGCGCCTGCCGGAGATCTTCACGCTGGACGGCATCATGGAGCGCCGCTGGGCCGGAGGGCGTCGTGAGGGTAGCGAGAATCGTGTTGGGGGCAGTGGCGCGGAGCTGGTCAGCGGTCTCTCCGGTGGAGACGGCAAGCGGAAGCTGGTAGGTGTCGACCGTGCCATCGCTGTAGGTGAGATCGACAAACACCAGTGCGGAGTTGAGCGTGACCGAGGAGGCGGAGGCGACCGCGGCAGTAGGGATCTCGACCCAGTCAAGAACGCTGACGGAAGACACGGTACGTGTCTTCGCGCCGAACCAGCGTTGCCGCTGCAGCCACGCCGGAAGCAGCTGCTGCAGAACGCCGACACCCGCGCCGGAGAGCAGACTCTGCCAGCTCTGGTTGAGCAACGAAAGCGTGGGCTCGTCGCCGGCGATCTCGACCGGCTCTTCGCGTTCCGGGGCGGGCTGCAGCTCAAGCCACAGGAAGGAGTAGGGGCTCAGCGTAATGGCGTAGGGGGTCTGGTCGATCGGCGGGAACGGAACATAGCCGAGCATCTCCACCGGCATGCGGCCCGCGTAGGCGGAAAGGTCCAGCTTAACCGGCTGCGCGAAGCGGGATAGGTTCGCCACGCAGAGGACGGTTTCGTGACTTCCGTCCTCGCGGTCGAGGTTGCGAAGGTACGCAAGGATCTTGCGGTTCTCAGGGTGCAGAAACTCGAGCGTGCCGCGGCCGAAGACCTGGAAGAGCTTGCGCAGCGCAATCATGTTGCGCGTCCAGTGAAGCAGCGAGGACTGGTCCGACTGCTGGGCCTCAACATTGATGGCCTGGTAGCCCCAGATCGGGTCCATGATGACGGGGAAGTAGAGCTTGGCGGGTACCGCGCGCGAAAATCCGGCGTTGCGATCGGAGTTCCACTGCATGGGCGTGCGGACGCCATTGCGGTCGCCCAGATAGATGTTGTCGCCCATCCCGATCTCGTCGCCGTAGTACATGATGGGCGTGCCGGGAAAGGAGAGCAGAAGCGAGTTCAGCAGCTCGATGCGCCGGCGATTGTTGTCCACCAGCGGAGCCAGACGGCGCCGGATGCCGACATTGATGCGCATGCGAGGGTCGGCCGAGTAGGCGAGATACATGTAGTCGCGCTCGTCGTCCGAAACCATCTCCAGGGTCAGTTCATCGTGGTTGCGGAGGAAGATGCCCCACTGGCAGTTCGGCGGGATATCCGGCGTCTGCGCCATGATATCGGTGATGGGGAGGCGATCCTCCTGGCGGACTGCCATGTAGATGCGGGGCATCAGCGGGAAGTGGAACGCCATGTGGCACTCGTCGTCGTCCCCAAAGTACGGCCGGACGTCCGCCGGCCACATGTTGGCTTCGGCGAGAATGACGCGATTCGCATACTCCTCATCGAGCACCTTGCGAATCGCCTTGATTTTGACGTGGGTCTCGGGGACATTTTCGCAGGAGGTGCCGTCCCGCTCGACCAGGTAGGGAATCGCGTCCAGGCGCAGAGCGTCCACGCCCATGTCGAGCCAGAAGCGCATTGCGGTAAGCACTTCATGCATCACGCGGGGGTTGTCGAAGTTAAGATCCGGCTGGTGCGAGAAGAAACGGTGCCAGTAGTACTGGCCGGCGACCTCGTCCCAGGTCCAGTTCGATTTCTCGGTGTCGGTAAAGATGATGCGGACGCCGGAGTAGAGCTCGTCGGTGTCGGACCAGACATACATCTCGCGCTCGGGTGAGCCCTTGGGGGCGAGCCGGGCCGCCTGAAACCAGGGATGCTGGTCGGAGGTGTGATTGATGACCAGCTCGATCATGACCTGGATATCCCGGCGATGCGCGGCGTCAAGGAACTGCTTGAAATCGTCGATGGTGCCGTAGGACGGGTTCACATCGACGTAATTGGCGATGTCGTAGCCGTCGTCGCGCAGTGGCGAGGGAAAGAAGGGAAGCAGCCAAAGACAGGTAACGCCGAGGTCCTGGAGGTAGTCGAGCTTCGAGATGAGGCCCTGGAAGTCGCCAATGCCGTCCGCGTTCGAATCGGCAAAGGCCCGGACGTGGAGCTCGTAGATGACAGCGTCTTTGTACCAAAGGGGATCGGTGGCGCTTCCCAGTTGCTTCACTCGTGGCTCCTGCCTGTGTTGGTGAGGATGGGTCGGTACTCGTCTTCGGCCGCTTCAGGCGGAAAGCGTGGTGCTTGCGCCGCGGGTGATCCGCAGAACATGCGCGGGCATGGTTTCAGGACGGAGGGCGACATAGTTGGAGCGGTCGTGCCAGGTGTAGTGGGTTCCCGTAAGGAGATCGTGCACGTCGAAGTTCTGGTTGTGTTCGATCCCCAGGTGTTTGAGGTCGAGGTCGATCCAGCCGGCCTGCTCCTGGATGGGATCGAGGTTGATGGCAACAAGAATCTGGTTCGCGCCGGAGGTCTTGGAGTAGCAGAGGATGTGCGGGTTGTCGACCGGGTGAAAGTGCAGCGAATCGTTCGATTGCAGAGCGCGGTTCTCGCGGCGAATCGCATTCAGACGCGTGATCAGCGGCGCGATGGAGTGCGGGGCGTCGAGATCCCACTGGCGGATCTCGTACTTTTCGCTGTTGAGGTACTCCTCGCCACCGATCTTAAAGGGTGCGTTCTCGCCAAGCTCATAGGCAGGACCGTACATCCCATAGTTCGCGGCGAGCGTGGCAGCAAGAATCACGCGCTGCATGAACGCCGGTCGACCGCCGGTCTGAAGAATAGGCGGCAGAATGTCCGGCGTGTTCGGCCAGAAGTTCGGCCGAAAAAAATCGGAAACGGGCGGCTTGGTCAGCTCTTCCATATACTGCTGGAGCTCGGGCTTGGTGGTGCGCCAGGTAAAGTACGTGTACGACTGGGTGTAGCCGCCCTTGGCAAGCTCGTACATCAGGTGCGGGCGGGTAAAGGCTTCGGCAAGGAAGATGACCTCGGGAGCGCCCTTGTGCACTTCGGTGATGCACCACTCCCAGAAATGCAGATTCTTCGTGTGCGGGTTATCGACGCGGAAGACCGTGACGCCGTGGCCGATCCAGAACTTGAAGACCGACAGCAGCTCTTCCCAAAGGCCGCGCCAGTCGCTCGATTCGAAGTTCAGCGGGTAAATGTCCTGGTACTTCTTCGGCGGGTTTTCCGCGTACTGAATGGACCCGTCCGGCCGGATCTGAAACCACTCGGGATGCTGCTTGACCCAGGGGTGATCGGGCGAGCACTGGAAGGCGATGTCCATGGCGAGGTCGATGCCGAAGCCGCGCGCGACGTCGGCCAGGTGTTCGAGGTCGTCAATCGTTCCAAGGCTCGGGTGAACCGACTTGTGGCCACCTTCGGGAGCGCCGATCGCCCATGGGCTGCCATGGTCCCCGGCGGCAGCGACGACATTGTTGTTCGGACCTTTTCGGAAGGCCGTGCCGATGGGATGAATGGGCGGGAGATACAGGACGTCGAAGCCCATCTCCGCGACCCGCGGCAACTGTGCCTCCACGTCCTTGAGGGTGCCGTGCTTCCCCGGAACGGGCGAGACCGAACGTGGGAACAGCTCGTACCAGGTGGAAAAGCGGGCGCGTTCGCGATCCACCCAGAGCGGCAGATCCTGCGCGTACCGGGCCGCAAAGCGGAGATCAGGGTACTTTGCGACCAGCTCTTTTATCTCGTCGTCGATCGGGTACTCGTACCGCTCAGCATTCTGGTCCGCCATCCAGCGCAGCGACAGGATGATCTGCCGAAACGTCTTGGCGTCGGCGGGCGTGGCGCGGACGGCAGCCTCTTCGAGCAGCAGCGCGCCCGAGCGGAGCGCGAGCGGAATGTTCTGCGGGGTGACGTTAGCGCTGGGATGAGCGAGGTCAGGCTGCGCGTCAATCCGTTTCCGGAGGTCGGAGCACCAGGTATCAAAGTGGTCGACCCAGCCCTCGACGGAAAACTCCCACATGCCGATACTGTCGACGGCGAAGCTCGCGGCAAAGATGTCGTTGCCGAGGGGGTGCATGGGCGCAAAGCGCCAGTGCGCCTCACCCTTCTGCCGATAAAGAAGGCGGCCGGCAACGTGGTCGTGGCCGTCGGAGAAGATGGCGGCGGTCACCTCGACCGCGTCGCCGACGACGCGCTTTGCCGGGTAACGGCCGCAGTCGACCTCCGGTTGAAGATCTTCGATCACGACGCGCTTGCGGCCTTCGGTGGGTTTCATTGTGTGGAGCTCGGGGTGGGTTCTTTGTGCCAGCCGAAAGAAGAGAAAAGCTGCGATGCGGCTGGTTCGCATCCCAAAGCTTACGAAAGCAACCGTAAGATGACGTTAGGGATAGAGATGCTTCCGCTGGTAGGGGCGTTTGCTCCCCCTGGCGTGAAAGGAAGACCAGAGCTTGTTCGGTAAGGGGAAAGGGAAGCAGCCGCTCCACGCGGCTCGCATTGAGGAGTATGCGCTGCTTGGCGATCTTGAGACGGCGGCGTTGGTCTCGCGCGAGGGCTCGATCGACTGGCTGTGCTGGCCGACCTTTGCCTCCGCAGCATGTTTCGCGGCGTTACTGGGAACGCGCGAGAACGGGTTTTGGAAAATATTCCCGGCGAAAAAGGGAAGATCGGTAGGCCGGCGGTACCGGCCAGGAACACTGATCCTCGAGACGACGTTGGCCGGACCGAAGGGCGAGGTGGTGTTGATCGACTTTATGCCCCCGCGCGGCAAGCACTCGGATGTGGTTCGCATTGTTCGAGGTCTGCGCGGCAAGGTCGACCTGCGTCTGGACCTCTCGATCCGCTTCGACTATGGCTCGCGCGTCCCGTGGGTCACGCACAGCGACCATGAGCTGCGGGCGGTTGCGGGATCGGATCTGGTGGTGCTGCGGACCGACATCCCGGTCCACGGCGAAGGCCTCTTTTCTGTGAGCGAGTTCACGGTCCGAGAGGGCGAGACCGTCGCCTTTGTCATGACGGACGGATCCTCCATGGAGGAGGTGCCGGAAAAGGTGGATGCGGAGCAGGCGCTCGCCGAAACCGAAACGTTCTGGACCGAGTGGGCGTCGCGAGGAAACTACGTCGGACGTTACCGGCAGGCCGTCGAGCGGTCAGTGCTGACCTTGAAGGCGCTGTCCTACCGGCCTTCGGGCGGCATCGTGGCTGCGCCCACCATGTCGCTGCCGGAGTGGATCGGCGGCACGCGCAACTGGGACTACCGCTACTGCTGGATCCGCGATACCGCGTTTCTGCTGCTCACGTTGATCCATGTGGGCTATCAGGAGGAAGCCGCGTCCTGGCGGCAGTGGCTCTTGCGCGCGGTGGCGGGAACACCGGGGCAGCTGCAGACAATGTACGGCATCTGTGGGGAGCGGCAGATTCCCGAGTGGGAGGCAACCTGGCTGCCAGGGTACCGCAACTCGAAGCCGGTGCGCATCGGCAATGCGGCGGTGGAGCAGTTTCAAATGGATGTCTTCGGTGAGGTGATCGCGGCGCTGACGCGCATGCCCGAGGCGGAGGATGACATTCGCGTGGACGCGGCCAAACTGGTGCAGGCGTTGGCCGACCACGTCTGCACGATATGGACCGAGCCGGACGACGGCATATGGGAGACCCGCGGAAATCGGCAGCACTTCACCCACTCGAAGGTGATGGCCTGGGTTGCGCTCGATCGGGCGATCAAACAGCAGGAGCGAGACGGCGGCGACGCCGACCTGGCGCGGTGGCGGCGCAACCGCGACCAGATCCATCGCGAGGTCTGCAAAAAGGGCTTCAGCAAAAAACGGAACAGCTTCGTGCAGCGCTATGGCTCCGATGCGCTGGACGCTTCGCTTCTTCGCATTGCCATGGTCGGATTTCTGCCGCCGGAGGATCCACGGATCATCGGCACGGTGGACGCGATTCAGAAGCACCTGATGGAGGGCGGGCTGGTCAAGCGATACAAGACCACCGGCTCGGACGGACTGGCGGGCGGCGAAGGCGTCTTTCTGGCGTGTTCCTTCTGGATGGTGATCAACCTGCATCTGATTGGACGTGAGGCGGAGGCGCGGGCGCTGTTTGAGCGACTGTTAGCGCTCGCGAACGATGTGGGCCTGCTCTCGGAGGAGTACGGGCCAAAGCAGGGCGAAATGCTCGGTAACTTTCCCCAGGCGCTCTCGCACCTCTTCCTGGTGCATGCCGCAATGACGCTCGACGGCGGCTGGCGGCCGGAGGTCGGGCACCTGCCGGACGCTCGCTGACCGCCCCAGACAGTGCAACCCTGCCTGTCGCCGAGAAGTCTAAACAGGCTTCACACGATGGTCACTTCTCCACAGGTTGATAGATGCCCCGTATTCCGCACTCGACATACCGCTTGCAGCTTCACAAGGGATTCACCTTCGACGACGCGTCCGCAATCGCCGGATACCTCTACGATCTCGGCGTCTCGCACGTATACAGTTCCCCGTATCTGCAAGCGGCCCCGGGCAGCATGCACGGCTACGATGTCGTCGATCACCAGCGGGTGAATGTGGAGTTGGGCGGCCGCGAAGCGCACGAGCGCTTCTGCAAGACGTTGGGCGAAACGGGGTTGGGACAGGTGCTGGATATTGTTCCCAACCACATGTCCCTTGGGCGCGAGAACCGCTTCTGGTGGGACGTGTTGGAGAACGGCACAGCCAGCCGATACGCATCGTTCTTCGACATCGACTGGGACTCGACCGAGGAGCGGCTGCGCAACAAGGTGCTGGTGCCGATCCTGGGGGACCACTACGGTCGCGTGCTCGAGGCCGGCGGCATCCGGGTGGTGCGCCACGGCAACGACTTCGTGGTGGAGGCGGCGGGCCAGACCTTCCCGGCGTCGCCCAACACACTTCCGGTCATCCTGTCCCGCGCGGCGGAGTACTCGAAGTCGGATGCGCTGAACTTTGTCGCGGCGTCCTTCGGCAGGCTGCCCGAGCCCGAAATGTGGGATCGCCGCGCGATCTCTGCGCGGCACCGCGACAAGCAGGTACTCCAGCAGATCGTCACGCGCCTGTGCGAGCAGAACGACGTGTGCGATGCGATTGACCGGGCGGTCCGTGATCTGAACGAGAACTTCGACGCGCTCGACGATTTCCTCAACCAGCAGCACTATCGTCTTGCCTTCTGGAAGACCGCGGACCAGCAACTGGGCTATCGAAGATTTTTCGACGTAAACACGCTCATCGGCCTGCGCATGGAGCGCGAGCACGTCTTTGAAGAAACGCACGCCGTCCTGATCGAGTGGATGAAGCGGGGCGTTTTGGACGGTGTGCGCGTGGATCACCCGGATGGGCTCCGCGATCCGCTCGAGTACTTCCGGCGGCTGCGCAGCCATGTCCCGGATGGTTGGATCATCGGCGAGAAAATCTTGGAGCCGGGCGAATTTCTCCGGCAGGAGTGGCCGATCGAAGGCACCAGCGGGTACGACTTCATGAATGCCGTCGGTGGCGTTTTGGTCGACCGCCACGGGGTACGAAAGCTGCGCGACATCTACGGCGATCTGACCGGCGAACCGACGGACTTCGGCCAGATCGCGCACGACAAAAAGATCAACGTGACGCAGGAGGCGCTGGGCAGCGACGTCAATCGACTCACAAGCCTGTTCGTGCAGATCTGCGAATGCAACCGCAACCAGCGCGACTACACGCGGGCAGAGATCCGGCGCGCCATCCGGGAGGTCGCAGCCTGCTTTCGCGTGTACCGCACCTACGTCGTTCCGGAGCGCGAGGAGATCACGGAGGAGGATCGCGAAGCCATCCGCGAGGCCACCGAGTGCGCGAAAACCAAGCGGCAGGACATCGATGGCGGTCTCTTTGACTTCCTGCGCGAGGTGTTGACACTCGCGGTGCGCGGCAAATTTGAGTCGGAGTTTCTGTTGCGCTTCCAGCAGTTCACCAGCCCGGTGATGGCGAAGGGCGTCGAAGACACGGCCTTCTATGACTTCAACCGGCTGATCGGCCTCAACGAGGTTGGCGGCGACCCGGGCAATGACGGCCTGACCGTGGCGGAGTTCCACGCGTACAACACAAAAATGCAGGCAACACACCCCGCGACGATGACGACGCTCTCCACACACGACACCAAGCGGAGCGACGACGTGCGCGCGCGCCTTGCGGTGCTGTCGGAGATGCCGGACGAGTTCGCCGAAACGGTGCGGCGATGGATGGCGGCGAACGCCCGACACAAGACCAACGATCTTCCGGACCGCAACTCAGAATATTTCCTCTACCAAACCTTGATCGGCGCGTGGCCGATCAGCTCGGAGCGCCTCGAAACCTACATGGAAAAGGCCATGCGCGAGGCCAAGCAGCAGACCTCGTGGGTGGCCAACAACAAGGAGTATGAAGACGCTCTGAGAAGCTTCATGCGCAGTCTGCTGAACGATCGCACCTTCTGCCGCGAACTGGAATCCATTGTCGGTCGCGTCAACCACCCGGGGCGGCTGAACTCGCTTGCACAGACCCTGGTCAAGTACACCTCACCGGGCGTTCCGGACTTGTACCAGGGATCGGAGTTATGGGATCTCAGTCTGGTCGATCCGGACAATCGCCGGCCGGTGGACTACGATCTGCGCCGCACTCGGCTGCGCGAGATGGCGTCGATGACCGCCTCGGACGTGCTCGCCCGCTGGGAAGACGGCCTGCCCAAGCTCTGGATCATCGTGCACGCGCTGCACCTGCGCAAGCAGATGCCCCAGAGCTTCGGAGCCGATGCCGAATATGTGCCTGTCGAAGTTACAGGAACCAGGCGCGACTCCGCCATCGCGTTTCTTCGCGGCGAAAACGTGGCGACGGTCGTTCCGCGACTGCCGCTGAGCCTCGCCCAGGGCTGGGGCGACACCTCCGTCGATCTGCCGACGGGGGTCTGGCGGAACCGTCTCACCGGCGAGGCGCTCACGCTCGCCGGCAAGACACATCTAGCGGAGTTGCTGGCGGGGTTTCCCGTGGCGCTTCTGGTAAAGGAGGACGCGAAGGATGCATGAGTTCAAGCTGTGGGCGCCCCATCCGCGCAAGGTCGAGGTTCAGGTGGGCGACGAGGTCTATCCGATGACCCGCACCGATCTTGGCTGGTGGGTGGGCACGGTGGACCGGGCCGAGTGGGGCAGCGACTACGGCTTTCTGCTGGACGACGACACCATCCCCATACCGGATCCGCGCGGCCTCGAAGCGCCCCATGGCGTTCACGGTCTCTCGCGCCTCTACAACCAGAAGCAGTTCGCGTGGCACGACGAGCAGTGGCAGGGGTGGCCTCTCGCCGCCGCCGTGATCTACGAACTGCACGTCGGGACATTTACCGAGCAGGGAACCTTTGACTCGGCGATCGAGCGGCTGCCCTACCTGCGCGACCTGGGCATCACGCACGTCGAACTGATGCCGGTCGCGGAGTTTCCCGGCGACTTTGGCTGGGGCTACGATGGCGTGGGCCTCTTTGCCGCCGCCTCCATCTACGGCGGACCGGATGGCCTGAAGCGCTTCGTGGATGCGTGCCACGCACACCGGCTCGCCGTGATCCTCGACGTCGTCTATAACCACTTCGGTCCGGTGGGCGCCTACGCAAACCGCTTTGGACCGTACCTCACCAACAAGCACATCACGCCGTGGGGCGATGCGGTGAACTTCGAGGAGGGCGGCAGTGACGAGGTGCGTCGCTTCTTTGTGGACAACGCGCTCATGTGGCTGCGCGACTTCCACTGCGATGGTCTGCGTCTGGACGCCACGCATGAGTACATGGACCGGTCCGCGATCCACTTCATGGAGCAGCTCTCGGCCGAGGTCGAGGTGATGTCTGCCGTCGTCGGGCGGCGTCTGGTGCTCATCGCCGAAAGCGATCTGAACGATCCGGATGTGGTTCGGCCGCGCGAGGCAGGTGGATACGGCATGGACGCGCAGTGGAGTGACGACTTTCACCATGCCTTCTTCACGGTGCTGCACGATGTGGAGGCGGGCAAAGGGTACTACGACGACTTCGGCTCCTTCGATCTGCTGGCGAAGTCGCTCACCGACGTCTTCGTCTACGACGGGCAGTACTCCAGGTATCGTCATCGATCGCATGGTCGGCCGGTCTCCAGCCTTTCCGCCCATCATTTCATCGGCTTCATTCAGAACCACGACCAGATCGGCAATCGCGCTGTCGGTGATCGGATCGAGCACATCACCGGCATGGAGCGGGCCAAAGTCGCTGCCGGCCTGGTGCTTACGGCGCCATGCCTGCCGATGCTCTTCCAGGGCGAGGAGTTCGCGGCGTCGGCGCCCTTCCAGTACTTCGCGCACCACGAGGATCCGGAAATGGCGAAAGCCGTCTCCATGGGCCGCAAGCGGGATTTCGCCAGCTTCGGCTGGAACGAGGATGAGATCCCGGATCCGGAGGACATCGCCACCTTTCACCGATCCAAGCTCAACTGGAACGAGATCGGCGAGGGCAAGCACAGGGAGATGCTCGAGTGGACACGAGCGCTGATCGCCCTGCGCCACCGGTCGTTCTCGCTGAACGACGGCGATTGCGGGCATACCTCGGTGGAGTACAGCGGCGAGGAGCGATGGATGGTGATGCATCGCGGCCGGGTGCACGTCCTGTTCAATCTCGGGCGCGCATCGAAGTCTCTCCCCTGCCCGCTCGGCGCGAAGTTGGTGTTGGCGTCGAACCCTTCCGTGAACGGAACCGGAGGTCTGGTGGTGCTGCCGCCGGATACACTGGCCATCTTCTCGTCCGAGGACGTCTGATCGTCTATCGGCTCGGCGAGTGTGTGTACTATCTCCTGTATCACTTTTTTCAGTAGCAGGAGCGACCCCTCGCCATGCCGTATCGCCGCGCGCTTGCACGTCACGTTTTTCTGCCGTCGCTGTTCTTCCTCGTCGGCGTCGCACCGCTCTTGGCGCAGATCGAGTTGCCCTCACTGAGCGAACCGGCGATCTCCCCTGACGGCGCGGAGATCGCCTTCGTCTCGGGAGGAGATATCTGGACGGTGGCGGCCGCCGGCGGCGAAGCGCATCTGCTGATAACCAATCCGGCGACCGAGTCGCGGCCGATGTACTCGCCCGACGGATCGAAGCTGGCCTTCATGTCCACGCGCACCGGCGGCGGCAACATCTATGTGCTGACGCTCGCGACCGGGCATTTGGACCGGCTCACCTACTCGGACTCGCTCGACCAGCTGGACGGTTGGTCGAACGATGGGCGCTGGCTCTACTTCACCTCGAGCGCGAATGATATCGCGGGACAGGGCGACATCTTCCGCGTCAGCGCAGACGGCGGGACGCCGCTCGAGGTGAGCCACGAGCGTTACCTCACCGAGTTCGAATCGGCTCCGTCGCCGGATGGCCAGACGATCGCTCTTGTGGCAAAGGGCATCAGCAACCGCCAGTGGTGGCGCAACGGCCACGCGCACATCGACGAGACCGAGGTATGGCTGAAGCCGGTCGCGAGTGAGGGTGGGTACCGGCGGCTGCTGCCGGCAGACGCGAAGCACGGCTGGCCCATGTGGTCCGCCGATGGCGCGACCATCCTTTTCATGTCGGACGCGAGTGGCGCCGAAAATCTGTGGAGCGTTCCGGCGGCGGGTGGACAGCCCAGGCAGATGACCAGCTTCCCCCAGGGCCGGGTGCTGTGGCCGAGCATCGGCAACCGTGGCAAAACCATTGTGTTTGAGCGGAACTTCCGCATCTGGCGTTTTGACCTGGCAAGCGGCCGGGCGGAAGAGGTCAAGATCGCGCTTCGCGGCTTGCCTGCCTCTCCCGGAACGACGCACCTGAATGAGACCAACTTTGGCCAGATGGCGCTTTCGCCCGATGGAACCAAGATCGCGCTGATCGCGCATGGCGAGGTCTTCGCGATCCCGGCGAAGGACGGCGGCGAGGCGCAGCGCGTAACCCGCACCCCATCGGCGGAGCGAGACCCGGAGTGGTCCCCTGACTCGCTGAAGCTCGCCTACATCTCCGAGCGCAGCGGCCGCGAGCAGGTCTTCTGGTACGACTTCGTCTCCGGCAAGGAGCGCGCGCTGACCACCGGCGCGGGTGAGGTGGCCGCGGTGCACTGGGCTCCGGACGGCCGATCCATCGCCTACTTGGCCGACAGCAAGCAGCTTCACGTGGTGCACCTGAGCGAGAAGGGCGAGGTCGAAGCAGATACTGTCGTCGCGACCGGACCGGTGGGCGACTTCGGCGAGGGTTCGCTCGCGTGGTCGCCCGATTCGCAGTGGCTCGCATTCACGCTGCTCGACGCTCGGTCATTCACCAACATCGAGGCCGTTCCGGCAAAGGGCGGCGAGCCCCGGCCGCTGACCTTTCTGGCAAACGGCGAGACCGGCTCGCAGATCGCGTGGTCGCCCGATGGACGTTACATTCTCTTCGACACGGCGCAACGAAGCGAGCAGGTGCAGATCGCGCGCGTGGACCTTCTGCCGCACGTGCCCAAATATCGTGAGGACGAATTCCGTGAGCTGTTCCGGCCGAACAAGCAGCCCGGGGTGACGCCGCCGGCCTCCCCGGCCAAGCCCGACAGCGTGCCTGCGCCGGCGAAGCCCGAAGAAACGCCTGCGACCCCGGCAAAGGACCCACAAGCCGAAAAACCCGCCGACAACGCGGCAAAGCCGGATTCCGCCAAGAAAAAGCCGGAGCCGGTGCGGATCGTCTTCGAGGGCATTCGCGAGCGGCTGACCCTGCTGCCGCTCGGCCTCAGCGCAGAGAACCCGGTCATCAGCCCGGATGGGAAGGAACTGCTGTTCAGCGCGCGCTCGGCCAACCAGCAAGCCCTCTACACCTACTCCCTTGACGAACTGGCAAAGGAGCCGCCGCAGGCACGGCAGCTGACGTCGACGCCCGGCGCGAAGTCTGACTTTGTCTTTGCGCCCGATTCGAAGAGCGCCTATTTTCTCGAGAGCGGCGGCATCCGCTCGATCGCGATCGAGAGCCGCACGCCCAAGCCGATCGCGGCAAACGCGATCATGGACGTCGACTTCGATGCCGAGAAGATGGTGGTCTTCGAGGAGGCCTGGACGACCCTCGGTCGCGACTTCTTCGATCCGAAGTTCAACGGGCAGGACTGGCGGAAGCTGCACGACACCTGGAAGCCGTACATCGCGGGCGCACGCACGCCCGACGAGATGCGACGCGACATCAATCTCATGATCGGTGAGCTGAACGCCTCTCACTCTGGCATCGGCTCGAGCCGGCGTGGTCCGCCCCCGCAGCGTGTCGGCGACCTTGGGCTGCGCTTCGATCGTCTGCAGAACGAGGCCGGCAAAGGCCTGGTGGTGCGCGAGGTCATCGCCCTCGGACCGGCGGCGATCGAGGGCTCGATCCAGCCCGGAGATCGGCTGGTCCGTGTCAACGGCCAGCCGGTCCAACCGCATGCCAATCTCGACCAGCTCCTTCTGGACACGATCGATCATCGCGTGGAGCTCGGCGTCGAACGCGCGGGAAAGACGCGCGACGTCATCGTTCGTCCGGTCTCGGGCGCGACGGCGAGCGGCCTGCTCTACCGGCAATGGGTCAACGACCGGCGGGCGCTGGTCGATCGCCTCAGCGGAGGCAAGATCGGCTACGTCCACATCGCGGACATGAGCGACAGCTCGCTTCGCCAGCTCTACCTCGATCTGGACGCGGGGAACGAGTCGAAGCAGGGCGTCGTCATCGACGTGCGGAACAACAACGGCGGCTACGTCAACGGGTATGTGCTGGATGTGTTTACCCGCCGCAACTACCTCATCATGACGCCGCGCGACCTGTTCCCGATGCCCAGCCGGCAGTCCCTCGGGCAGCGCGCGCTCGGCCTGCCGACGGTGCTGGTCACCAACGAGTCCTCGCTTTCGGACGCGGAAGACTTCACCGAGGGCTACCGGTCGCTTCATCTCGGCAAGGTCGTCGGGGAGCCCACGGCAGGTTGGATTATCTTTACCGACGGAACCCAGCTGATCGATGGCTCCGCCCTGCGCCTGCCGGAGGTCCGGATCGAAGACCTGCGAGGTCAGACCATGGAAATGCATCCCCGGCCGGTGGATGTCGAAGTGGAACGGCCGCTGGGCGAAACCGAGGACGGCAAGGACGCGCAGCTGGAACGCGCTGTGGAGGAGCTGATGCATAGCCGATGACCGCGTCACAGAAGCTCCGCACGGGAAAACCGGTCCTCGGGAAATCGTTATCCTTCCTTGTTTTTGTCGATTCCCCGGGAAACTTTTTCCGGTGCGGATCGTCTCCCTTCTCGTTCTAACTCCCTGCCGTTACTGGGTTCTCGGGTTCGGTTGAGCTTCGGTGCCTACGAGGAAACATCCATGAACGACACTTCTGTTTCAAATCGCAGACTGCTCCTGGCGTCAGGTGTTGCATTTTCTCTGTTCTGTGCCGCTTCGCCTCGCGTTTGGGGGCAGGCGCCGCCGCCGGCCTCTACGACCGCGACGGCCGCTGCGCGCCAGCGTGGGACGGTGCAGGCGATCTCCGGCTCCACCCTGACCCTCACCACCGACGACAAGCAGCAGGTCTCCGTGACTGTCACGCCGGCGGCGAAGATCGTGCAGCTGCCTCCAGGCAGCACCGATCTGAAAACAGCCCAGCCAATCACGCTCGCCGATGTTTCCGTCGGGGATCGCATTCTTGTCATCGGAGCGGCAGGCGCGGATGCCGGTACCTTCACCGCCGGGCGCGTCATCCTGATGAAGGGAACCGACATCGCCGCGCAGCACGAGCGCGAAGCCGCAGACTGGCAGCGCCGGGGCACCGGTGGCATCGTGGCGTCGGTCGATCCCGCGGGCGGCGCCATCTCCATGACCGTTCGGGGCAGGACCGAGACGGTGAAAATCTCTCCCACCACCATCGTCCGGCGGTACGCCGCCGATTCGGTCAAGTTTGAAGACGCTCAGCGCGGCACCCTCGACCAGATCCGGCCGGGCGATCAGCTGCGCGTACGCGGTGCCCGGTCCGCCGATGGCGCCAGCATCGATGCCGAGGAGATCGTGAGTGGCACCTTCGACAACCTCTCCGGCACGCTCACGGCAGTGGACGCGAACGCCGGTACGGTCACCCTGAAAGACCTCGCCACCAAGCGCACCATGACCGTCAGCTTGACGGCCAACTCAGCCATCCACACCATTCCGCCCGAGATGGCGGCCACATTGGCCTCTCGTGGAGCCGCCGGCTCTGGCGGGGCAGCTTCCGGTGCCGGCAGCCGCCCACCCGCGTCCGGAGCTCCGGGGCAGACCTCCCGTCCCGATGCCGCGTCCGGTTCGCCCCAAACTCCAGGCTCGCAGCCGAGGGAGGGCGGCCGCCGGCAGGGTGGCGATCTATCCCAGATGGTCTCTCGACTGCCCGCGGTTCCCATCACCAACCTTCACCCCGGCGACGCCGTGCTGATTGTGGCTTCGCCCTCCGCGCCGGGCAGCGCATCCGTCACCGCGATCACGCTGGTCAGTGGCGTTCAGTCCCTTCTTACCGCGGCTCAGGGCAGCGCGCCCGCCGTAACGCTTTCGCCTTGGACCCTTGGTGGAGCACCTGCCGAGGGTGGCGGTCAATAGCCCCCAAGCTTCTCCAAACCTGTACCCGGAGTATCGATGTCTTTTCGCGCGTCTGTGACGTACTGGCTGTTCCTGCTGTGTCTCTGTGCCGCTCCCGTCGCCTACGGGCAGCAGCGATCCGCGGGCGCGCTGCACGGCACGGTGACCGATCCGGATAACGCCGTCATCCCGGGGGCAACCGTGACCCTGACGCCCCCCGCCGGAAAGGCGATCGTCGTCACCTCCGGAGCCGATGGAAGTTACACCGCCCCAGCCGTTCCGCCCGGCCTCTACTCCATCACGGTCACGATGCCGAACTTCGCCACCTTTGTCCGTCAGGGCGTGCGCTTCGCCCCGGGGCAGCAGATGGCGCTCGATGTCAAGCTGGCCATCCAGGTGCAGTCGCAGCAGGTGCAGGTGACAGCCCAGGAAAACCAGGTGAGTCTCGATCCCGAAAACAACGCCAGCTCGACCGTTCTCAAAGACAAGGACCTCGATGCGCTCTCGGACGATCCTGACGAGCTGAACTCGGAGTTGACGGCACTCGCCGGACCCGCAGCCGGACCGAATGGCGGTCAGATCTATGTCGATGGTTTCACCGGCGGGCAGCTTCCGCCGAAGTCCTCGATCCGCGAAATCCGCATCAACCAGAATCCCTTTTCGGCCCAGTACGACCGGCTCGGCTTTGGCCGGGTCGAGATCTTCACCAAACCGGGTACCGACAAATATCACGGCAACTACCAGATCAACGGCAACGACTCCGCCTTCAACACCCAGAACCCCGTCTTGAACGCGTTTCTTTCGCCTGGCCAGAAACCGATTACCCAGCCGCCCTACCACACCATCTACATGTTCGGCAGCGTCACCGGGCCCATCAACCACAAGGCCTCGTTTTCCCTCGGCGGTTCCCATCGGAGCATCGAAGACAACGCCATCTTCAACGGCACCATCATCACGCCGGTCAGCAGCTCCGGAGTGAACGGGACGGCGACCATCTGCTCGCCCGGCGCCGCAAACACCTCCGGATGCACGCTTCAGCAGCTGCAGACGGCGACGACCTTTCCTCAGGTCCGAACCGACTTTACACCGCGTCTCGACCTGGCCATCACCGACTCCAACACGCTCACGGTGCGCTACCAGTACGAGCAGAACGACATCATCAACGATGGTCTGGGCAGCTTCAATCTCCCTTCGACGGCCTACAACCTCAGCACCAACGAGTCCGAGCTGCAGATGAGCGACACGCAGATCGTAAACTCGCACATCATCAACGAGACACGCTTTGAGTTCTCCCGCGATCGCAGCACGCAGATGGCGCAAAGCGATGCGCCCGCGATCAACGTGCAGAGCGCCTTCGTCTCGGGCGGAACTACCGCCGGCACGGTTACCGATCATCAGGAGCATATCGAGGTGCAGAACTACACCTCGATCCAGCTTCGAAAGAACTTCGTCCGGCTCGGCGGCCGCCTCCGAACAACCCGCGAGGCAAACAACACGACCGCTCTGACCAACGGATCGTTCAACTACGCCAGCCTCTCGGACTATGAGCAGAACAACGTCGAGAACTTCACCCTCGTCAAGGTCAACGTGCCTGAGGTGCAGGCGCGGCTGACCGACCTTGGCGTCTATGCCGAGACCGACTGGAAGGCGCGCCCCAACCTCACCATCACCTACGGCATCCGGTACGAAACCCAGAATGCGCTGAACGAACACCACGACATCGCGCCGCGTCTGGCCTTCGCCTACGGCGTCGGCCGCGGAAAGAGCAATCCCCGGACCGTGCTGCGCGGCGGCTTTGGCATCTTCTTCGATCGCTTTCAGCTCGCCAACCTGCTGACGACGTACCGCGAAAACGGGATCAACCAGACCCAGTACACCCTCAGCAACATCGGCGCCACCGGCTGCTCTCCGTTGAACATCGCGGCCTGCCTGAGCGCCGTCACGCCGGGCGGCAACACCGTGTACACCAAGGCGCCGAACCTGCGATCGCCCTACATCATGCAGACGGCCGTAGGCTTCGACGAGCAGCTCTTTCGCGGCGGAACGGTGAGCGTCAACTATCTCAACTCCATCGGCGTCCACGAGTTCCTCAGTCAGAACGTCGCCGCGATCAACCGGCCATACGCGGCCACCAACACAGGCCTGCCGGTCACCGACCAGTTTCAGTCCGAGGGCTTTCTCCGGCAGAACCAACTCAACACCAACTTCAACATCCGCACGCGCCGGTTATCGCTGTTTGGCTTCTACGGCCTGAACTACGCCAACGCCGACACCTCCGGCCCCACCTACTTTCCCTCCATCCCCGGCCATATCGGGGCGGACTACGGTCGCGCCGCCTTCAGTGTCACCAGCCGCCTCTTCCTCGGCGGCAACGTCACCATTCCCCACGGCATCTCGCTCAGCCCGTTCATCATTGCGCAGTCCGGCAACCCCTACAACATCATCTCGGGGCAGGACACCAACGGAGACAGTGTCATCAACGACCGGCCGGCCTTTCTGCCCGGGCGCAACTCGGCCAGCTGTACCGATGCGAGCACCTACGCCATCCCGACGCCCGGCACCTCCTACACGCCCATCCCCGTCAACTACTGCACCGGCCCCGGCCTCTTCACGATGAATCTGCGCGCCACCAAGGCCTTCGGCATCGGTCCAAAGATCGAGTCCGCTGGAGAGCAACGGGGTGGCGGCGGTCCCGGTGGCCCCGGCCCCGGAGGTCCCGGCGGTCCGCGCGGCGGCGGTGGTCGGGGCGGTCCAGGGGGCGGCTTCGGTGGTGGCGCCAGCACCGGGCACAAGTACAGTCTGCTGCTCGGCGCTCAGCTGCAGAACGTCTTCAATCGCGCCGACTACTCGACCCCGGTGGGCACGCTCTCGTCGCCGAACTTCGGCCGCTCGTTGCAACTCGCCGGTGGACCGTTCACCTCCAACTCGGCAGTGCAGCGGCTGCAGCTTACGGCGTCCTTCAACTTCTAACGCTGCAAGCAGCGGGAGTCGGGCGGCGTCTGAAGCTCGTCTACGCCGCCAGCCCGGCCAGCGTCTCGGCCAGCACACGTGTCCCAACCGCGATATGCTCCGCCGTGGCAAACTCATCCGGCCGATGACTCACCCCTCCGCGGCATGGGATAAAGATCATCGCCACTGGCGCAAGGCGCGCCATAAACAGCGTGTCGTGGTACGCCCGGCTCACCATCGGCGCCGCTGCCACGCCCGTTCGCTCGCACGCCTGCCCGATCGCCTGCACAATTGCCGGCGAACAGTGCGCCGGCATATCGGCATTCATGATCTCCTCGCGCACCGTCACGCCGCGCCCTTCGGCCAGCTTCCGCGCGTCACGCCGCACCGCCTGCATCACGCGCTCGCGCCGCTCCGGATCAATGTCGCGCACATCCACCTGCAGCACCACCCGGCTCGGCACACTGTTCACCGCGCCGGGATGCACCGCGCAGGTCCCCACCGTCGCGACCGTATCGCGGGAGCCGCTCCGCAGCGCCTCGCGCTCGATCGCCAGGATCAGCTCCGCCGCCGCGCACAGCGCATCCCGCCGATCCGGCATCAGCAGCGCTCCGGCATGGCCGCCCACGCCCTCGATGGTGAAGCCGTAGCTGGCAGGCGCGGCAATATCCGTCACGATGCCGATAGGCACACCCGCTCGCTCAAGCAGCGATCCCTGCTCAATGTGTAACTCCACCCACGCACTGTACCGGTCCCCGCCGACCGCAACCGAAGCAAGCGGACCCGCGAAGCCGGCCTCTGTGCGCACCGCCTGCAACGTCCTGCCGTCCCCGTCTTGCAGCGCATCGGCAGCATCCGGCGCCAGCGCTCCCGCAAGCACCCGGCTACCCAGGCATCCGATGCCGAACCGCGTCGGCTCCTCCGAGGTGAACAGCACCAGCTCAATCGATCTGCGGAGACACGCCCCGCTCCGCTTCAGCGCCCGGATCGCCTCGAGTCCGCCCAGCACCCCCACCGTGCCGTCAAACATGCCCGCATACGGAATCGCGTCGATGTGCGACCCCGTTCCCACCGCGGGCAGCGCCGGATCAAGTCCCTCCCATCGAAAGAACGTGTTGCCGATCGCGTCCTCGCGCACACCCAACCCCGCCTCCCGCGCCAGCGTCTTCAGCCACGCCCGCGCTTGGAGGTCCCGTTCGGTGAACACGATCCGCGTCACTGCCGTTCCCCCGGGCGTCGGCTCCGCATCCGTGATCCCCGCCAGCTCCGCCAGTTCAGCCGAGAGCCGCGCCGCATCCACCGCAATCTCCTCCGCCGAACTCATCGCCGCACCTCGGTGCCGGCGATCGGATGGCAGTTCCAGTCCTTGTAAATGAGGTACTTCGCCGGCTGCTTGCCCAGCGCGCCAAACCACTGCGGACAGAACGCCGCCATCCAGATAAAGTCCCCCGCCCGCACCGGATACCAGCACTCCCCCAGCCGATAAATGCCGCCGCCCTCCAGCATCAGCAGCCCATGCTCCATCACATGCACCTCCACCATCGCGAGCGAAGCCCCGGGCTGGTAGGTCATCGTATTCACGGCAAAGTCAACACCCGCGTCCTCCGGCAAAAGCGTGCTCACCTGAAGCTCCGGATCGCCCATCAGCGGGGCCCGCGGCGCCGCGTCCTCCGTGCCCACGATCACCCGGCCCCTTCCCGCCGAGGCGACTCGCTCGATCACCGCGACCCGTGCTCCCGCATCTCCGCGCAGCAGGTGCGCTTCATCCGCGGGCACGAGAGCAAACCCGCCACGCGTCATTCGGTGGTCCCCCACAGCCGTCGAAAGCGCAGCGGTCCCGCTCAGCACGTAAAGAAACCGGTTCACTCCGGCTGCCGGCCGTAGCTCGCCACCCGCGCCAAACTCCACCGTGTACTGCGCGAAGTTGCAGCCGATCACCGGAGCCGCGTGCACCACCGCAAGGCCGCCCGAAAGACAAGGCAAAGGCGTGCGCACAAACGTGTCGGGCGTCTGCAGATGGTGGTCGCGCCGGTTGCGGCTGCGTGTCTCGCCAAGTTCATGCATGCGCGGCCTCTGTCCGTTCCGGAGTCGAGCGCTCCCCAAACATCCGCAGAACTCCGCGCAGGGTCATGAGGGCCGCGGCTACATCTTCGGTTCTCACCGTCTCGTCAGGGTGGTGGCTCAGCCCGCCCGGGCTACGCACAAACAGCATCGCCGAAGGAACCCGCCCCGCCACAATCATGGCGTCGTGCCCGGCGCCGCTGGTCATGCGCGGCGGCGTGCTGCCGGTGGCCTCGGCGGCGGCGCTGGTCAGCATGCCCACCAGCTCCGCATCCATGGCCACCGCGGCTTGCGCCAGTTCAACCCGGACCTCCACCGCCACGCCCCGCCGCTCCGCCGTCGTCTGGGCGCGCGTCAGCAACTCCTGCCCGGCACGCTCGCGCACCGCGTCGTCCCGGTGGCGCACATCGAGCGTCGCCGTGACCTCGCCGGGAATGATGTTGCTCGCACCCGGTCGCGCCTCCACTCGCCCCACCGTCGCGACCAGGCCCTCCTCCGAGCGCGCGTAGCCTTCAACGGCAACAAGCCACGCCGCCGCCGCCGCCAGTGCGTCGCGCCGCAAATGCATCGGGGTGGTTCCGGCATGGTTGCTCTGCCCAACAAAGCGCAGCGTATACCGGCTCTGCCCGGCGATCGCCTCCACCACGCCAAGTGGCCGGTCGAGACTTTCAAGCACCGGGCCCTGCTCGATATGCACCTCCACATACGCCGCAGCCTCCGGCGCCAGCCCGGTCTCAGCGCCGGCATCGACGCCGAAACTCCGAAGCGCCTCCGCCACCGTCTCTCCCGCCGCATCTCGCAGGCCGTGCAGCTCCGCCCCGCGCCCCACAGCGGCGAGACTGCCAAGAAACGGCCGCCGAAACCGAACCCCCTCTTCTTCCGAAAAGCCGATCACCTCAACCGCGATCGGCAGACCGTCCGCCGCAACCGCCTCAATGGCCAGCACCACGCCGAGAACGCCGTCAAAGGCTCCCGCACGGGGCACCGTATCCAGATGCGATCCAAGCAGAAGTCGCGTCGTCGAAGCATCTGCTCGCGCCGACACGCCGCGCAGGTTTCCCATCCCATCCAGCCGGACTTCGAGCCCGGCCGACTCCATCCATTGGCGTACCAACCCCTGCACGGCCCGCGCCGACTCGCACAGAAACGGGCGCGTCGTCTCGCCCGCCACTTCTGTGAACGTCGCCAGCTCGCGACAGCGTTCGATCACCCGGCGCGCACCGGGCATCGCCTCCTCCGCAGTCAAGCCCGGCCTCCGCGCAACACGCGCGCCTCAATCGACCCGTGCGGCTCCTCGGTCGGCACAAAAATCTGGTTCGGGTTGTCCTGCCCGAAGCGGGACAGATCGACGGGCAGCGCATGCCGGTTCGGCATCGACACATCAATCGCATCGATCGCGCGGCAAGCATCGAGCGCCGCCTCACCCATCGCAAACAGCGTCTCCTGCACCGACCTGCTGTGGTGCTCGGCAAAGACCCGCAGCATCGCCTCGCGAATCGCGTCGCGGGCCTGGTCAAACTCCACCTCGTGGTTCAGATACGTCCAACGGGCGCTCATCGCCGTCCCCAGCAGACGATCCTCCGTATCCGGAAGTGTCGTCAGCTCATCCCGCAAAAATCCCGCAAATCCGGAGTTCGCCGTCTTCAAAATCACCATGTCGCGAAGTCCCGAAGTGATCACCGGCGCTTGCTCCCGTCGCTGCTCAACCGTCGTCATCTGGCGTTCTTCGCTGCCGTGCATAAAGGCCGTCGGATGCGGCACACCCGCTACCGAAAGCCGCTTCCACAACGCACCTTCAACGGAAACTCCGGCCGAAGACACCTGAGGATTCCGCCGAACCAGAAACTCCGCCACCTCTTTTGCAAAGACCTCCATCGTCCGCGCCTCGCTGGTTCGCGCCAGCGAGTACACCGTGTTCTTCATCGTGTCCGTGGGCAGCAGTCGGCTGTTGTCCCCGTCGGTAAACGCCGCTCCGAAGTCGCCGCGCAGCAGCACCTCCACCGTCCAGTCGTACACATGGTGCGCCTCCGCTTCGCGTACCAGCTTCAGCAGTCGCACCCTCGATTTGCCATACCGGTTCTCACCCAGCTGCGCTCTCATCCGGTCAACTCCCTCGATACGTGGTGTAACTGTTCGCTGTCAGAAGCAGTGGAATATGGCAGTGACGCTCGCCGTCGCGCACCACGAAGCTGATCTCTACAAAGGGATAAAGTCCGGAGACACCGATCGCCGCGAAATAGGCTCCGGTCGCGAACCGCAGCCGATACACACCCGCGCACGGCGGCAGCTCGCGCGGCAGCAGTGCCGGCAAACGCCCATCCTCATCGGTGCTGCCCTCTGCCTGCGTCCGCCATTCGCCGGCATCCAGAAGAGAGAGCGCAACAGCAACGCCCGCAGCCGGCCGGCCAAGCGTCGCATCCAGAACGTGCGTCGAGATCCCCATCAGAGCGCCGCCTCCTGAAGCCATCGCTGGAGTCGCAGCTCCGTAATCTTTCGCTGCTCCTCGACGGCAACCGCGAGCTCCGTCTCCGGATCATTTCCCATGCGTAACTCAATCTGTTGCAAAATTTCGCCGCCGCTTCGGCCGCTCGCGCAGATCAAAAAGATCCGGCCGAACCGCTCCTCATACCTTCGATTCGCCTCGCCCAACTCCGCCACGACAGAGCCACCCGACTGAACCGCCGCGCCCTGCTCCCGCGCCGACCACGCCGAAGCCCGCGCGCTGACCTCCCCTGCAGCGTGCCGCTCACCGATCCTCGGATGGCTCGCAAACGCCTCATCCCAGTCCTCTCCATCCAGCCCCCGCCACACCTCACCCGAAGCCCGCACCAGATCATCGAGAGACCCGAGCGGCCGCCGCGCCGCAACTCCATTCGCCCACGCTCGCGACCCGCAGCAGGGCAGGATCGCCGCAGCCGCGGCCTCCGGCGTCCATGCATTCCAGCGCGCCAGCGCGTCACTCTCCATGCGGCCTAGCATACGTCAGCTCCCGCCCGCCGGGTACGCCTGCCGTGCCGCCATCCTGCCACACCGCCGTGCCGCGCACGTAGGTCGCCGCCACCCGTCCCCGCAGCCGCTTCCCGACGTAGGGCGAGATCGCATGCCGAAATTGGAGATCCCCCGCCGTCACCGTCCATGCC
Source organism: uncultured Granulicella sp. (assembly GCA_937873265.1). Classification (GTDB taxonomy): domain Bacteria; phylum Acidobacteriota; class Terriglobia; order Terriglobales; family Acidobacteriaceae; genus Edaphobacter. The sequence continues at coordinate 32,269 of CALMVL010000113.1, forward strand.
TCCTCCGGCCGAAACCGAACAAAGCTGGCCTCGCGCCCCACCGCAAGCGCGCCGGCACGGTCCGCGCATCCCGCCAGTTCCGCCGGTCGCCGGCTCATCCAGCGCGCAACATCCTCGACCGTGTGTCCGCGCCGCAGCGCCTCGGTGTGCATCACCGGCAGCGCAACCGACAAACTCGCAATCCCACCCCAGGCCAGATCGAACCGCCCCTCCCGCTGGCGCTTCATCTCTGGTGGACACGGCGAGTGATCCGTCGCCACCAGATCGATCGTGCCCTCCTCGAGCGCATCCCACAGCAACTCGCGATTCCGGCGCCCCCGGATCGGCGGCGCGCACTTCAGCAGCGTATCCCCATCCGCGATCTCCTCCGCCGCAAACGCGAGATAGTGCGGGCACGTCTCAACCGTCACCGGCAAACCCTCCTCCCGGGCCGCCCGCAGCTCCGGCAGTGCCATCGCCGTGGAGAGATGCACAATATGTAACCGGAACCGATACCTTCGGCAAAGCCGCAGCAGCAGCCGGATCGCCTGCAACTCCGCCTCGTCCGGACGAGACCTCAGATAGGTCGCGTATCTCCGCCAGTCCGCCCCTCGCAGATCGTCCAGTGCCGCCTCGATCGGGCCCGCCAGCTCCGCATGCACCAGCAGCGGCAGTCCCAGGCGCGCCACCGTCGGCAACGCCTGCTCGAGCTCGTCCGCGTCAATCGACGTAAAGCCACCGCACCCCGGGTGGATCAGAAAGCACTTGAACCCCGGCACGCCCGCCCGCGCCAGTGGCTCCA
>CALMVL010000114.1:0-331 GCA_937873265.1 uncultured Granulicella sp.
ACCGCCTCCAGGGCAAGCTCTCCGAAGCCGACTACCTCGAACAAAAATCCGCCCTCGAAGTCGTCCTCCGCCGAGCTCTCCGCCGCTCGCAGTCCACCCCGGCCACACATCCGCAGCCCCAGACCACCTCCGTCTAACGCCGTGATCCCGCACCCCTCCACCGAGGCCGCCCGCTAGTGCTCACCACCCTCCGCGCCCTCCGCTCGCTCGCCCTCGCCCTTTGGGTCGGCGGCCTCGCCTTCTTCGCCTTCGCCGTCGCCCCCGTCGCCTTCCACGTCCTGCCCTCCACCCACGAGGCCGGCCTGGTCGTCTCCGCCACCATCCGCGTCCT
>CALMVL010000114.1:406-12871 GCA_937873265.1 uncultured Granulicella sp.
ACCGCACAGCCGCCGGCGGCATTATCGAGCAGGCCGATATCACCAGCCCCGCCCGCCTCCACTTCGAGCACCTCCACCACATCTCCGAGCAGGTCGAAGGTGCCGTCCTCCTCTGCGGCATCGCCCTCATCGGCCTCCTCTCCCGCCAGCCCGAGCCCCGCTCCATCTACAACCGCTAATCGCCGTGCCTCCGCTCGCCCTCTCTACGTTTGCCCTCTCGGTCGCCCTCGGCCTCCTCGCCGGCCTCGCCAACATCCTCGGCGGCGTCCTCCTCGTCCAGCGTTCCCCCTCCGCCCGCTCCCTCCGCTACTTCGTCGCCCTCGGCTCCGGCTTCATGCTCTCCGCCACCCTGCTCGAAATGGTCCCCGAAAGCCTCCACCTCGCCCCCCGCTTCGGCCCGCTTCTTCTCCTCGTCGGCTACTGCGGCGTCCACCTTCTCGAGCACACCGTCGTCCCCCACTTCCACTTCGGCGAAGAAACCCACCACCACGAGTTCGTCTCCGCTAAAACCAGCTACTCCGTCCTCCTCGGCCTCGCCACCCACACCTTTTTCGACGGCATCGCCATCGGCTCCGCCTTTGTCCTGTCCCGCTGGCTCGGCTGGCTCATCTTTCTCGCCATCTTCCTCCACAAACTCCCCGAAGGCTTCACCGTCGCCAGCGTCATGCTCGCCGGCGGCCGATCCCGCCGCACCGCCCTATACGCCGCCCTCCTTCTCGCCGCCACCACCGTCCTCGGCGTCGTCGTCATCAACCTCCAACCTGGCCTCGTCCACGCCGGCCTCCCCCTCGCCGCCGGCGTCACCCTCTACGTCGCCGCCACCGATCTCGTCCCCGAAGTGAACCGCGAACCCGGCATCCGCATGGCCCTCGTCTTCTTCGCCGGAGTCGCCCTCTTCGTCCTTCTCCGCTCCCTCCTGCCTGTCTAGCGACTACGGCGCTGCCTGTACCACCAACGTCACTGCCACGGAGTGCTGCAGCGTCTTACCGCTCGCGTCCGTGGCCGTCCCCGTAATTGTCAGCGGGTAACTCTTATCCGTTGGGCCTGCGACCCCTGCCGACGTACGCACCCGGTCCCCACACCCGGTGACGAACAGCAGCCCCGCTGACACACCGCACAAGACAATCACAAGCCTGCCCGGAGCACGCACTCCGTTCCGCATCCGCACGACAAACGGCAAACAAAAACACAGAGCGGTGGCGACGACCCTCGCCACATGCCCCGGATCTTGACTTTTCAGCATCGCCGTCTCCGTGGGCATACTCACCGTCAGGGTGACCGCGCTCACCGCCCCACCCGGCGGAAGGTATGCCGGATTGAACGCCGCAGTAGCATAGCTCGGCAGTCCCGTAACTGAGAGCACCACGGGGCTCGACATCGCCGCGCCCGTCCACTGCGCCCAAAGCCCGAAGCTGGCCGACGCTCCCGGAACCACAGTCTGTGTGCTCGCGCCGGTTACCGACAGGGAAAAATCCGCACCCGCCGAAGGCGCCGGGCTACTTCCGCCCAGAGTCACCTGCGTCCCCGCCGAAGTGCTTGCCAGGAAGTTCTGGTCCCCCGAGTAGTACACCGTCAGCACGTGCGGCCCGCTCGCCAGAGATCCACTCGGGAGCGCCACGGTTCCACTCGCACCAACCATCCCGGCGGCAACCGGCGTCTCCCCGTCCAGCAGCGTCACCGTTCCAGTAGGCTGTCCCGTTGTCGCACTGCCCACTGCAACTGTCGCCAGCAACGCCGCCGCTCCGCTCGCAACCGAGACGTTCGCGATCGTCGCCACGCTGCCCGCCTTCGTCACCGTCAGTACCGCCGCAGTCGCCTGCAGCAAGTAATTCCCTGCAGCCGGCCCGTTCAGAGCCGCGGTGATCGCATACTTTCCCACGGGAGAGATCTGCGTCGCCGTCGTCCCAAACGAAACGGCGACCCGCGATGCATCCTGCGCCAGTAGACCCGAAACCGCCCCCGTCAACCCCGTTGTCGCAGCGCCATACGCCCGCGAGGCCGAGTTCGGCGTCGCCGAGACAAATGCCGGGGAGACCGTCACCAACATCGGCGCCGACACAGCCGCAGCATGCCCGCCATCGCCCGAGTAGCTTGCTGCGACCGTGTGCGCACCGGCCGGCAAGGCGGCCAGGTTGAAGCTCGCGCCATTCTCGACCAGCGCCGCGGTCGCGATGACCCCGCCACCCTCCATCAACGTGATGGTCCCAGATGCCGACCCGTTCGTCGTTACCTGCGCGGTGAGCGACCCAATCCCATACGTGGTCGCATTCGGCCCCGAAAGCGCGACGTTCACCTCACTGAGTCCAGGTCCACCCGACGACGCGACCCCGCCCAGTCCCGCTATCGTCTCGATCACCGGGGCGACCGTTACCTGCCGCACACGCCCGTTTTCCGAATCTGCGAAGGTCAGCAGTCCACCCGGCGAAACCACCGTTCCCCGCGGCGCGTCCATCGTTGCGCTGAGCGGACCGCTAGCATCGCCCGAGAATCCCTCGATCCCACTTCCAGCCACCGTAGTAATCGTCCCCGCAGTCGCGTCGAGCAGCAGCAGCCGTTGCGCCCCCGCGTCCGCAACATACACGCTCCCTGCAGCATCCAGAGCCAACCCGCGCGGCAGAATCAACCGCGTCGTTGCCGCCGTCGGGCCCGCCACAAACCCACCCGGGCCGCCATCGCCCGCCACCGTCGTAATTACACCGGAGGCCGCATCCACTCGTCGGACCCGATGATTGTGCGCATCTGCCAGAAACACGTCGCCCGCCGCGTCCACCGCCAAGCCTGAGGGAGTATCGATCATCGCCGCCGTTGCCAACCCGCCGTCGCCGGAGAACCCCTGCATCCCCGTTCCTGCAACGGTCCGGATCAACCCGGTCGCGGCATCCACCCGCCGAATCCGGTGCTGCCGCGCATCCGCGATCCAAAGGTCGCCAGAGGCGTCCGCCGCCAAGCCCACGGGCAAATCGAGCGTAGCTTTGGTCGCTATCCCTCCATCTCCCGCGAACCCCGGTGTGCCTGTCCCCACGACGGTCGTGATCGTTCCGGTCGTTCCACTCACCTCCCGCACCCGGCCGTTATGGCTATCGCAGATGTACAGGTTGCCGCCGCCATCGAAAGCCAGGGCTGCGGGAGAATCCAGCTGCGCCGCCGTCGCCGCGCCCCCATCTCCCGAAAATCCCTGTGTGCCATCGCCTGCCACCGTCGTTATTCGCCCGCTCGTGTCGATCTTGCGAACTCGGTGTGCCTGCGTCTCCGCAACGTAGAGGTTGCCGCTCGCGTCGTAAGCGACTCCGGACGGCAGCAGCAACGGCACGGAAACTGCGCTCACACTCGCTGTCTGCCCCAACGCATGCGCCAGCGAGGTTGCCGCACCCAGCACAAACGGCAGCAGCATGGGGCAGCGGCAGACCCGGGGCATCATCTAGTCAGTTCAGCCGACGCGCTCTCGCGCGTCCATCCCCAAGAAGCGTTACCTTCTCACCTCATTGGTGCGAACGCCTACGCACCGCAGCGGCCCCACAAAGAACCCCGGCCGAAGCCGGGGTTCTGCCAAGCAGCCGCCGGGTTTACGGAAGCGTCTGGAATCGTCCCTGCATGAGCCCGACCGAAGCCGGTTGATACAGAGGAACACCCGCGCCAACAATCTCCGTGATCGAGGTGGAACCGTCTCGACTGATCCAGACGTTTCCTCCCTGATCGACGATGATGGATCGACCGTTCACGAGATAACTGCTGTCCTTGCTGAAGCCAGCCGTTGGCGAAAGCGCCAATCCACCGACCGTGAACTCACTGACATTGCTGATTCCCGTCGCATTGTTTGCCAGCCAGACGTTCTTGGCACCGTCGACGGAAACCGCCGTTGGATTGGAAAGGCCGCCGCCCATAGCCGGGAAGTTGGTCGCTTCAACATACGATGTGTTCGTCGAGTTCGGCCCCAGGAGGTCGACCGCATTCGTGCTCTGGGACGAGGTATACACATTGCCAGCATTGCCCATAGTCAGGGAAATCCCGTATGACGAACCGGAAACGGGGAAAGATGTCGTGACAAAGCCATTCATGTACGTTGGATCCGACATCGTGGTGGAGGGCAGGACCTCCGACACGTTGGCCGCGCCCGAGGACGCCCAAATCGCCTGATGGTTGTCCACCATGATTTGCGCCGGAGCAGCCCCAAGCGATCCCGAAATCTGCGTCGGCGATGAGGCCGTGGTGGCGGTTGCTCCACCGGCGATCTCGTAGAGAGCCGTTCCCGTGTAGGTCGAGAAGAACACGTTGTCGGCCCCGTCTGCTGTAACCGCGACCACCGGAGCCGCGGTCGCATAGGTCAGTACCAGACCGCTTCCCGGCGTGTACCGGTAGATATTGTTCGTGCTGAAGCTCCCAACCCAGATGTTTCCGCGATCGTCGATGGTGCTGCCACGTGACTTCGTCGCCACTGCGGCGCACTCGAGCGGCGTTCCATCAAAGGCCATGTGCGCGAGGTTGCCGTTGCTGTCCGGGCCGTTGTCGACCCAGACGTCTCCCGCACCATCCAGCTTCAAATCGTAGGGAAAATTAAAGAATCCGTTCCCGTTCGTGCAGTTGCTGTTGCTGCTATACGTCACGCCGATTGTCCAATCGGTCGGCGCCGACGACAGCGTCGGCTGGTACGGGGCTCCGGTCGGCGGCGAAAGCGCATAGATCGCACTCAGGTTGCTCGCACTCCCGTTCGTCGGGTTGGTCATCATGTAATAGAGAGCCATCAGCAAATCCGTTGCCGGAGCGAATGTGCCGCCCGGCTGGGAGGTGGTGACTGCCGCCGGTGGCGTCGCATCGTTCTCAAGCGTGCTGCACGCTGTCGCATCCCCGTTTGCGTTGTTGTTAATGCAAGCCGAGATGATGTTGGCGAGCGTATTGATCTTTGCCGATTCCGGCGTCACCGTCACGGAAACACTGCTGCCGGTCGCCGTACCGGTCTTGGTCAGGGTCGTCACCGCGGTTCCCGAGCTGTAATCCACCAGGTTCCGGATCGTCGTGAACGCATTTGCCATCGCCGTGTAGGCCACCAAAATGCCATCCATGCCAAACGACTCGGTCACCGGATTGAAGTACTGCTGCAGCGCCGCCATGGTCGCCACCGTCGTCACTTCGCTCATATCCACAAACGTGGACGAGTTGATCTGGCTGCACGGCGCCAAGCCTGCCACAAAGATCGCGGCACTGTTGCTCGTCGTGGTTCCGTTGTTTAGCGTATTTCCACCGCGAGCGATCAGGTACACCAGGGGATCGAAGGGCGGCGCCGACTGAGACGGGCACGTGACCGAGAACGAGAAGCTGCCATATCCGTCGTTTGCCGTGGTGGTCGTGGTCACGACGGTCGACGCGCTCCCATACCCCGTCTGCCCCGCGAAATACACCGTCACTGTTGCTCCGGCCACCGGCTGGTTGCCCCCGTGAAGCCGTCCCTTCACCTTTACCTGCGCCGTGGGGGTGGCCGCGCTGTTCACGGTCGTGTTCGCCAGGTTGGAGCAGCCGGTCAGAAGCATCGCAGCCGATGCCAGAAGACCAAGGGTGTATCGGGCTCCGCGACGCGAGCTCGATCCGGGGGATAGCCTCATGATTGCCTCCGAGTACGACTTCAGGGTTAACCGCAAAACAGCCAAGGCATAATCCGCTGGGAGCCACACGCTAACCTACCGCCTACGCCGCGTGATTCCTGCCGGTCAATGGAGAGAGAACGCCCTGCAGAGCATGTATCAGGACGGACGCCCAGCGAAGCATTCGCGATGTTGCTCGAAGCTCCCCGCGAAGCCATTCTGCGGCTGCCCTCCATCATTTGCCAAGCAAAATTTTCCCCTGACGCATCTCCCCCGATCTGCGATACCATCACGGCTCAGGGCATCTCGCCGTTCAGGGCGCGCGGCGCACCGCAAGCAAAACATGACACTTACCCCTCTCGATTGGATTGTCATCGCGCTCTACTTCGCGCTCAACATCGCCATCGGTCTGTTCTACATGAAACGGGCTTCCGGCGACGTCGGCGAGTTCTTCCTCTCCGGCCGCAATGTTTCTTGGTGGCTGGCCGGCACATCCATGGTCGCTACTACCTTCGGCGCGGACACGCCGCTCGTCGTCACCGGCCTTATCTATAGCCAGGGAATCGCCGGCAACTGGCTCTGGTGGTCCTTCGCCCTCAGTGGCATGCTCACCGTCTTCTTCTTCGCCCCGCTCTGGCGTCGCTCCGAGGTCCTCACCGACATGGAGTTTGCCGAACTCCGCTACGCCGGCCGCCCCGCTACCTTTCTCCGCGGATTCCGCGCCACCTACCTCGCCCTGCCGGTCAACACCATCATCATGGGCTGGGTCAATCTCGCCATGGCCAAGATCCTTGCGCTCACCCTTGGCCTCACCACCACGCGCCAGCAGCTCACCGCCGTCTTCTGCTGCCTCGGCCTCACCCTCGCTTACAACGCCATCTCCGGCCTTTGGGCCGTCCTCTGGACTGACCTGGTGCAGTTTGTCCTCAAGTTCACCATGGTCATCCTGCTCGCCATCTTCGCGGTCCGCGCCGTCGGCGGCATGCACTCGCTCACCACCCAGGTCCACGCCTTTGACGTCGCGCGGGGCCGCGACACCCTCGCCTTCGTTCCCTCACTCGGATCCGCCTTTTTTCTCAGCTTTCTCGTCCTGCTCAGCCTCAACTGGTGGGCCAGCTGGTATCCCGGGGCCGAGCCCGGCGGCGGCGGCTACATCGCCCAGCGCATCTTCTCCGCGAAAGACGAAAAAAACGGCATCGGCGCCACGCTCTGGTTCAACATCGCCCATTACGCTCTGCGCCCCTGGCCCTGGATCCTCACCGCCCTCGTCGCCCTCGTCCTACTTCCCTCGCCCTCGCCATCGCAGGGAGGCATGGAAGGCGCCTACGTCTGGGTCATGGTCCACTATCTTCCGCCCAGCCTGCGCGGCCTCATGCTCGCCGGATTCGCTGCGGCTTATATGTCCACCATCGGCACCCACCTCAACCTCGGCGCCTCCTACCTGATCAACGATCTGTACCGCCGCTTTCTCGCAAAACATCGCTCCGAGCACCACTACGTCGCCGCCTCTCGGATCGCCACCATCGTCGTCGCGCTCCTCTCCGCCGGCGCAACCTGGTACATGCAGACGCACGGCGCCTCCATCGCCACCGCCTGGAAGTTCCTCCTCGCGCTCGGCGCCGGAGCTGGCCTCGTCTTCATCCTTCGCTGGTACTGGTGGCGCATCAACGCCTGGAGCGAAATCTCCGCCATGATCGCCGCCGCTACCATCAGCCTCACCCTCGAAAGCCGCGCTGGCCTCCCCGTCGTCGGCTGGCTCCGCTCTCTCGACCCGCGCCTCCCGCTCCAGCCGCTCAATACCGACGATCCGCACGCCTTCGCCTGGCTCATGCTCATCACCACCGCCCTTACCACCTCCATCTGGCTGCTTGTCACTCTGATCACGCCGGCGGAGAACACGGCTACTCTTCAGGCCTTCTACAACAAGGTCCGTCCCGCGGCTCTCGGTTGGCGCAGCTTCGCGCCTGTTGCGCAACGGCAGGAGCCGACCCTGCGCTACAACTTTCTCCACTGGCTGCTCGGCTTCACCCTCGTCTATGAAATGCTCTTTGGCGTCGGGAAAATCCTCTTCAGCCAGGCACTGGAGGGGTGGCTGCTCATCGCCGCCTCAGCGATCAGCCTCGTCCTTCTTTTCTGGAGTCTCAACCGTCGCGGCTGGAGCAGCTTCAAGTAACCTGCCCAAAAGGCTGCCACTTGGGACGCGTAGTGTTGAAAAGCGAACAACTGCCACCTTTGCCGCAACCATCTCAACAACATCGCTGAAGCTGCGGCTTGCACGGAGATCGATCACATGATAAACCGACCCCTCGCCCGACCTCTCGCCTGGATCACCACCGGCCTGCTCGCCGCCACCTTCGCCATCGGCGGCTGCAAAAGCAAACCCGCCGCCGTAGCCGTCCGCAACCAGGATGGCTCTATCACCAATCCCGACGGCTCCGTCACGTACCCGGCCGGATCGCAGCAGGCCCAAATGGCTGGGCAGGCCGCTCAGGGCGGCGCTCCCCCGCAGAACGGAGCAGTCGTCAACTCCGACGGCTCGGCCACCTATCCGGCCAATGCTCCGAAGCCCAGCTCAGCGGTTCCAACCCAGACCGCCGCCATTCCTGGACCTTCGCCAGCCGTTCCCGCTCCCGCTCCCATCGTCCGCGAAGCACCGAAACCGGTAATCCGTACCGTGCCAGCCGGCACAAGCGTCGTCATCCGGACCAACGGTATCCTCCAGGCCAGCAAAAGCGAGGTCGGTGACCGATTTACCGGCACCTTGGCGCAGCCCATCCTGCTCAAGGGCGGTGATGTCGCCTTCGGCCGCGGAACCAACGTCGAGGGCACCGTCGTGGCCTCCAAGGGACGCGGGCGGTTCAAGGGATCGGGCGCGCTCGGCATTCAACTCACCTCGATCGCCGGACAGCGCGTCAGCACCAGCGAATACGAGAAAGAGGAAAAGGGTCGCGGCAAGCGAACCGGAGCTCTTGTCGGCGGCGGAACCGGCCTTGGCGCCATCATCGGAGGCATCGCCGGTGGCGGCAAAGGCGCACTCATCGGCGGCCTCGCCGGAGCCGGCGCGGGAACCGCTGGCGCAGGATTTACCGGCAGCCACGATGTCATCATCCCCTCCGAATCCCTCGTCACCTTCAGCCTGACCTCGCCACTCGAGGTCCGCGGCTCAGGAGACCGGTCCAGAGATCGATCCGGCGATCAACCTTCGCTGAATCAGTAGACCGCATTCGTGCTCCTGACCCCGCAGTTTCTTCTCTCGGCAACCGACGTAGCCCACTTCCCGAGCTCCGCAAAAACGGCGGACGCTCCGGAAGTGGCGTTTCTCGGTCGTTCCAATGTCGGCAAGTCCTCGCTCATTAACTCGCTGCTCGGCTCCAGGCAGGCCCACACCTCATCCACCCCCGGGCGAACCCGCGCCATTAACTTCTTTGCCCTCTACGAAGGCACAGAGAGCAAACACAAGTTCTCTCCAACGCTTATCTTCGCGGATCTCCCCGGCTACGGCTACGCCAAGATCTCCCGATCCATCTCAGCCGAGTGGCCCAGGTTTATCGAGCCTTACCTCGCCGACCGCGAAACCCTGGCTCTCTGCCTCTGCCTTGTCGATACCAACATCCCCCCACAGCCCAGCGACACCCAACTCATTACTTACCTCAAACAGACCCAAAGGCCCTTTCTCATCGTTGGCACCAAATCCGACCGCATCTCCAATAACGTCCTCGGCAAATCCATCGCCGCCCTCAAGCACGCGAACGAGGTCGACGAGATCCTGCCCGTGTCAGCCGAAACCAACGCCGGCATGAAGGCGCTCTGGCAGCGCATCCTCGCGGTTGCAGAGTAGTCACAAACAACCGATCGCCGGAACATTCGGTCCCGGCGTCGGTTCGCATCGCAACTTCTACTCCCCGTAATAATCAAGACCTAAATGCGTGATCAGGTCCTCGCCCATGATGTGACGCAATGTATTTTTGAGCTTAATCGACTGAATAAATAGGTCATGCTCGGGATACACGCCGGGAGCGGAGTCCGGCGCCTTGAAGTAGAAACTCAGCCATTCCTGGATGCCGATGCCGCGCAGACTGGGCGTGCGTGCGGCAAGGTCGAGGAAGAGGCAAAGGTCGAGCGCGAGCGGAGCGGCGAGGATGGAGTCGCGGCATAGGAAGTCAACCTTGAGCTGCATCGGGTAGCCGAGCCAACCGAAGATGTCGATATTGTCCCAGCCTTCCTTGTTGTCGCCGCGTGGAGGATAGTAGTTGATCCGGACCTTGTGGTAGAGGTCCTTGTAGAGCTCGGGGTAGAGCTCCGGTTGCAGGATGATGTCGAGCACGCCGAGCTTGGACTCTTCCTTGGTCTTGAACGATTCGGGGTCGTCCAGAACTTCGCCGTCGCGGTTGCCGAGGATGTTGGTTGAATACCATCCGGCGACGCCGAGCATGCGGGTCTTGAACGCCGGAGCGAGAACGGTCTTGATGAAGGTCTGTCCGGTCTTGAAGTCTTTGCCGCAGATGGGTGCGTTCATCTTGCGGGAAAGCTCGTTCAGGGCGGGGATGTCGACCGTCAGGTTGGGCGCGCCGTTGGCGAAGGGAATGCCCTCTTTGAGCGCGGCCCAGGCGTAGAGCATGGAGGGCGAGATGTTTGGGTCGTCCTCGACCAGGCCCTTCTCGAAGGCTTCGAGGGTTTGGTGCACGGCTGTCTGTTCGAGGAAGATCTCTGTCGATCCGCACCAGATCATGACCTGCCGATCGGTCTTGGTCTTGAACTCGGCGATGTCGTTGCGGATCTGGTTTGCCAGGTCGCACTTGTTCTTGCCGGACTTGACGGAGGTTCCGTTGAGGCGCTTGACGTAGTGCTGGTTGAAGACGCCGGGGAGCGGCTCGATGGACTCGAGAAAGGGCTTGATCTGGGCGAGTTGGTCGCGATCGAGCACCTGCGCGTGGCTGGCGGCGTCGTAAAGGTTGCCGCCGAAAATATCCCAGCCGGTGAAGACCAGGTCGTCGAGTTGTGCGAGGGGAACGAAGTCCTTGATCAGCGGCGTGCGGCCTTCGGTGCGCTTGCCGAGCCGGATGGTGCCCATCTGGGTGGTGGAGCCGATCGGTTTGGCGAGGCCTCGGCGAACGGCTTCGACGCCGGCGATCAGGGTGGTGGCGACGGCTCCCATGCCTGGGATCATGATGCCAAGTTTTCCGGTTGCTGGTTTGATCTTTGCCGCTTCTTGACCGGCGGCTTCGGGAATCGACATCTTTGGTGTGGTCCTTCTATCTATGAGTTCGCCCGGGTGTTGGACAGGTTAGTATCGCGCACGGAAAGGCCGTGCGCAAATGAGGGTCCGCGCCTGCGGAGCTCGCTCGGTGCTTAGGCGAGGGTCTCGGTGCGGATGCGGTTCTTCCAGTGGGAGGCGACGAACCAGACGATGCCGACAAGCAGGACAACTTCGACACCGAGGTGGAAGCGGTGGAAGAACTCCTTGAACTGCGGGTTGGTCTGGAACTGCGCGCCGAGCTTCATGCCGATCCAGGCGAGCACATAGCACCAGGGCCAGGAGCCGAGAAAGGTGTAGAGGTGGAACTTGGCCTGGTTCATGCGGGCGACGCCGGCGGGAAAGGCGATAAAGGTGCGGATGATGGGCAGCATGCGCCCGATCAGGACGGCAAGGGAGCCGAAGCGGGTGAAAAAGGCGTCGACGCGGTCAAGGTCATGGCGGCTGAGCAGCAGGTAGCTGCCGTAGCGCTCGACCATGGGGCGACCGCCGCGGGCGCCGACCCAGTAAGCCGGGATGGAGCCGATGTTGGAGGCGAAGGAAGCGACGGTGGCGAGCAGGATGAGGTCGAGCTGGGTGTGGGCGAGCGCGAAGCCGGCGAGCGGCATGATGAGCTCGGAGGGGATGGGGATGCAGGCCGACTGAATGGCCATGAGAAAGAAGACTGCGGTGTATCCGCCGGCGGCGATCAAAGCCGTAAAGGCTACGAAGAGTTTTTCTGACATGGCTCCAGTGAGTATAGCGGTGATGGCATGAAGTTTCGGCCGCCTTTGCTAGCATGAAAGGGAGCGAGATCAGGAGATGCAGCGCCATGGCAGAGACGATCGCAGCACCGGTAATGGACAAGGACGCAGAGGTCGTGACGGGGACGGCGGCGGCGGTTGCCGCGCCACCGGCGACCGTGGGGCGGCCGGCGAGCTCATACGGGATGCAGCCGCACGATCCCTCGAAACCGGCGGTGAAGCGGCAGATTGTGTGCTTCTCGTTCTACAAGGTGATGCCGGAGTGGCGGCGACTGCCGGCGGCGGAAAAGGCGGAGCACAAGCGGCTGTTTGCCGAGGTGCTGACGCGGTGGAACAAGCCGGGCGAGTTTCTGTCGCTGACCTACTCGACGATCGGCACACGCGGCGATGTGGACATGTGCGTGTGGTCGATCGGCTACGGCGTGGACGAGCTGAACAAGATGCGGTCGGAGCTGATGGGGACGCCGCTGGGCGGATACCTGACCACGCCGCACAGCTTTCTGGCGATGACCAAGCGGTCGCAGTACCAGATCGATCGCGAGGACGAGAGCGAGGGCGAAGGCCGCGGAGCGATTCGGCCGGGCGGGCAGAAGTACATCTTTATCTATCCTTTCTGGAAGACGCGTCCGTGGTATCTGCTGTCGATGGCGGAGCGGAAGCGGTTGATGGATGAGCACATCCGGATCGGCCTGCTATATCCGCGGGTGAAGCTGAACACGACGTACTCGTTCGGGATCGACGACCAGGAGTTTGTGGTGGCGTTTGAGACGAACTTTCCGGAAGACTTTCTGGATCTTGTGCAGCAGCTGCGCGAAACGGAGATCAGCCTGTACACGCTCGAGGACACGCCTATCTTTTCGTGCGTCCGGCTGCCGCCTAGCGAGATGCTGGATCG
>CALMVL010000115.1 GCA_937873265.1 uncultured Granulicella sp.
CATGGGGAAGTTGAGGGTGGCGGTGTAGACGGGCTGCGCCTCGTCCTGCGCGTGGAGATCGAGCGGCGAGCCCTGGGGGATGGTGGCCGCGACATCGGCGATGGCGACGGAGACCTGGATGCCGGCGGGCGTTTGCGCGGCCACTTCGATCTGATCGAGGTCGCGGGAGGTGTCGTTGTCGATGGAGGACCAGAGGAGCTGGCGGAGATCGGTGGGGACTGCCGGCTGGGCTGGGGTCGCGAGAATGGTGGCGAGCTGCGCGGCGGCGTCGGGCGGGAGGTCGGGGTGGAAGCCGGCGGCGAGGAGGTCGTGACGGGCGGCAGCAGCGAGGTCGAACGGGGCGGCAGGCATGCGAGGCTGAGGCTATCACGCCGGGGTTACGGGCCGGGCGATGTCCGGTGGACGCTATACTTGCACGCATGGGATTTGATCAGTATCACGAGCCAGCGGACGAGTTATCGCAGGAGACGCGCACCTTTGCCCGCATGATTGCCTCGGTGATCGAAGAGGCGGAGGCGATCAACTGGTATGAGCAGCGGATTTCGATCGAGAAAGATGCCGAAGCGGTCGCGATTATGAAGGACGCGCAGGGCGAGGAGTTCAAGCACTTCGGGATGGATCTGGAGTTTTTGCTCCGCCGTAAGCCGAAGTGGAAGGGCATCCTGCAGGGGATCCTGTTCAAGGACGGGGACATTGTGGAGCTGGGCGAGGCGGCGGAGAAGGCGAACGACTAGGGCTGAAGCGCGTTTAGAGTTTGCCGGCCTTCTTTGCGGCTTGCCGAAGTGTCTCGGCGGCAGTTTCAGGGGTGATGTCGCGCTGGGGAGAGCCGAGCAGCTCGTAGCCGACCATGAACTTGCGAACGGTGGCGGAGCGCAGCAGCGGCGGATAGAAGTGGACGTGGAACTGCCAGGAGGGGTGGTCCTGGCCGTCGAACGGGCGAGGGTGAAGGCCCATGGAGTAGGGGAACGGAGTGTCGAAGACCTGGTTGTAGGTGGCGGTGATGGCCTGGAGGATGGCGGCGAAGTCGTTTCGCTCAGCGTCGGTCATGGCGGCCAGGTCGGGGAGGTGGCGCGTGGGCAGGATCATGGTCTCGAAGGGCCAGACGGCCCAGAACGGGACGACTACGACGAAGCTGGCGTTGGAGAGGACGACACGCTCACCGGCGGCGGACTCCATCTCGCGATAGGCGACGAGGAGATTTGTGCCGTGGTCGGCAAGGTACTGCTGTTGCGCGCCGAGCTCGGAGACGATCTCGTCGGGGAGGGAGTGGTTCGCCCAGATCTGGCCGTGCGGATGTGGGTTTGAAGCTCCCATCATAGCGCCGCGGTTCTCGAAGATTTGCACGTAGTGGATCTCGTCGCGCTTGCCGAGATCCTCATACTGTTCCTGCCAGGCGTCGACGACGACGCGAATGTCCGGTACGGCCATGTTGGCCAGCGTGAGGTCGTGGCGGGGGGAGAAGCAGAGAACGCGGCACATGCCGCTTTCGCCCTCGGCGACGAGCAGGCCCTTGCCGGCTTCATCGGTCGAGAAATGGGGAGAGTCCGGCTTGAGGGCGGAGAAGTCATTGGTGAAGACAAATGTGGAGGTGTACTGCGGGTTGTGGACGCCGCCCGCGCGCTCGTTGCCCGGGCAGAGATAACAGGTGGGATCGTACTGGAGCGCGGCAGGTGTGCCGGGGGTCTCGGTCTGGCCCTGCCATGGGCGCTGGGTGCGTTGCGGAGAGACGAGCACCCACTCGCGCTTGAGCGGGTTATAGCGGCGATGCGGGTTCTGGGCGGCGAGCGGGTTCACTGGAGCGCTCCCTTCTGCGTGCCTTGCATTTGGGCCGCTGCTTGCTGGGCGAGCGCGAGCGCGCCATCGGTGGGTTCGGTGATGAAGCAGTCGGCGTCGATGCCGGTGCGCTGCTTGTACCCGGCGCGCAGGGCATTCACAAAGTCGTCGGCTGCGGCAGTCTGGACAAGGTTGACGGTACACCCGCCGAAGCCGCCGCCGGTGATGCGGGCGCCGAAGCAGCCGGGCTGACGGTTGGCGATGTCGACCAGGTCGTCGACCTCCTTGCACGAGGCCTGGAAGTCGTCGCGGAAGGAGATGTGGGCGGCGCGCATAATCTCGCCGAAGCGAGGGAGGTCTCCCTTGAGGAGGGCCTCTCGGGCGTCGAGGACGCGGGCGTTCTCCGTGATGATGTGCCGGGCGCGGCGGAACTCCGCTTCGGGCATCTTGCTCTTGGCGGCGTCGAGGTCGGCGAGGGTGGCGTCGCGAAGAAGTTCGATTTTGGGGTTGGCGGCGTGAAGCGCGGCCTGGGCTGCCTCCACCTCATCCCGGCGGCTGCCGTATTCGCCGGTGGCGACCTGGTGCTTGACCATGGAGTTGCAGATAACGATGCGGGCTTCGTCGGGTATGGGCAGGAACTCGAAGGAGAGCGCGCGTGTGTCGAGCATCATGGATCGACCGGCGACGCCGCCCGCCACGATGAACTGGTCCATGATGCCGCTTTTTGCGCCGACGTACGCGTTTTCAGCCCGGCGGCACAGAATGGCGAGCTTCTCGAGCGGAAGGCCGGTGCCTGCGTGCGCGAGCAGCGCCATGGCGGTTGCTACCTCAATGGAGGCCGAGGAGCTGAGGCCTGCGCCCAGGGGCACGTCGCCCGAAAGAGTCATGGCAAAGGGTGGCACATCGATGCCGGCCTCGTGGAGCGCCCAAAGAACGCCCATGGGGTAATCGCTCCATTGATGCGTAGCCTTCCAGGTGGTGGGGTCGGTGGAGAAGCTCTTTCCTTCGTTGTAGTTTTCGGACTGAAGAAAAATCCGGCCGCCGGGACCCTGGCTGATGATGGCGGTGGTATGAAAGCCGATAGACATGGGCATGACAAAGCCGCCGGTGTAGTCGGTGTGCTCGCCGATAAGGTTGACACGCGCCGGTGCGGCGTGGGCGGCGCCCTCCTGGTGGAAGCGCTGACGATGGAGCTCGAGGGTGCTTCGAGGTGTGGACATAATGGTGAAATCGACGTTCTGACTGTACATGACGGCGGAAGATCTGTGGCGAAGTATCTCTTCGCTGGGATGGGTGTTGCGGATCTCAGGGGCACCACCAGCGCGGAGCACAGGAACGTTTGCTCGCTGGATGTGGCAGGATGGGATCGCGCTGGGCGCGGGAGGAGAGCAAGCATGAGCCTTGTGGCAGGTGTGGACTATGGAACGCTGAGCGTGCGGGTGACGCTGCTGGACAGCGAAAAGGGGCGGCTAGGAACAGCGGTTGCGGAGTACCCGCTGAAGCGGAGCCGACAGGATCCGGACCAGGCGACGCAGTCGCATGCCGACCACATGACGGCGCTGGCGAAGGCGATGCGCGAGGTGGTGGCGAAGACCGGTGTCGACGGCGGATCGGTGGAGGCGATGGCGCTTGATACGACGGGGTCGAGCGTGGTGTTTGTGGATGCGGAGATGCAGCCGCTCGATGACTACTATCTGTGGTGCGACCACCGGGCCAAGCACGAGGCGCAGGAGATTACGCAGTTGGCGCACCAGCAGGGGCTCGAGGCGATTGAGTGGTGCGGTGGGGTGTACTCGCATGAGTGGGGGTTTGCGAAGCTGCTGCACTGGCTGCGGCAGAACCCGGAGAAGCGGGAGCGGTTTGCGTCGGCGTTTGAGCACTGCGACATGGTGGCGGCTACGTTGTGCGGGGTGAAGGATCCGAAGCTGGCGGCGCGCAGCGTGTGCGCCATGGGGCACAAGTGGATGTGGAATCCGAAGTGGGGCGGATTTCCGCCGGAGAGCTTTCTGACGTCGGTCGATCCCCTGCTGGCGGGGGTGCGGGAGAAGCTGGCTGGGGAGTACCTGACCAGCGACAATCGGGCCGGGACGCTGGCTCCCGAGTGGGCGGAGAAGCTGGGGTTGCGGGCTGGCATCCCGGTTCCGGTCGGGGCGTTCGACGCGCACTGGGACGCGATCGGCGCGGGATGCCGCGAGGGGGATGTGGTGAATGTGGTGGGCACCTCGACCTGCATTATCGCGATGGAACGGGAGACGAAGCTGATTCGGGGTGTATGCGGCGTCGTTCCGGGGAGCGTGCATCCGGCGTTTACGGGCGTCGAGGCGGGGCTTTCGGCGACGGGCGACATCTTTGAGGCGATCGCAAAGCGGGCTGGAACGACGGTCAAGGAGCTGGCGGCTGGGTTAGAGCAGTACAAACCGGGGCAGACGGGGCTGTTGCGACTGAGCTGGGACAACGGCGACCGGACGGTGCTGGTGAATGCCTCCCTGGGCGGCGTGACCCTGGGCTGGAACCTGACCCATACGGCTCAGGATGAGCTGTTTGCGGCGATCGAGGGGACGGCGTTTCATACGCGGATCATCCTTGAGCGGATGGCCGAGGGTGGGGTGCCGATCGAGCGGGTGATCAATGCTGGCGGGATTCCGCAGCACAATGCGGTGTTGAACCAGGTGTATGCGAATGTGCTGAACAAGCCGGTGCTGGTTCCCGATGGCATTCCGACGAGTTTGGGGTCGGGCATCTTTGCGCTGCTGACCACCGGAGCGTTCGCGTCGATCGAAGAGGCACAGACGGCGATGTGCCTGAAACATCGGAAGTTTCTGCCGCAGCCGGAGGCGGTGGCGGTGTACGAGCCGATGGCGAAGCTTTACCGGGATGTTTACTTCGGGTTGGGGACGCCGGATGCTGCGCCTGTCGCGTTGGGGGCGGTGCTGCCGGAACTGAAACGGATTGCAGCGGGGCAGGCATAGCCCGACTGCGTCAGACGTGGCTTGCCGCGGCTGTCTGGAGCCAGCGTTCCATCTGCGTGTGGTCGACGGCTCCGGCTTGCTGGAGGACGGTCTTGCCGCCGGAGAGGACGAGAAAGTTGGGGATACCGCGGACGTGGTAGCGGCCGGCGAGGGTGGGATGTTTTTCCGTGTCGACTTTGAGGACGAGGGCGCGGCCGGCCATGTCGGCGGCGGTGCGGGCGACCTCGGGGGCAGCCATCTTGCACGGACCACACCAGGCGGCCCAGAAGTCGACGAGGACGGGGACGGTCGCGGATGAGATGACCTCGTCGAAGAGAGCGGGATCGGCTTCAAGCGGTTCGCGGGCGGGCGGGAGAGCGGACTTGCAGGCGCCGCAGCGACCGGTGTCGGAGAGGTGTTTCGCAGGGATACGGTTCTTCTGGCCGCAGTGGGTGCAAGTGCGAATGACAGGCATGGATCGGCTCCGGGATATACGATGCGGCGGAGGGATGCTGGGTGCGGCGCGGGTTGCGAGCGGATGGCCACGATGGATCCCACGCAGGAGTGTCGTTGGGACCGGATCAGCAAACGCAAGAAGGCCACGTCACGCGACGTGGCCTTCGTCACTGGGTAAGAGCGGCTTAGGACGCTGTGCTGTCGCGCATGGCCTTGACCTTGTCGTGCGAAGCCATGATGTGGGTCTGCTGGGTCTGGAGCAGAGTGCGGATCTGGCCGGTGACGCTGGAGCTTTCGAGGGCTTCCTTGTAAGCCTTCTTGGCAGCGTCCTCGCCCTGTTCCGCGGTTTCGAGCAGTGTGTGGTCGCCGCCGCCGAGGCTTGCCTTGACATCGCCCCAAACGCGATGAGCGGCGCCGATGCCGGTACCACCTGTCTCGATCGACTCGCCGGTCGCTGAGCTGTACGCAGATTCCAGCTGGCGGGCGTACTCTCCGCGGGTCTGGCCTTCCTGTATGAAGAAGGATTTTTTGGATGTGTCCTTAAGATGCTCGCCGATGTCGGGGAAGCCCTTCTCTCCATCATGGAGAACTGCAATGACTGCTTTTACAAGTGTGCTCTGGTCGTCTGCCATGGGTGCCGTTATCCTCCACAGGCTTGGAGGCAGCGGTTATGGGTGGGGTTGGCCTTCATTCCGAGTGGAAGACAGATTGTTTTGGGGATTGTTTCTTGAATTGGATTTGGGGAGTGTGAGTGCGTTCGTTTTGCAAAGCAACAGCGACGGCTCCGCGAATGGACCGGTGGCAAAGACGAGCCAGGTGGTGATGGAGCTACTCTTCGCGGAGGACTTCGAGGGGCTTCTGGCCGAGGATGCGGTGGCTGGCGAACCAGCCGGTGGCAACGGTGAGGAGGGCGGTGGAGAGGAGGGCAGCGAGCGTCCAGAGGAGGTCGAAGTGGAAAGCGACGTTGAGGCGATGGAGAAGGACGCGCGCGACTAGGGTGGCGGCGGTGAGGCCGACGATGCCCGCGACCAGACCGAGGACGGCAAACTCGACGGAGAAGATGGTGGCGATGCGGGGTCGAGTGGCGCCGAGGGTTTTGAGGACGACGACCTCGCGGATGCGGCGGTAGCGCGTGCCGGCGACGGAGGAGGCGAGGATGACGACGCCGGCAAAGATGGAGAACGCGGCGAGGAACTGGATGACGTAGGTGATCTCGACGACGACTTGCCGGACGGTTTCAAGAGCGGCGGCAACGTTGATGACGGTGACGGTGGGGAATGCTTGATAGAGGGCGCGCTGGAGCTCGGAGACACGGTCGGGCGCGGCGTGGACGCCGCCGTACCAGATGACCGGAAGGCCGGCGAGGGAGGCCGGTGGCAAGACGAACTCCGCGCGGGAAAAGGCGTGCTGGCCGTCGGAGTGGGTGATGGCGGCGACGGTGGCGGTGAACTGGGTGTCCTGGGCGGCAAAGGTGAGGGTGGAGCCGACGTGAACGCCGAGGCGTTGGGCCTGAGGCTGGTTGACGGCGACGAGGGGATGTTTGCCGGCGACGGCGGCCTCGGTGGGGGTCCACCACTTCCCTGCTGCCGCGGTGACGCCGGGCGGGAGATTGTCGGACCAGGTGAGATTCATGGACTGAAGCATGCGGCGGGGAAGGTTGTGGACCTTGGCGGTGCGGGCGTCGACGCCGTCGATGGCGAGAATGCGGGAGGAGACGACGGGGAGGAGTTCGGGGGCGGCGGTGACGGCGGGATTGTGGGTGAGAAGGGTGCGGACGCCGGCGATCTCGTCCGAGGTGATGTCCACGAGGAAGACGTTGGGAAGGTTGGGGGCCGACGAGAGGTGGAGCTCGCGAACAACGGCGTGCTGGACGAGAAAGACGGTGCTGATCTGCATGACGCCGAGGCCGAGGGCGGCGAGCAGGGCGGCGGAGGGATTGCCGGGGCGGTAGAGGTTGGCCAGGCCGTGGCGGAGCGCGGAGGGGAGCTGGAGG
>CALMVL010000116.1 GCA_937873265.1 uncultured Granulicella sp.
CGCCCGCCACGATTCGCATGGGTCACGACCCCGAGCTCACCGGCCTGCCTTGGGTCGCCGCCGTCTGGGCCTGTCGCCCAGACCTCCTCGGCGCCGTCACCCCCGCCCAGCTTACCGACGACCTCCAGCTCTCCCGCGACCACGGCCTCGGGCACATCGAAGACCTCGTCACCGAGTGGGCCCCACGCCTTCCACTTCCCCCCGCCACCATCCGCACCTACCTTACCGAAAACATCTCCTACCTCCTCGATGTCGCCTGCCTCGACGCCGTCGCGCTCTTCCGCAGCCTGGCCGCGGACATGGGCGTCCTCCCACCGTTGGCCCGCCTGCGCCTGCTGGATGCGGGAGGAACCGGTAATCACACACCGGCGAAGAAATCAAGCGACTTCGCCTAGGGTATTCGCGTCTGATGGGGTATGCTCGTCGCCGCTGCCACGTCCCTGCTCAGCCCCACCCTGGCCGCCGCGGAAACCCTGCTCTCCGCCTCCGGGCACCAGAATCACCTCATCCATCTCTTCCTCTCTCTCGGCCTTGTCGGCCTGTTTCTCGTCTCCATCGTCGACAGCTCCTTCGTTCCCCTCCCCATTCCCGGCGTCACCGACATCATGGTCGTTCTCTACGCCGCGCAGCATGAGAACCTTGTTCTACTCATCGGCTCCGCGACCGTCGGCTCCGCCATCGGCGGCTACGTCAGTTACGTCATCGCCCACAAGGGCGGTGTCGAGTTCCTCGAGCGGCACGTCCCCAAGCGCATCTTCCGGCGTGTGACCTACTGGATGGAGCATCATGCCATCATCTCCATCGCGCTTCCCGCTATCCTTCCACCGCCCGTTCCGCTCTCGCCGTTCGTGCTCGCCGCCGGAGCGCTCAAAATGCGGCTCCGCACCTTCATGAGCGCCTTCACCATCAGCCGCCTGCTGCGCCACTGCATCGCGGCCGCCCTCGGCGTCGTCTACGGCCGCCAGGTACTCCGCGTCTGGAAGATCTTTATCGATCGCTACGGCGCACCCGTCCTCATCGGCTTCTGGACCATCACCCTCGCCGCCGTGGGCTTCGCTCTCTGGCGTCTCTGGAAGACCTCGAAGGCCGTCAACGCGGCGGGCAGGCCCCCCGTACCCCAGCCCAGCGTCAGCTAGCCGTCGTCAGGGTTCCAGTGGTCTTGTTCCGCTTGGCGAACCTCCTCTGGTAATACGCCGTCGTCAGCACGATCGCCGGAACCCCCACCATCGTCGGCCACAGCCACAGTACCCACGTCCCATTGTGGAAGTACGGCCCAACCGTCACCACGCTGAACGCCGTCCAGGCCGCGATATAGCTCCCAATAAAGTTCCCCAGGTGCGTATACCACCAGAACATCTTGTCCTTTGGCTTGCGCACAAAGCTGATTCCCTCGGCGAACGCCAACCGCATTCCTACCAGCCCGAAGACGATCGACACGATCCCCATCCCCTGCACCGCCGCCGGCCGAAACGCGCCCAGCAGCGCCAGAGCGGCGGAGGAGCCAAATGTCACGCCTGCCGCAATCCAGTCGACCGGCTTCGCCCGCCCGCCCCGCGGCAGATCCTTTAGCTTCAGCACCCGCCATCCACTGAACGCCGCGTAAAAGCTGAACACCGCCACCAGCGCCAAAAATAGCACCGGCCGGAACAGTGCCATCGGCAGCGCCGTCGCCGCCACCCCTCCCATCGCCCACAGGTACACCATCCCCCATCGCCTGTGCGCTTTTCCTCCCTTCGCCGTCACCAGCGCCACCGGCGCCAGCACGAACGATCCGAACCCGCACCCAATGTGCACCACCAGCAACGCCCTCATCCAAACCGGATCCTGATACACCGCCGCCTCCCGCCCTGCTCTGTTTCGCTCACCGCACGCGCGCGCCGTGTCACCTACACCGGCCGCCCCCGCTTCCATGGCGTCGCCCTGAGGTCTTCCCGGTGTACTCCGGCCGGATCTCCCTCATCCCATCCTATTTCGCAACCGCACCCTCGGTCCGTTCCTCGCCACCAGCTCCACAAACAGCGCCGGCTTCCCACGCGCAGCCGCCCACCCACCGGCAGCATGCTCACGACCGAGTAACCATCAGCTGCAACACCGGGAGGAGGGACTCGCCAGAGCTCCCTCAGGCTTCAATCCCATGGCCTCCCCTATCGCTGCCTTTACCCTAAAACTCCCACCGCAGAAGCGTCGCCCCAATCGTATACCCGCCTCCAAAGCTTGCCAGCAGCACCAGCTTGCCCTTCTGCAGCCGGCCGTCCTCCATCGCCGTCGCCATCGCCAGCGGAATCGTCGCGCCCGTCGTGTTCCCGTACTCCCCAATGTTGATCACCACCCGCTCCTCCGGCATCGCCAACCGCTCCGCCGTCGCCGTAATGATGCGCCGATTCGCCTGATGCGGAATGAAGCAGTCCACCTCCGCCCCCGTCAGATCGTTCCGCTCGAGCACCGCCTCGCTCAGCTCCGCCATCTTGCGAACCGCCGTCTTGAACACCGCGCCGCCCTCCTGGTGCACATAGTGCATCCGCTCGGCAATCGTCTCGGGAGACGTCGGATGCAGGCTGCCGCCCCCAGGCATGTAGAGCGACTGTCCTCCCGATCCATCGATCTCGTGCACGAAATCGATCAGCCCCACCTCTCCCTCCTCGCACGGCTCCAGCAGCACCGCCCCCGCGCCGTCGCCAAACAAAATGCACGTCGTCCGGTCGGTGTAGTCGAGAATCGAGCTCATCACATCCGCCCCGATCACCATCACCTTCCGGTGCGCCCCGCTCTCAATCAGCTTCGCCCCCACCTGCAGCGCATAAATAAACCCCGAGCACGCCGCCGAAAGATCAAACCCCCACGCGCCCTTCGCCCCCAGCCGGTCCTGCACCAGGCAGGCCGTCGCCGGAAAAAACATATCCGGCGTCACCGTCCCCACCAGAATCGCCTCCACCTCCGTCGCCTCGATCCCGCGGTTCCGCAGACACACCCGTGCCGCCTCCGTCGCCAGATCGCTCGTCGCCACACCCTTTCCCGCAATGTGCCGCTCGCGAATCCCCGTCCGCTCCTGGATCCACTGATCGCTCGTGGCCACCATCTTCTCAAGATCCGCGTTTGTCAGCAGCTTCGGCGGCACGTACGTTCCCACCGCGCTGATCTTCGCCCGCACCGACATGCGCGGCTTCAACGTCACAGCCAAACCAACACCTCGTTCCAGCACACATCCGAAAACACCTGGCGACGATCCACCGGACCGCCGGGCGCCCAGCACCCATTAAACCACCAACCCACAGGCAGATCGAAGGCGGCACGTCCAAAGGAAAAGAGAGAAGGTCGGGAGAAGAAGCAGGCCGGGCCATCCACCGCGTCACCACGCTGCAGCGTTGCCACGCCTCCTCGGGGAGGAGAAAAGTATGCCGGGCGACCTACTGCGCCCATACGAGCCCGTTACCGTTGCTTCCTTCCGGACCTGGCGGGGTTGGCGGGATTACGTCGCGTAGGACCCGGCACCCGCCCAGTTTACCATCGGCGCGCCCCCACGCCACACCGGGTCCTCTATCCTCAATCCACGCATGCCCGAGCCCATCC
>CALMVL010000117.1:0-13719 GCA_937873265.1 uncultured Granulicella sp.
CACCTGGTACCACCTCACCAACCCCGACCACCTCCCCGGTCCCGCCGACCGCTTCACCGGCGCCTTCTGGATCCGCGCCCTCAAGTACTGCCCCCTCGCCTACGTCTGCACCTTTCTCGTCGGCCAGACCCTCGCCCGCCTCCACGCCATCCTCCACCTCACCCCTCGGCAGCGAGCCCTCATGGCCACCTTCGCCCTCGCCGCCATCCTCCTCTTCTTCTACCGCGGCGCCCCCCATGTCCCCTACGTCATCATCCACGGAGCGCTCCTGCTTCCCCTCTTCTGCCTCCTTGTCCTCGGCCTCGCCGGTCCCAACCCCGTCGCCTCCGTCTTCGCCCTCCGCCCCCTCGTCGTCTTCGGCGAGGCCACCTTCGCCCTCTACCTCCTGCACTTCAACGTCTTCGAGCTCATCCACCAGTACCATCTCCCCGAGCACCTCCACGTCACCCAGTTCGACCCCTGGATCTCCTATCTCGCCATCCTCGCTCTCGCCTACGGCACCGTCCGCTTCGTCGAAAAGCCGGCCCGCCGCCTCATCCTCAGCTTCTTCGGCCGCCCCTCGACCCGCTTAGCCACTCCCGCCACCTCCGCTTAGAGCCACATCCCAACGGAGTGCCCGGCCTGCCGCGCCAACCGCCCGATCTTCCCCCCATCGGACTGCCTGACCTTCGGTCTGGTTGGCGTACAGATTGTTGCCTTCCGCTAAACTGGAAATAGCTCAGGCCAAAAAACATCGCAAAACCGAACCGCTCCCACAGGCACGGCTCACATCTGCGTCGGGAACGGACGTGTGTCGCTCCGGTAAGTCCAATGTTTGCCAGTATTTGCCGGTAAGTCTCTTCACGGCAATCACTTGCAGGCAGCCTGATTCCGCATCTTGGTCAAAGGAAACAACTTAGGGGATACACCCGGGGGGGGGGTGGGGTACCCTCAAACGGCAAAGGCCCCGCCCAAAGGCGGGGCCTCTGCTGCCAACCTGCCTCTAAGGCGTAACCGCCTGCGACGCATGGCCATAGGTCGTGTTCGCAATCGAAATCGCGCACGTCGGCAGGTTCTGCGCATTGAACGGCGTGTTCTGGATCGCCTTCAAAGTTCCGGTATGCGGGTCCAGCTGCTCGCCGGAAACCGAGTGGTCGATGTTGTTGGAGGTGAACAGGTAAATCCCAAGAGCCGGTTCGATCGTGATACATGTCGGTCCCGTTCCAACCGCCGTCGATGCCGACCCCACCGATCCGGTCAGCGCGCCCGTGCTCGATGAAATCGCAAACGCACTCAGGTTGTTCGCACCGTAGTTCGCAGCGTACAAAAAGTCGCCCCGAGGATCGATCGTCAACGCGTATGGCAGAAGGCCCGTCGCAAACGGCGACTGCACCATGGGCGTCGGAAGACCGCCGCTCGCCAGCGTGTACCCGTAGATCTGGTTGGTCGACTTGTCCGCCACGTACAGGAACCTCGCCGTAGGATCGATCGCCATCGAGCTCGGCACCGTCCCTGCCGCGTAGCTTCCCACGCCGATCGGAGCCAAAGCCCCGGTGCTCGTATTCTCCGTGTACGCCAGAACCTCTCCGCCGATCGCGCCCGTGGAGGTCTGCTGGTCCAGCACGTAAACGTAGCTGTTGAAGGCGCTCGTCACCACGCTCACCGGCGTAAACCCAATGTTCACCACCGTCGGCGTACCCAGGTTGCTCACCGACGCGCTGTTCTTGGTAATTGGGAAGATGTTCACCGTGCCGGGTCCGGGAGACGCTGTTGTGTACCCCGTCTGGTAGGTGCACACCACATACAGAAACGTGCCGCCGGCATCCACCGCCGCCGCCACCGGGAAGCTGCCCACGACATTGTAGGTGTTTTGGGCGTAAATCTTGCCGTCCGTTCCAACCGCGAAGTTCACAATGGAGGAGTCGTCATGGTTCAGAACGAACAGGGTCTTCGAGTCCGGACTCGCGACCAGGTTCACCGGGTTGCGGCCGCCGGACGGAACCGGTGAATCGGCCAGCTGCGTCAGAGCGCCGGACTGGTAATCCACCGCATAGGCGTCAACCGATCCACTCTGGGTCGCGGTCGTGCCCGTTCCCGAAGCCGTCACATACACATACGCGACCGTGTAATCGCGGCTGCACGAGCTCAGCCCCAGACCCATCGCCAGTGCCGCTACGGAAGCCATCGCTCCCCGGCCAAATCCATTCCACTTCATTCGTTTCCCTTGCTCGCGGGCCGCATCGGGTGCGGTTCGCCGCTTCCATCCGTAAAGTCCGTTGCCCTCAGACACCGGCTAGTCGATTGCACCGGTAACCGCCAGGCAAGTCGCCTTGCCAACTGCCTGAAAGCTCGTTCCGCGAACCAGGTCAGACAGCTGCCCATTGCTCTTGTCCAGCTGCTTGCCTGTCACCGTTCCGTCGCCGTTATTCGAGGTGTAGAGATACTTGTCCGATGGGTCCTCAATCAGACACACAGGCGTCGACCCGACCGCATACGGATTGTTCTTCGGATCGGCCACCACCTGCAGCTGTCCTGCGGAGTTGATGGTGAACCCCGAAATCGAGCTGTTCGGTGTGTTGCCGTTGGTGGTGGACTGATTCAGCACATACACGTAATTGGTCCCGCCGGTTCCCGGTACATACAGCGAGTTCACCGGATTCGACGTTCCGCCCAGATTGGCCACCGATCCGCCGGTTACGGTGCTCAGCGCGCAGTTCGCGCCGATCGTGTACGGAATAATCTGGTTCGCTCCTGCATCGGTCAGAAACACGTAGGATCCGCCGGCGTTGATCGACGTCGCGTTGGCCGTGCCCAGTTGAACGACAGAGTTGGTCGTCAGCGTGAGCTGCCCACTCGACGAGTTCGCCGTATACGGGAAAACCGTCTGGTCGCCCGTGTCCAGCGTCAGCAGGCATCCGCTGGATGAGGTCTTCACCATCGTCGGGTTCTTGCCGACCGGAAAGTAGGTCAGCTGCGTCCCGTCGGGATTCTTGATCTGCTGGTTGGTCACCAGCGTCAGCCGGCCCGTGTTCGGATTGATCGAAAAGACCGTGATGTCGCCGTTGCCCGTCGCTGTTCCCGCCGCGGTGCCAGCCGCGGTGTTCGTCGGATCCAACTGATCGAGCACATACACGAAGTTGCCGCCCGCGTCCGTTGTCACCCACACCGGAGTTCCGCCCTGCGTGTTGTAGGACTGCTGCTCCGTCAGGATGCCGTCTCCACCAACCAGAAACACCTGAACGTTGCCAGTAGTTCCGCTCGATCCTGCGTTGACCACATACACGTACCGGCCACCCGGCCGGACCGCGATCGAAATGGGGTTTGCCCCGCCGGAGCTGTACGGAGATCCCACCGTCGCCGTCAGATTTCCGGTGTAATTATCGATTTTGAAACCGGCAACCTGCCCTCCGGACGAGGTGAGCGTGTCGCCCAGAACCCACATGTAGCCGATCGTGCCGCCACCACATGCCGTCATTCCCAAACCCAAAGCGACTGCTGCTACTGCGGCCAGGGACAACCGGCCAAACTTACGAAACTTCATCTGTTTCCTTACTCCTCGGCCGAGCTCGCGCATCTTCGGGTTAACAGCGCACCTGGCTCAAACCTGGATCGACCGTTCCTGGCCAATTGTAGAAGCTAGCGGCGGTTTGCGCCAATGCAGACGGCGCGAAAGGTGGCAAGCGCCGCAGCTTGGACACGGCCTGCCGCGGTCAGATCTGGCAAGGACAGACCGCAGACCGTCGCCAGCCCCGAGATCACCGGGAGATGGCAGCGCGAACCGATCTACCAGACGCGACAGGACTTCTCCGGCATCATCGGCTGGCCCACCTTGCATCGGAACGCCTTGCCGAACTCGTCGAAGTTCTGCACCGTTCCCTTGACGCGCCACTCGCCTGAACTGTGCGGATCGGTCTTGGCCAACACGCGCGCGTTCTGCTCGGTCGCGTTCTGGCACCACACCTGCGCGAAGGCGATGAAGAAGCGCTGGTCGGCTGTGAACTCGTCGCGCTTGCCGTCCACATACCCTGGCTCCGCCGCGGCGCCCTGCTTGGCCAGCGTCTCCTGCAGCGCCTGGAACGCGATGCGAATGCCGCCGTTGTCGGCCGTGTTCTCGCCCAGCGTCAAATGTCCGTTCAGGTTTTGCCCGGGAGCGACCTGGAAGCCGTCGTACTCCTTGGCCTCGCACTCGGTGCGCTCGTTGAACTTTTTCAGGTCGTCCGCTGTCCACCAGACGCGCACATTGCCGTTCTTGTCGTATTTCGATCCCTGGTCGTCGAAGCCGTGAGTCATCTCGTGCCCGATCACCACGCCGATACCGCCGAAGTTCACCGCCGGATCCAAGCTGTTGTCGAAGAAAGGAGGCTGCAGGATCCCGGCAGGGAAGTTGATGTCGTTCATGGACGAGCTGTAGTAGGCGTTAACCGTCGGCGGCGTCATCACCCACTCCTTTTCGTCGACGGGCTGACCGTACTTGGCGAAATTGCGCTTTCGCTCAAAGATGGCGTTCCGGTCGACATTGCCGAGGTAGTCGTCGCGCTTGACGACAAGCGTTGAATAATCACGCCACTTCTCCGGGTATCCAATTTTGTCGCGGATCGCGTCGAGCTTCTGCTTCGCCTCCACCTTGGTTTCGGGGCTCATCCAGGGCAGCTGGCTGATGTCCTGAGCGAGCGCCGCTTCCAGCGCGTGCACCAGCTTTTCCATGTTGTCCTTGGCGTCCGGCGGGAAGTTCTGGCGCACCCACTCCTGCCCAACTGCCTCGCCCAGAGCCTGGTCGGTGGCGCGTGTGCATCGCTTCCACCGCGGCTGCTCTTCTTTTTGTCCGTTCAGGGTTTTGTTGAAGAAACTGAAGTTCTCCTCAACAAAGGGCTGCGACAGCGCCGGGGCGGCCGCATGCAGCGCCTGCCAGCGGAGGTAGCTCTTCACCGCTGCGGTCGGTTCCGTAGCGAGTACCTGATTGACTGCCTTGACGTATCCCGGCGAGCTCACGTTGAGCGTCTGCACCTGCGGCAGGCCGATGCCGACGAGGTACTGTTTCCAGTCGTAGTCGGGCGAGATGGCCTCGAGTTCAGCCACGGTCATGATGTGGTATCGCTTGGCGGGGTCGCGCATATCGACCCGCGGCATCGATCCGTCGGCCAGCGAAGTCTCGATGCGCAGCACATCCGCGGCTTCCGTCGCCGACTTCTCTGGGCTGTCACCCAGCAGAACGAACATCTTCGTCACGTGCTCGACATACTGCTGGCGTAGGGTTTTGCTGCGCTCGTCGTCGACGAGGTAATAGTCGCGGTCGGGCAGCGTCAGGCCGCCCTGGCCGGTACCGGCGATCTGCCTAGTCGAATCTTTCTGGTCCTGCTGCACGCCGACCGCGAAAAAGTCAGCGGAGCCGAAGCTGTTGAGCAGGGCAATATTCAGCGTGGCAAGCTGTTTGCTGTCCTGGAGCGCGGCGATCTTCTCGAGGGTGGGGGTAAGCGGCTTTGCTCCCAGAGCGTCGATGCGCGCCACGTTCATGCAAGCGGCGAAGTAGTCGCCGTACTTGCGTTCGAGCGGCGATTTCGGCGCGTCCGCGGCCTGTTTCAAATCCGCGTAGAGCAGGTAGTTGTTGCGCTCGGCAAGCTCGTTGAAGCGTCCCCAGCGCACCTGGTCGGCGGGAATCGGATTGCTCTTGTTCCAATTGCCGCAGGCGTACTGAAAGAAGTCTGTACACGGATCGGCGGTTTTGTCGATGGCGGAAAGATCGAAGCTGACCGGCTTCTTCGGCACGGACGTCGGCCCGGAGGCGGCGTCGGAGCCGCTTAGGATCGCGGTCTGGGCGAGAGCCTGGCTCAGGAGGACGCCACCGGCTAACAGCAGCGCAGGTGCGGAAAGGAAGGGACGCATGGTTCTGACTGCCTCCAAAACGATATGCTGAAACGCCTGGCCTGGGGGGAATCTCACGCAAGGCGCCGTGACCTGGTCGCTCCTGATTTCCTGTGTGTCGCTGCTGACGGCTTCAGCGCCCAATAAGTTTCCGCTTCCGGGTGCTGCGCCGAGAAGCGGACACTGCGTAGTCGATTCGCGCTTCTGTCGAGCCCGGAACTCTAAAAGACCTTGAGATGGATCGTCAGGTACTTCTTGGGATCCTGGCGGATGGTCGTCACGAGCCTGGTGCTCTCCGTCAGCAGGCCGTTCAGATTGGTGTACGCGGTGTCGTCGGTCGCGAGCTTGCCCAGTGTTCCTTTGCCCTGGCTGATGCCTGTCACCAGCGTGTTGACGCTGGTGACCGTGTCCTGCAGCTGTTGCCGGAACTGCGGATCCTTGGCGAGCAGGCCGAGCGCGCCCTTGCCGTTGTTGGCATCGGTAAGCAGCTGGTTTGTCTGCGTCAGCGTCGCGTTCAGGTTGTTGTAGAGCGTGTCGTCGGTCAGCAGCTTGCCGGCGGTGCCTTTGCCGCTCTGCAGCTGCGCGACCATCGAATCCAGGCGGCCGGTCGCGCTGTTCAGGCGGTCATACATCGTCGGATCGTTGATGAGCTTACCGACCGAGCCCTTTCCCGTATTGATGTTCACAATGAGCTTTTGCAGGGCATCGACCGTGTTGGAAGCTTTGTTGTAGAGATCCGGATTGTTGATCAGCTGGCCGATCGAGCCTTTGCCGCTCTGCAGGTTGTCGGCGATGGCGTTCAGCTTGGCCAGGATGACATTGAGGCTCTCGATGGTGCCCTGACTAGCTTTGACGACGTCCTGCAGATTGGGTGTTTCCAGCGTGTGGAGCTCGTCATTGTTCTCGAGCTGAGGACCGGTTGCGTACTGGCTGTTGAGGTCGACGACGGTGTCTCCCAGCACGCCGACGGTGCTCAGCGCGGCCTTGGTGTCCTTATGCAGATCCTTCGCGTACGCGGCGTCGATCTTCATCACAACCAGCACCGGGGTCAGCTTCCGGTTCGGGTCGGCGGTAACCGTGACGCTCTTGACCGTGCCGATCGTCACCCCCTGCAGATCCACCGCCGCGCCATTCTTGAGGCCGGCGGAGTTTTCGAAGTACGTCGTTACCGTCAACTTGTGCGAGAACAGGCCCAGACCGGACGAAGCCGTCATCAGAAACAACAGCGTAACCAGGATTACCGTTGAAACCAGGACGATGACGCCTACCTTCAACTGCGACCATCGCACCTCCTGCTGACTGGGCATAACTCTCCTTGCCTCCTCCCTCGCACCGGGCAGTCAACCGGCGCGTATCCCATCGGGGGCTTGCCGGCGTTGCCGTCGAGAGGCCCATTTGGACTCGGTATCGGCTCAGTCCGAGGATACATGAGCGATACCTCGTTTCCGGACAGGCGCGAGCTTTGAACCAGAGCGAGAAACCTCCGCCCGGAAGCGTGGCAGGAACCGGTAGAGCCTCTGATGTGTCGACGGCGTGGGCGAGCTTCAGCCCTCGACGAGCACAACGGCGATCGCCGCCTGTCGGCTGTGGCTAAGGCTGAGGCTGGTCCGGCGTACGCCCATTTTGGCGGCGCGCTCGGCGGCGCGTCCGCTCCAGTGCAGGGTGGGAGCTTCGCCGGCCCGGCGACGCACCTCGATCTCGCGCCACGCGATGCCGCGGCTGATGCCGGTTCCGAGCGCCTTTGCGCCGGCCTCTTTGGCCGCGAACCTGGCCGCGAAGCTTTCGGCAGAGGAGCGCTTGCGCAGGCAGAAGGCGATCTCCTCCGGGGTAAACACGCGGTTGAGGAAACGGTTCCCGAACCGCCGGATGCTGTCGTCGATGCGGTCGATCTCAATCAGGTCGGTGCCCAGCCCCAGAATCACTTGCTCCCTCCGCGGCGCACCCGAGCCGTACGCCGACCCTACCGTAAGCTCCCGCAAAACGTCCAGGCGCAAAAAAAGTCGCCGCCCCCAAAAAGGAGGCGGCGAGCGACCGAGGGGAAGGGTTAGGGAGTCGTCGGTAGGTGGGCGAAGGCGCTGACGACATTGAACGCGTTTGCCGTGCCGATGCCGGTGGCAAAGTCCCACCCGGGCGTGGCGGAGTACGCGGGCCTGAACACGATGTCGCTGGTCGACGTGGCGCCCAGCAGACCGCCGGGCGTGTAGCAGTCGTAGATCCCGAGGCAGTCGACGACGATGTCGCCCGCCGTGACGTCATGAAACACGCAGTGCGCGTTTATGCCCCGCCCCAGCGATGCGTCGCAGCTGCTGTTTCCGGAAGCCCCGAACTCTGATTTCGCGAGCGAGTAGAGCACAGGGTTCGGGTTGCCCCAGAAGGTCCTGGTTCGCTGGTTGATGAGCGCCTGGATGCCGGCCCAGATGGGGCTCGACACCGAGGTGCCACCGACTCCCACCCAGTTGCCCGGATCCGGTCCGCAGGGGACTCCTTGGTTTGCCGGATCGCTGAAGCAGAGCGCGTAGTACGTGCCCCAAAGGTTTCCATTCGACGCCATCAGGGACACATCCGGGATGTCGCGAACCCTGTCGCCCGGGTTGCCGAAGGTGCCACTCTGCCACTCCGGCTTTGGGTAGCCCTTGCAGGTTCCGCTTACCACATTGCCGTAGGCGTCCCCAACGGTAGCTGCCCCGGTGGCGCATCCGCTCGGACCGCCGCTGCCGCTGGCTGTGGTTTCGTAGTAGTTCAGACTGTAGGGAAGATTGCTGCAGAGGCTGTTCGGACCGGTAACCGGCAATCCGTAGTAGTTCGCCACCAGCGAGCCCGCGCAGGAGTTGTTCCACGGGACCTCCGGAATGTAGCTGAGCGCGGTGACAAACGTGGGAGAGTTCTTGGTGGTGAAGTACTCTCCCGGATGGATGGCGGGGTAATACCCCACATCCGTACCTCCGACAGACACGTTGTAGGGTGTCGAGGTGTAACCGCTGACCCCGATGCCGTGGTAGGCAAAGCTCTGATGGGCGTCGGCGCTGAACGCGCCCTCGTCGCCCGAGGAGACATACAGGCTTACGCCCTGCAACGCGGCCGTCTGATAGAGCGCGCTGATGTACACATTTTCGGCTTCCCCAAGCGATGCCTCCGCCTCGCCATAGCTGATGCTGACGACCTTCGGCGGCGTCGCGCTCTGGAGCAGATTGCTCAGGGCCAGAAACCCGCCGAACTGCGTCATCGTATCGGCGCAGGCGGCGTTGACGATGGTAGCGTCGGGCGCGGCCGCAGAGGACCACTCGACATCGACGGCTGCTTCATCGTCATCTCCGTTTACGCCAGGGTTGCCACAGGCGCTTTTGCCGGCGGGATTGACCTGCTGCAGGTTGCCGTGCGTGTACTTGGTGAGGCCGAAAGCCTTGCGAAAGGTGACCCAATCGTTGGTGCTGTAAAGATTGGTGTCTTCGATCACCACGATCGTCTGGCCCTCGCCGGTGAAGCCGATCCCGAAGATGTTGTCAAAGTCGTAGATTTTGGCGAGGTCTCCGGCGGACAGGTAATTCGTGCCGTAGGTGGGAGCGTAGCCAAGGGGGCCCGTGGCGGTGGTCTTCGCCTTGGCCACGTACATCGGCCGCGGCATAAAGTCGTTCAGCGCCGCGATGCCTACGACGGCACTGGCCAGCGCCGCCGGGATCTGCGGGTCGTTGGTGTTGCCGAAGTGCGTCTTCCCGTTAACCACCAGGCGATGCAGCGGCGCGTTGAAGACTGTGCGCACCAGACCCGCCGTCCCGGAGAAGTCGACAACGCCCTCCGCCAGCGAGACCGAGTTGATGGAGAAGCCCTTCGACTTGAGCCAGACTTCGATCGTGTCGACATCCTGCGCCCCGGCGCCAAACTGCTCGGCGACCTGCTCGTTCGTGAGCCATTTGTGGTACTCGGGAGAGCTGACGTCCGCCTGATCCTTGAGCAGTTGCTCGGCAGCGGCCTGCTGCGCGACGGACCGTTTCAGGACCATCTGCAAGTGCGCCAACGGCATGCTGTCGCTGACGAGGCCCTGGTCGTTGGCCGGCTTCGCCTCCGGCCGGGTGTTGCCACTCAGGACGACCGTGCGGGCGTCATTGATGGGTTCGGTAATCAGCGGCTTGATGGCAGCATTGGAGGTCTGCGCACCTAACAGGGTGCTCAGGCCAAGAGAAAACCCAAGAGCGGAAATGGACCGATATCGCACGGACAGATGCAAGGGAGAAACCTCCTGTTTCGGGTGCGATCAATGTAGCAGGAGTGATTGCCGGAGTGTGCAGTCCGTTTTTGCGCAATGAAAACGCGGCCTTTGAACACGTTTACTCAGGTGAGTGCAAGAAGGTGCACATGCCCGTTACCGTTGTAAGCGCATCGCAACCGGTCGATGCAGCAGGCTGTCTCCATCATCGATCACCAGCAGCCCCGGTTGCCATCGGCCATGGCTCAGGACCAGGGAGAAGCCCTGTACGGAGTCCGGCACAGCAAAGATCGGCTCGCTCACAACATGACCTCCTGCCGGCACGGACGCGGTTAGCGGCACGCCGCCGACTCCGCGCAGCTCCTCCCAGCGCCGGCCGTGGGCGTCGAGCAGATAGCAGCGCACGCTCGCTTCCCGTTCCGGGCCGCCGTGCCCACGGTTGCTCACCTGCACCGCAACGCGGAGCAGCCGTTCGCCCCGATTGCCACGGCCGCTGTAACCCTCGATCTGGTCAGCACGCAGAACAGCGAAGCACATTTCGTTGAAGCACTGCTCGCGACCGAGTGGGATGAGGCGCTGCGGTTGGCGAAGGGAGACGACGAGCAGCACGGCCATGTAGATGGCCCACGCCAGCCCGATCGAGCGCAAGCCGCGCCGAGCCTTCGGCCAGTCCGCCCGCCGGACGCCGGAGACGGTCGATCCGACGAGCCCGATGGCCGTCCACCCCAGCAGACCAAATAGCAGCAGCTCCGTTGCCTTCATCGAGATCTATTGCACCACGCCGGCGGCGCGCGCCTCCGCAAGCCGCCGCGCGAGGTCCGGCCCATGTCCGTTACACTGGGGGCACCTGATGCGCCCTGAAGCTCCATCCGCCGCCGCCTCCGCCGTTTCCGCCCCGCCCGACGCCGCGAACCCCATCATTCTCGCCCGCGATCTGAGCAAGACATATCGGAATGGAAAACTGGAGGTACCCGCGCTGCGCGGCGTCTCCTTCACGGTGCAGGCAGGCGAGTTTGTGGCCGTGGTTGGGCCTTCCGGTTCCGGAAAGTCCACCTTGTTCCATCTGCTGGGCGGCCTGACGCAGGCCACCGGCGGATCGGTCTCGATCGGCGGCACGGATCTGGCTCCGCTCTCGGATGCGGCGCGCACCCGTCTGCGGCGGGCAACCATCGGGTTTGTCTTTCAGCGCTTCAACCTGCTGCCGACCCTTTCGGCGCTTGGCAATATCGAGCTCGCGCATGAGATCTCCGGCCTCAAAGGCCCGCTCGATCGAGCGTTGCTGGACCACCTTGCCGATCTGCTTGGGCTCAGGGGACGGCTCGAGCACCGGCCAAACGAGCTCTCGGGCGGAGAGCAGCAGCGCGTCGCCATCGCCCGCGCGCTGATTACGCGCCCGGCCATCGTGCTGGCCGACGAACCGACGGGCAACTTGGACACGAAGAACTCCGATGCTGTGCTGCAGATGCTTCGGGCTTCGTCGCGCGAACTGAACCAGACGGTGCTGATGATCACGCATAACCCTGAAGCGGCCGCGATCGCCGACCGCATTCTGCACATGCGCGACGGGGAGATGACCCATATCGAGCAGGGCCATCGCGAGGTCCCGGTCTAGCTACGCTCGTCGCGCTTGCCATGGATTGCGTCACTGAAATCCTGCGCTCCACGCCGGAGCTTGAGGCGCTCGTCCCCGAATGGATCGCGCTCTGGCGCGATGACCCGGGCGCCACCCCCTTTCAGCATCCCGCGTGGCTCGTGCCCTGGTGGCATCACTTCGGCCAGCCGGATCTCCGCGTGCTTACGATGCGCGATGGGGAGAGCCACCGCCTGCTCGCGATTGTGCCGATGTACGTGTATCGCGAGCCGGGCTCCGGTGAGCGGCAGTTTCTGCTGTTGGGTGCAGGCACATCCGACTACCTCGATGGCGTCTTCGCGCCCGGGCTTGGGGCGGACAAGCTGGTGCGGGCGATCGGCGATCTGCTGGCGGAAGGGATCTGGGATGTCGCGCACTGGACGCAGCTGCGGCCCGGCTCTCCGCTGCTTCGCGCGATCGAGGCCCTGCCCGGGGCTGCCGCGCAGCCGTACCCCGGCGAGCCGACCTCCCGATGCCCCGCAACGCCCATCGCCGGCCTGCCCGCGAAGGTTCGGCGGGAGGTGCTCTTCTGCCGCAATGCAGCGATCGCGCACGGCCGGCTAGAGCTGACGGCAGCGGGCGGCGCGACGATCTCGCCCGCATTTGATCACCTCGTCACCACGCACACCGAACGCTGGCGGCAAGCCGGCGAGTCTGGGGTGCTGGCGGATCCCCCCGTGCTTGCGTGGCATCGTGAGGCGCTGCCGCTGCTCGATGCCGCCGGCCTTCTGCGGCTGATGACGCTGCGTCTCGGCGGCGAACCGCTTGCGACCCTTTACTCTCTCACCGACGGGGCGTCGCGTCCCAACCGCACCCAGTACTTCTACCTCATGGGATTCGATCTCGCCCACGCGGATCTGCAACCCGGCCGCCTGCTCACGGCCTACGCAGTCGAGCACGCCGCAGGCGAGGGCGTGCAGATCATCGACATGCTGCGCGGGGACGAGACCTACAAGCGCTTCTGGCACGCGGAGCGAGTCGCGACACACGGCTTCGCCCTTCGGCACGAAACGCCCTGAGCGGCTCTCAGATACCTCGATCGACCCAATGCCGTCACAAGAATCGGGAGCTCTGTTTACGTTGTGAATGCGCAGGATTTCTTCGGCGGGGCTCGTCCGCTGAACGCATCACACCGGACGATGACGAGGTCACGGTGCCTTCGCGACCTCTCTCACATCTCGCCGTGAACGAAAGCAAGGAGCAAGCAGCACATGCCGACTACACGTTTTCAGACCACCATCGCCGCCATCAAACAGGGCGCGCAGAGCTTCACCGCGGACAAAGCCG
This sequence comes from uncultured Granulicella sp., assembly GCA_937873265.1. GTDB lineage: Bacteria > Acidobacteriota > Terriglobia > Terriglobales > Acidobacteriaceae > Edaphobacter. The sequence goes on from CALMVL010000117.1 coordinate 12,957, forward strand.
TCACCAACATTGAGGGCTGGGAAGAGTACCTTTCGAAACACGATCACCAGGGCGTCAAGAAAGTCGTCCAGGACCTGGGCAAACTGAAGAAGTTGCTGCAAGCGAAAGAACTGGACGGTGAGGCGATCAAGAAGCTTGTCGTCACACTCGGCAAAGAGACAACCGCGGTTGCCGGAGAAGACGAAACGGGCAACGCCAAGCACATCAAGGAGCTTGGCGAGGCGTTGACCTCGGCGGCAAACTCGGGCGAGGACGCGAAATCCAGCGCAAAATCGCATAAGTAACAGCATCGTGGCACATACAGCTAATAAGATCCCGGCCTGGTTACAAACTGGCCGGGACCTGTTTACTTTGCCGCGAGCTGGTTGTTGGACCGATCATCATCGGGCAGTTTGTGGTCCGGGTCGATCGTGACCCCTGCGATCGGCTTCTCTCCGACCCACACCATCTCGGCCTTGGACTCCCACGTTTCTACAGGAAGTGTGAACCGAGTGGTGGACCCGTCCGCGTAACGGATCTCGACAGGCGTTGGCAGCACCAACTGCCCTCTGTTGATGATCGTCACCTGCTCTCCGGCGATCTTGGCGACAGCCACGTCGTAGCGCCAGTTGTTGCTGTACCAGCCACGCCAGAACCAGCCGAGATCCTCGCCGCCCTCGCTTTCCATGGCGCGGAAAAAGTCGCTGGGCGACGGGTGGTGGAAGGCCCACTCGGCGATGTATTTGCGGAAGGCCCAGTCGAAGCGTTTGGGGCCGAGGATCTG
>CALMVL010000117.1:13819-51545 GCA_937873265.1 uncultured Granulicella sp.
TCCGGTGGGTAGACGCTTTCGGCGAGGGAGGTTTTGCCGTCGGGGAGGTTGATGCGGGCGGCGTCCCAGACAAAGACGGGGCTCGCGGTCCAGACGACGTCGCGGGTCTGGTCCATGTGGAAGTGCCAGGTGAGCGGGCCCGTGGATTTCGGACGGCTGGCGGGGTCTTTGACCTCGGCGGGGGTGCGGATCATGACCGTCTTGTCGCTGTGCCGGGCCTCGTCGAGCCGCTTGATTTCGGTCGCGGTGAGGACGTCTTTCGGGTTCACGAGCTCGCCCGAGCCGGCGACGATCATGTCGGCGGGGACGGTGACGAAATAGTCGAAGTGGCCGTATTCGAGGTAGAACTCGCTGCCGATGTAGGGCAGGGTGTCCCATCCGCGGAGGTCGTCGTAGACGCACATGCGCGGGTACCACTGGGCGATGTCGTAGATGTCGCCCTGCTTGGAGGTACCCCAAGAGGTGCGGCCGCCCCACACGCCGGGGATGGTGTAGTGATAGCGGATGTGGAGCTTCAGCGTGCCGCCTTTGGGGGCGAGCGGTTGGGCGAGCCGGACCTGCATGCGGGTGTCGTCGATGAGGTACTCGGGGGTGTAGTGACCCTTGCCGAGTTCGACCTCGACCGAGTCGAGCTCGAAGCCCGCGGTGGAGCGGCCGCCGGAATTTTCTTCGTCGTCGGCGACCCTGCGACGGCGGGGCTGGCCGCCGTTGGCGAGCTTGGCGCGGGAGTCCTTGCGGTAGATGTTTTGTTCCATGAGGACCCACAGGCTGGTGAGCGCATCGGGGCTGTGGTTGGTGTAGGTGATGACCTCGTCGTTGCGCAGCACCTTGGCCTGCGTGTCGAGCGCGGCGTGCATTTCGTAGTCGGCTTCATTCTGCCAGTAGCCCGGGCCGGGTGCGCCGTTGCTTGAGCGATAGATGTTGACGGGGTCGGGCAGGGTGAGCGGGGCGAAGGTGATGCGGGGATCGTAGGCGCCGTTTGGACCGAGGCCGAGGGGCAGCTTTGCCGGAGCCGTCTGGCCCGTCATTTGGACTGCGAGGAGCAGGGAAGGGAACAGCAGGGTCAACAGGACGGCGCTGCGGCGAAGGCTCATCGGGCGAGATCCTTGGTCGGTGCGGAGATGGTTTGGGTCTGCCCTGAGCATACCCGCACCGCCCGCAGATCCCCAACCCGCTCGGCGTTAAGCCGGCTGCATCTCGCCTCGCGCGGTGAGTGCAGCGCGGCTCGTCAACAGCGTGTAGGTCGCGCTCACAAGCAAAATAGCTGCCGTGCCCAGAGCGCTGATCGACGGCACCGCGGCAGATGGCAGCACGGCCATGCTGAAGGCTGCATACCCGATCAACACCGTGCCTGTGACGTAATTGGCTGCATTTCCAAACAGCCGCGCGAGCGGCAGCATATGCAGCCCCACAACTGTCGCGATTCCCGGCACAATCCACGCCGGCCGGTGCAGCAGATTCATACCGGCGATTACAAAGGGAATTGCCACATACTGCGCCACGTTAACGCGCCGGAAGGCGCTTCGCAGACGGCGCTCTTCCGTTTCGTCCCGCGTGGCCGGGCGCTTCGCCTCCGCCCTCCGCTGGAGGCACAGCGCCGGCAGAACCAGCGCCAGCAGAACCGCAAGCACCAGCACCCCGCTGATCCAGTTCAGCATGTGCCCGGCGTCGAGCCCCGTCAGCATCCAGAGTGAACCGAAGCCCGCCAAAAACATAATTCCAGACGGCCGTCCCGCGATCCGCTCTGAGCTCCTCTGCCCGTTGTTTGCCATGACTGCTCTCCTTCGGGGATTCGCTCTCTGAGCGGATCCACAGTCCCAAGCTTCTTCCCACGCCTGGTCGGCTACGAGTGTCCCGTGTCAGCGATCGCTCATGACAGATGTCACGTTTCGTTCGAAGCAGTCCGCAACGGCCGGGGGCGCGGGGCATGCTCCGAAGCGAACGGCAGAAGAGTCCGGCGGACTCTCACCCCATGTACATCCCGCCGTTCACATCCAGCGTGTGTCCGGTGATGTAGCCCGCCTCCTCCGACGCCAGAAACGCCACGGCATGCGCGATCTCCACATCCGTTCCCGGCCGCCCCAAAGGGATGTGTGCGCTCATTGCGGCCTTCTGCTCGTCGTTCAGCACCGCCGTCATGGCGGTCTCGATATAGCCCGGAGCCACAGCATTTACCGTGATGGACCGGCTGGCCAGTTCGCGTGCGATTGACTTCGTCAGGCCGATCAGACCGGCCTTGGACGCGGCATAGTTCGCCTGCCCCGCCTGCCCCATCTCACCCACCACGGACGTGATGTTGATCACCCGTCCCCACCGCGTCTTCAGCAACGACGGCATCGCCGCCTGCGTCAGCAGAAACGCGCCGGTCAGATTGGTGGACAGCACGTCTTCCCAATCGGCGCGCTTCATGCGCATCGCCAGGCCGTCGCGTGTGATGCCGGCGTTGTTCACGAGGATCTCGATGCGGCCGAACTGCGCCAGCACCGACCGTACGCAGGCCTTGATCGACTCCTCGCTGCTCACATCCAGAGGAAACGCCCTGGCCTTCCCGCCCGCGTGCTCAATCTCACGACACACCTCGCCCAGCCTTTCCAGATTCCGCGCCGCCAACGCGACCGTTCGTCCCCGGCGTGCCAGCTCCACCGCGCAGGCGCGGCCGATCCCCTGCGAGGCGCCGGTCACCAGCGCGATCCGCTCCGTCACATCACTCATCGCATCTCCTTTGGGGCAAACCGCTCGATTATAGGAGAACGACGCTGTCGCAAGCGCGAGGACCGCGGTCGCCCCAAGACGCCGCTTCGCGCGACATCCGCGCGCGGTCCTCGCGCAGGGGCCAGATAAACACCTCCAGCTCGCGCGAAACGTGCAGCAGCGGGGCTGTGTTCCGCGGCAACACAAACCCGTTCGCCTCGGGCACCTCATTGCGCAGGATCTCGGCCTCAGCTGGTTCGAGCGGCCATGGCGCATGGTGGATATCACCCACCAGCAGCCGTCCGCGGCTCTCGGTGAAGAGGCAGTAGCGCTCAGTCAAGAACGCCTCGACCGACCCGGGAGAACTCAGCTTCAGCAAACCGCTGCCGCGGTATCTCGCCTCAAACGCGGCCCGTTGCCGTCCGAAGACGCGCGAGCTCCGGTAAAGGACTGAATTGTCCGCTGCTCGCACCGCCTGCATATGCGCCCAAAAGTAGGGCAGGTGAAACAGCGTACGCGCGCCAAGGACTGCGAAGAGGCTTCCCGCGTCGAGCGAGAAGAAGTACACGCCGGCCAACCCGCTTCGGCGCGACCGCACATAGGTGCGAAGGTTGAGCTCCGGAAAGGCTTTCGCGCCGGGCACCCCAAGCGCGAGATTGCCCCAGAGTCGCGACCGCACCCGGTCCATGGAAAAGGGAACCACGCCCAGCCACGCCGAACCGTCGTAGAGATCCACCTCTAAGCCGGCAGGCAAGCGACCGTCCAGCCAACGTGCCGGCACCGGCCAGTGGGCGAACAGAAGGTCGTTCCATCGCTGGGCCATGCGCCAAGGGCGAGCCGGCATCGGGTACGGCCGGTGTGCCGTGGTGGCCAAAACGTCCATTCTTCAACAGATGCTGAGCGCGTATCCTGAGCGGGACCATGGAAACGATCGAGCAGCCCGCGGTTTCAGCCGATACACAGCAGCAGCCGAGCGCTCCAGCCGGCCAAACCGATGTGTATGCCATCCATGGCGCGGACCCGGAGGTGCTCGCCTATGCGATGGCCAAGTATTCGCGGTCGGCGCTCTCCTTGCGCGAGTCGCTCGCCGAGATCAGCGCGGAGCGAGCCGAGCAGTTCCTCAACACCTTCTATTTCCAGTACGGCCACCGCTCCATTGCCGACCTCGCCCACCTCCCTATGGCCATCGAGCGCCTGTCTCTGCTGGCCGCCATCGAGCTCGTGGACGAGCAGCGCTGGGACGGCCAGGAGCGCTCCACGCGCTACCAGAACTTTCGGGCGTCCGGCTGGTACACGCCGCCCGATCTCGGCGAGCACACGGCTTCCTACACCGCCGCCGTCCGTGCACTCTTTTCCGCCTACGAGGCCCTCGGCGCCGGCATGCTCGACGCCCTCAAAACCCGCGTGCCCCGCCCCGAGGCGATGATGCCCGAGGCCTACGACCGTACGCTCCGGGCCCGCGCCTTCGATGTTGCCCGCTACCTGCTCCCGCTCGCCACCAACACGTCGCTCGGCCAGATTGTCAACGCGCGCACGCTGGAAACCCAGGTTTCGCGCCTGCTCTCAAGCCCCTTCGCCGAGATCCGTTTGCTTGGTGACAAGCTCCGCCGCGCTGCCACCCAGCCCGCCTGGAACGTCGGCGGCACGCGCCAGGTCCGCGTCGCTCCCACGCTTGTGAAGTACGCCGAGCCGAACGCGTACCAGACCACGACCCGCCACGAGCTCACCCAGGCCGCCGCAGACCTGATGCAGGGAGTCGCGGTCCATCCAGCCCCGGTCGTCGATCTCCTCGACGACGACGAACCGATCGAGGTCGAGCTCGGTGCGTCACTGCTCTACCCGCATTGCGGCTACGCCTATCGCCAGCTCCGAGACCATGTTGCCGACCTGCCGGAAGCGCGCCGGACCGAGCTGATCGCCCTCGGAACACGCACCCGCGGCCGCCACGACGAGCTGCTGCGCGCGTTCTCCGCCGGCCATGGCTTCCGCTTCGACATCCTGATGGATATCGGCGGCTTCCGCGACATGCACCGCCACCGCCGCTGCATCCAGCTCGTTCAGCCCTTCACCGACGCCCATGGATGGGAGGAGCCGGTCTGCCCGGGCCAGCCCTGCCTGGCCGAGGTCGGCCTAGAAACGCTGTACACCCAGGCCATGCAGTCGGCCACCGAGAGCTACCGCGCCGTTCGCGACTCCGGGATCCCTGAGGCAGGGCAGTCCGCGCAGTACCTCCTGCCGCTCGGTACGCGGTGTCGCTCCATCTTCAAAATGGACTTTGCCGAGGCGCTCTACATCGCTGAACTGCGCTCCGGCATCGCCGGCCATTACAGCTATCGCCGCGTCGCGTGGGAGATGTTCAAGGCCGTTGCCGCGCGCCATCCCTCCCTCGCTCCACTCTTCCGGATCGGGGACGTAGACCTTCCGATCGACCTCCTGCAACGTTAGTTGTATTTTCGCCTTTTCTTCCCTTTCAGAAACTGCTAGTATCCGGTTTAAAGCAAGCCCTCCCAAGGAGATTCCAATCGTGGCAGACGACCGCAACAGAGCCATCGAAACCGCACTATCGCAGCTGGAAAAGCAGTTTGGCAAAGGGTCGATCATGCGACTGGGGGCAAAGGAAGCCATTGTCCCGATTTCGGTCATCTCCTCCGGTTCGATCTCCTTTGACGCGGCGCTCGGCGTGGGCGGCGTGCCGCGCGGCCGGGTGGTTGAAATCTTTGGTCCGGAGTCTTCGGGCAAAACCACAATCACGCTGCAAATCATCGCCGAAGCCCAGAAATCCGGCGGCCTTGCCGCCTTTGTGGACGCGGAGCACGCGCTCGACCCTGCCTATGCCAAAAAGCTTGGCGTCGATGTCGATAACTTGCTCGTCTCACAGCCCGACTACGGCGAACAGGCGCTTGAGATCGTCGAAGCCCTGGTCAAGTCCGGCGCAATCGACGTCCTGGTCGTCGATTCCGTCGCCGCCCTCGTTCCGAAGGCCGAACTGGACGGGGAAATGGGCGATTCCCACATGGGACTGCAGGCGCGCCTCATGTCGCAAGCGCTGCGCAAGCTCACCGGCACCGTCTCAAAGTCTCGTACCTGCCTCATCTTCATCAACCAGATCCGCGACAAGATCGGTGTGATGTTCGGCAACCCCGAGACCACCACCGGCGGCCGCGCACTCAAGTTCTACTCCTCGGTTCGCATCGACATCCGCCGCATCGGCGCCGTGAAGGAAGGGGACGTTGTCGTCGGCTCCCGGACCAAGGTCAAGATCGTCAAGAACAAGGTCGCTGCACCCTTCCGTGACGCCGAGTTCGACATTCTGTACGGCGAAGGCATCTCGCGCGAGGGCGACGTGCTCGATCTCGCGGTACAACACGGCATCGTCGACAAGAGCGGCGCGTGGTACTCCTTCCAAGGCGAACGCATCGGCCAGGGTCGGGAAAATGTCCGTACCTTCCTCAAGGACAACAAGGACGTCTTTGCCCGCGTGGACGGCGAACTACGCAAAAAGCTCAACATCGCCGGTGGCCTCGCGGTCGAAGATCTGCCGCCGGTCCCCATCAGCGGACCGGCCCAGGCAATCGAGGTGGTTCGCAACGGCAGAGCCCGCTAACCGCGCCAGCTTGCGCCCGGAGGCGGCCTCGCCTCCGGGCGTCGGGCGTATGCTGCTCATGGCATGCACACCGTAAAGGCGATCTACCCGGGCACCTTCGACCCGCTCACCAACGGCCACCTCGACCTGATCGCTCGCGCTGCCAAGATCGTCGACCAACTCGTCGTCGCCATTTTGCGCAACAGCGAAAAGGCCACGCCGCTGTTCACCGTTGCCGAGCGCGAAGCCATGATCGCCGAAGCCACCAGCCACTTCGGCAACGTCTCAGTCGCCACCTTCGACGGCCTGCTCGTCGACTTTGCTCGCCAGCAGGGCGCCAAAGCCGTACTCCGCGGCATCCGCGCCATCTCCGACTACGAGTACGAACTGCAGATGGCCATGATGAACCGCAAGCTCGATCCCGAGCTCGAAACGCTCTTCATGATGCCCGGCGAAAAGTACACCTACGTCAGCTCGCGCCTCATCAAGGGCGTCTTCGAGCTCGGCGGTGATGTCACCGCCCTGGTCCCCCCTTCTGTCGTCGACCGTCTCAAGAGGAAGACAGCAGCCAAGCTCGTCGGTCAGCATCAGCCGTAGTCCTCCCGCGTGTCACACAGGCCCGCTTCCGCGATCCCGGGAAATCTGAAAGACTGGCCCTATGAGCATGCCCGCCGTCAAGATGTTCTCCGACCGCATCGACCGGATCGAGGTCTCCGCCACGCTTGCGATCACCGCCGAGGCCCTCAAACTGAAGTCGCAGGGGCTGGATCTCGCCGACTTCGGCGCCGGCGAGCCGCACTTCGCCACGCCGCGACACATCAAGGACGCCGCCATCGAGGCAATCGAGAAGAACGTCACGCGCTACACCAACGTCGCCGGCACCCCGGAGGTCCGCCGCGCCATCGTGGAACGCCACGCCTGCGACTTTGGTTCGAACTACACACCGGATGAGTGCGTGTTCACCGCCGGCGGAAAGCTCGCCATCTTCGCCGCGGTCCAGGTCCTCGTCGACCACGGCGACGAGGTCATTGTGCCCGTTCCGTATTGGGTCTCCTACAAGGACATCGTCGAGTACTCCGGGGGCAAATGCGTCTTCGTCGAAACGCCCGAAGCCGAGAACTTCCGCCTCACTGCCGAGATGATCGAGCGCGCCATCACCCCCAAGACCGTCGCGATCATCCTTAACTCACCCTCGAACCCCTCCGGCGCGGTGGTCGCTCCGGACGATCTCGAAGCCATCGTTCGCCTGGCGCATCGGCGCGGCATTTTTGTGCTGCTTGACGAGTGCTACGTCTACCTCAACTTCACCGGTCACATCGTCAGCGGGGGCTCCTTTTCTGAGTGCAAAGAGAGCGTCGTCGTCCTCGGCTCCCTCTCCAAAACCTATGCCATGACCGGCTGGCGCGCCGGCTTCGCCCTTGGGCCCAAACCGATCATCGCCGCCATCGCCAAGCTCCTCTCGCAGAGCACCTCGAACGCCGCCAGCATGGTGCAGCGCGCCGCCATCGCCGCCCTTTCCAGCTCGCAGGAGTGCGTCACCGAGATGCGCGCGGACTACCTTCGCCTCCGCGACCAGATTTTATCCGGCCTCCGTTCCATTTCGGGAATCACCTGCACCGTACCCGAGGGCGCCTTTTATGTGTACCCGAACGTGTCACATTTCTTCGGCAGCGGAGACGTACGGACCGCCGCGGAAGTCGCGTCTGGACTGCTTAAAACCGCTCATGTGGTCGCCGTCCCCGGCGAGGCCTTCGGCACCTCCGAGCACATCCGCCTCTCCTACGCCGTCTCTGCCGAGGTCATCGACAAGGGCGTCGAGCGCATGCGCGACTACTTTGCCTCGCTAAAGTAGCTTCTGTTTGCGGCTCCGATTCCGTAGGATAGTCGGGTATGCGCTCAGACCCGAATACGCCGGCCCCGAAGTTTGCCCCGGTCATCCTGGCAGGCGGTAGCGGCACCCGGTTTTGGCCCCGCAGCCGTCGCGCCCGCGCCAAGCAGGTCCTCGCGCTCGACGGCGATCGCACCATGATCCAGCAGACGCTGGACCGCCTCGGCCCGCTCGCCTCGGCAGGGTCCGCGTGGGTCATCACCAACGACCTTCTGCTCAGCCAGATCACCGACCAGCTTCCGGAGATTCCCCCCGAACAGCTGGTCTGTGAACCGGCCGCGCGTAACACCGCCCCCGCCTGCGCCCTTGCCGCCTTTCTTCTCGAGCGCACCGCGCCGGAGACCGTCATCGGCATCTTTCCCTCCGACCACGTCGTCAAGCACGAGGGGCGCTTCTGCGAAATCGTCCGTGCCGCCGTCGCCCTCGCCGCCTCCGGCGAAAAAATTGTCGTGCTCGGTGTCCCGCCCACCCGCGCCGAGACCGGCTACGGCTACATCGAGCTCGGCGCCGCGGTCGACACCCACGAGGTCCCGTACCCCGAGATCCCCGTCCGCCGCGTCCGCCGTTTCACGGAAAAACCCGACACCGAGCGCGCCCGCCACTTCGTCGCCTCCGGCAACTTCGCCTGGAACAGCGGCATGTTCCTGTGGAGCGCCCGAACCCTCGCGAACGCCATCCGCGAGCACTGCCCCGCCATGGCGCCCCTGTTGGAGACGATCGCCGCAGCGCATGGCACGCCTGACTTCGAGCGCACCATGGCCGAACTCTACCCGCAATGCGAGAGCATCAGCATCGACTACGCCGTGCTCGAGCCCCGCTCCGCCAAAGGCGAGTTCGGAGCCGAAATCTACTGCCTTCCCGGAGAGTTTGCCTGGAACGACCTCGGCTCCTGGAATGCCCTCTACGAACATCACAGCACCGACATCCACCCGCCTGACAGCTCCGGCGACAACGTTCTCGACGCCGGCGGCGGTCTCGCCATCGAGGCCAAGGGCAACTACGTCCACGCGCCCGGCCGCACCGTCGCCCTGCTTGGCGTCGACGATCTCGTCGTCGTACTCACCGACGACGCCGTCCTCGTCACCACGCGCGAGCGCTCCCAGGATGTCGGTAAAATCACCCGCGCCCTCGCCGACGCCGGCCGCAAGGAACTGATCTAGCCCCTAGACCATGCAAGAGCTCATGAGCGCGACCTCCACCGCAGTTAAATTCGGCACCGACGGCTGGCGCGGCCTTATCGCCGACGACTTCACCTTTGCCAACGTTCGCGTCGCGGCTGCCGCCATCGCCCATTACGTCCTCGCGCACGAAGACCCGAGCGCCGGCGTCTGCATCGCCTTTGACACCCGCTTCGGCTCGCAAAGCTTTGCCGGCGTCGTTGCCGAGGTGCTCTCCCGCGCGGGCATCCCCGTGCTCCTGGCCGACCGCATCACGCCCACGCCCGCGCTCTCCTACGCCGTCCGCGAGCGCAGGTCCGCCGGCGGCGTCATGATCACCTCGTCGCACAATCCCGCCGAGTGGAATGGCGTGAAGTACAAGGCCAGCTACGGCGGTTCCGGCTCGCCCTCCATCATCGCCCGGATCGAAACCTACCTCGGCACCCCCCTTCCCGAAGCAGCCAATCCCGCGCCCATCACCCGCGTCGATTTCCTGCCCGACTACATCGCCGCCATCGAGCGCTTCGTCGACCTGCCCGGGATCCGGGCCTCGGGCCACAAGTTCCTCATCGACTGCATGTACGGCGCCGGCCGAGGCGTTGTTTCCGGCATCTTCGCCCGCGCCGGCATCCCCTTCGTCGAGATCCGCGGCGAGATCAATCCCGCCTTCCCCGGCATTAACCCCGAACCCATCCTCCCCCACATCGAGCTCTCCCAACGCGCCGTCGTCGAGAACGGCTGCAGCGCCGGCCTGATCACCGACGGCGACGCCGACCGAATCGGCGCCGTCGACGAGCACGGGGACGTCGTCGACGCGCACAAGATCTTCTCCATACTGCTCAAGTGGCTGCTCGATCGGAAAGACTGGTCGGGCGGCGTCACCCGCGCCTTCAACACCACGAAGATGCTCGACCGCATCGCCGCGCGGTACGGTCGCCGGCTCCACGAGCACGGCATCGGCTTCAAGTACGTCTGCGACCTGATGCTCGCGGAGGACATCCTCATCGGCGGCGAAGAGTCCGGCGGCGTCGGCATCAGCCGACACCTGCCCGAGCGCGACGGCATGCTCAACTCCCTCCTGCTCGCGCAAGTCATGGCGGACGAGGGCAAGACTCTCGGCCAGCTGGTCGCCGCGCTCCAGGGGGAGTTCGGCGAGCACCAGTACGGCCGCATCGACATGCATATCGACGATCGACTCAAGCAGTCCGCCATCGCGCGCGCCAGGGCCGGGGTCGCCGACTTCGCCGGCATGAAGGTCCTTCGCGTCGAGACCCTCGACGGCATCAAGTTCTTCCTTGAAAACCCCGCCTGCGCCGCCAGGCCGAACGCCGCCGAGACCTGGCTCCTGCTGCGCGCCTCCGGCACCGAACCCCTGCTCCGCGTCTACTGCGAAAGCTGCTCGGTCGAGTCCGTCAAGGAGGTGCTCGCCGCGGCCGAGCAGTTCGTTCTCCAGGGCTCCCGAGGCGTCCCCGCATGACCACCCTCACCACAGTCCAGGCCAGCGGCCTGCTCTTCGATATGGACGGCGTCCTGATCAGCTCCATCGGATCCGTCGTTCGCTGCTGGCGCGAGTGGTGCCGGCTCTACGACGTGCCCGGCGCGGACACCTTCGAAGTCCCCCACGGCATGCGCGCCATCGAGATCCTCAGCAGCTTGCGCCCCGACATCGACCCCGCGGACGGCCTGCGCGTCATCGAAGATCTCGAGATCATCGACACCGCCGACCTCCGCGTCCTTCCCGGCGTTCAGGCGCTTCTCGCCGGCCTTCCCCCGGAGCGCTGGGCCATCGTCACGTCCGCCACGCGCCGCCTCCTGCTTGGCCGTCTCGCCGCGGCCGGCCTCCCTGTCCCGGACCGCATCATCGCTGCCGATGACGTCACCCGCGGCAAACCCGACCCCGAACCCTACCGCCGCGGAGCCGACCTGCTCGGCCTTGCCCCGGCGGAGTGCATTGTCGTCGAGGACGCCCCCTCCGGCGTCAGCGCCGGCCTCGCCGCCGGATGCCGCGTCCTGGCCGTTCTTGGAACCCACCAGCCAGCGGAGCTCGCCCACGCCACCTGGCTCACTCGCTCCCTCGAAGACCTCCACGTCTCGCTCGAGGCTTCGGGTCTCGGCCTCAGCTTTCCGCCGGTCTAGCCCGCCCGCGCCAGCAGAACCCGCTCCACCCGCCGCAGATCCTCTTCCGTATCCACGCCGATCGTCTCGACGTCAGTCGGCTCCACATAGATCGCCAGCCCCGCCTCCAGCAGCCGCAGCTGCTCCAGCCGCTCCGCCATCTCAAGCCCGCTCGGCGGTAGCTCCGGAAACCGCAACAGCGCCGGCCGACGATACGCATACAGTCCCACGTGCTTCCAGTACGCCGCCCCCCCGCCGTCCCGGTCGAATGGAATCGTCGCCCGCGAAAAGTAGAGCGCCCGCCCATCCGCCGCCGTCACCACCTTTACAGCATGCGGATTCGCAACATCCCCGGCAGGGCATCGCAGCTTCAGCGTCGTCACCTCCACCTCCGGTCGCGTAAACGGTCGCAACAGCGCGCGTACATGTTCCGGCGCGAGCAGCGGCTCATCCCCCTGAACATTGACGTAAATCTCTGCCGGCACTGCCCGTGCAACGGCGCACATCCGATCCGTCCCGCTCGGCAGCTCCGTCGAGGTCATCACGCACGTCCACCGGTTCGCCCTGCATAGCGCCATCACCTCATCCGAGTCAACCGCCACCACCACGTCATCCAGCTCCGGGCAACGCCTCGCCGCTTCGACGACCCATGCCAGCATCGGCCGCCCCGCAACCTCTCGCAACACCTTGCGCGCCAGCCGCGTCGACGCCAGCCGCGCCGGAATGACGCCCAGCACCCGCGCCCCCAACTTCCCGCTCCGCTCCGGTTCAGATATCATGGGTTCTGTTGTGCCTGTGTAGGCCGCCTCGCCGCACGTGGCCTCCCACCCACCTCGGCGGTGTAGCTCAGATGGTTAGAGCGACGGACTCATAACCCGTAGGTCAGTGGTTCGATTCCACTCACCGCCACCAAACGTGATTTCGGCCAGGTTTCGGCACGGCAGGAAGCAGTATAGCCCGGAGATGACACCGGCGTTGCGAGCTTTGCTCCATCGCGCCGCTACTCGTCGTAGTGCAGCAGGCTCAGCACGTCGTACTCCCGGAATTTCTGCCGACCCTGAAGAAAATCAAGCTCGATAGCGAAGCCGAGGCCGGCGATCTCGCCGCCGAGCTGTCGCACCAGCTGCACGGTGGCCTGCATGGTTCCGCCGGTGGCCAGCAGGTCGTCCACAATCACCACGCGTTGGCCGGGCTCAATGGCATCCATGTGGATCTCAAGCGAGTCGGTGCCGTATTCGAGGTCGTAACTCACCTTGGCCGTGGCGGCAGGCAGCTTGCGCGGTTTGCGAACCGGGACGAAGCCGGCATTCAAGCGGTACGCCAGCGCAGGCCCGAAGATAAAGCCGCGCGCCTCGATGCCGAGCACCAGATCGATCTCCTTGCCGATGTAGTAGGCGGCAAAGGCGTCGATCAGCTGGGCAAAGCCGGTCTTGTCTTTGAGCAGGGTGGTGATGTCGTAGAAAAGAATGCCCGGTTTGGGAAAGTCCGGAACCGTCCGGATGAGCGGCTTCAGAGCCTCGCAGTTGATGACCGTTTGCATCCGTCTTTACCAGGCTCCCTCAATCTGAAATGGACCAAGCGTCTCCGCTTCGGCATCACTCAGATCCTGTTGCACGACGTTATCGACGCGGCTGCCGCGCGAGCCCTTGCGGATGGCGCGGGTCAGCTCGGCAATCTGTTCCGTTTCGCCCGCCACGACGGCCTCGACGCAACCATCATCGGTGTTCTTGACCCACCCCCGCAGGCCCAACTCGGCGGCTTCGCGCTGAACGAACCAGCGAAACCCAACCCCCTGCACGCGGCCCTTTACCAGGTAATGGCAAACCATCGGCATTCAGTGTCGCAGAGGGCTTGCTCGATGTGCAAGGAAGCGGGCGGGCCGGCGAAAGTTCTTATGGCTGAAAGCGAAGGAAGGCACCAAGGCGAACCCCTCGCTAGAGGGGCGTTTCAGGCGCGGCTCATGTATGCGCCTTCGGCAGTGTCCACTCGAATCTTCTCGCCTTCGTTGATGAACGGAGGCACCTGAACGACAAGTCCCGTCTCAGTTTTCGCCGGCTTGGTCACGCTCGAAGCGGTTGCCGACTTGATGCCCGGCTCGGTTTCGACAACAGTCATCTCCACCACTCCCGGAAGCTCGACGCCGACCGCCTTGCCATCGTGGAAGCTGATGTTCAGCGACAGATTCGGCAGCAGGTAGTCGACCGCGTCGCCCAACGTCTCATGCTTCAGCACCGTCTGCTCGAACTTGTCGTCCATAAAGTAGTAATCGTCGCCGTCGTTGTAGAGGTACTCCATCTTGACCTCGTCGACGACAACGCGGTCGATCGGGTCCGGCGAGCGGAATCGCTCCACAAACATCGCGCCAGTCCGCACATTGCGCAGCTTGGCCTGGATAAACGCGCGCAGGTTTCCGGGCGTCCGGTGCTCCACCGAGAAGACCAGATGGAGGTCGTCTTTGAACTTGATAATCATGCCCGGGCGCATCTGCGTGGCGGGAATCGACATAGAAAACCCCAATCGTGAAAGAAATCTGTTGTGAGCGGATCGGCGAAGGCGCGAAGATCACGCGGCTCGGGCATTCGGCCACGGCGTCGCAACCCCATGATTGTAGCGCAAGGGTACGAGGCGCAGTTCCGGCCGGCGAAGTCCTTTAGTGAACAGCTTCGCCTGCGGGAGCGCCCTGTCCGGGCCGGTTCTTGCTCAGCAGAAACGCGAAGCCGACCATGATCACGGCCATCCAGCAAAGCAGGCGAAAGATGTCTTGGTATGCCATCGCCCCGGCCTGCTGATTCAGCTGGTTATAGATCATCGCCTGAGCCGTGTGCGCGCCGTCCTGGCCGCCCCCAAAGACACCTGCCAGGCTCTGCACGCGGTCGCTGTAGGCCGTGTTGCCGGGCTGCATGCTGTTCTGCAGCCGCGCCTGGTGGTACAGCGAGCGGTTGGTGACGATCGCGCCGGTAACCGCGATAAAGATCGATCCGCCGACGTTTCGGACGAAGTTGATAATGCCCGACACCTGGTTGGAGCTTTCGCGCGGCAGGCCCACGTATGCCGCGTTGGTGATGGAGATGAAGCAGAAGGGGATCGGCACCATGAGGATGATCCGCAGCCAGGCGTTCATGCCGAAGGAGAGCCCGAGGTTGAGCGTGATGGAGTTGTAATAGAAGGCGACGGCAAAGAAGAGGAAACCGATGGCGGCGAGGTTGCGCGCGGCGAACTTGCCCGTCGCAATGCCGGCAAGCGGCATAACAAAGACCAGGGCGATGCCTCCGCCGGTAAGCGCCTCGCCCGCGATGGTGGCGGTATAGCCGAGCAGCGTCTGCATGAACTGCGGCTGCAGCACCGTGGAGGCGTTGAGGACTCCGCCGACCAGAGCCATCAACAGGGCGCAGATGGCGAAGTTCTTGTACTTGAACAGCCGGATGTTCATGATGGGCGCCTTGTGCCGCCACTCCCACCAGATGAGCCCCGCCATGCCGACGACGAAGAGCACGGCAAAGGTGCGGATGAAGTTCGAGGCGAACCAGTCGTTCTCTTCCCCCTTGTCCAGCATGATCTGGAGGCCGCCCATCGCGAGTGTCAGAAAGCCGAGCCCGAGATAGTCGAGCCGCTTCAGATTCGCGCGGTCAGCCTTGATCCAGGGCGGATCGTCGACAAAGCGGGTCACCAGCGTGAACGCCAGCAGGCCGACAGGGATATTGATGTAGAAGATCCATCGCCAGGAGTAGTTGTCGGTGATCCAGCCGCCGAGCGTCGGTCCGATCGACGGGGCAAGCACGGCGACGAGACCATAGAGCGCAAAGGCCTGGCCGCGTCTTTTCTCCTCGAACGAATCGGCCATGATCGCCTGCGCCATAGGCTGCAGACCGCCGCCGCCAACCCCCTGAATCACGCGCGCGATGAGCAGGATAGGAAGCGAAGGGGCGATGCCGCACAGAAAGCTGGCCACCGTAAACAGCGTGATGCAGGAAAGGAAGAAGTTTTTGCGGCCGATTACGGACGAGGCCCAGGCGCCCGCGGGCAACACGACGGCATTCGACACAAGATACGAGGTGAGCACCCACGTACCCTGGTCTTCGCTGGCCCCCAGATTTCCGGCAATATGCGGCAGCGCGACGTTGGCAATGGAGGTATCGAGCACCTCCATGAACGCGGCAAGCGCGACCGTCGCGGCGATGATCCACGGGTTAACCCGTGGCGTCCATTGCTCGTGCTGTGTTGCTGGTGTAGCTATGGGTCTGGTCTCCGTTCCGGTGCTTTGGTACAGGGAAGGATGAGGTGGGGCGAGACTGCGATGCAAATTCTGGCGGTGCGCTCAGGTGCCGCTCGAGGGGGAGCGCATTCGGGCGACCAGGTCCTGAGCGGCGCTCGGCCAGTCTGGAAACTGGAAGCTAAACCCGTTCCGGAGAAGCACGGACGGAACAACGCGACGGCTCTTCAGGATGAGCTCCGTTTCGGTGCGCAGAACCATGGCTCCGAGCTCGAGCATCGGGCGGGTTGCGGGCAGCGCTATGGGTACGCGCCAGGCGCTCCGGAGGGAACGCATGAACTCACGATTCGGAAGCGGGTGGGGCGCGGCCATGTTGATCACACCGGAGGTCTCGTCGCCGATCTCAGGATGCGCGAGCAGGAGGTCCGTGGCGCGGCAGTAATCCAGGTCGTGCATCCAGGAGACAAACTGCGTGCCCGGACCTTGGGTGCCGCCCAGGCCGGCGCGAACCAGACCGGAAAGCACCGAGAACACCCCGCCCGGGTCCGGGCTCATGACCATGGAGGTGCGCAGGGCGAGCTTGCGGGTCCGGGGTGTGGCGATCTCACGGAAAGCCTCTTCCCACCGGTGGCCGACGTCGGCGGAGAAGGCCCACGTCTCGGGCAGGCCGGGTTGCTCGGGGGTCGGTGGTCCGCCGGTGCGGCGGCTCATCTCGCCGGTAAACTCGTCCTGCGGCCGATCGAGCGCGTGCCGATACAGCGTGGCAGTGCTGGCGTTCATCCAGATATGCGGCGGACGGCGGGCAGCCGCGATTGCTTGGCCGATCAGGCGCGTGGGAATGATGCGGGAATCGTAGATTTCACGGCGGTGCGGGGGCGTGTAGCGGGTATTGACCGTGCGTCCGGAGAGATGGATGACCGCGTCGGCCTCTTCGAGCTCAGAGGTCCACGAGCGCTCAAGATGGATGCCATCCCAGTGCACCACGCGCCAGGGGGAAGATTTGGAAAGGGCCGACCGGCTGAGAACGACGACCCCGTGGCCGGCCGCATGGAGGTGACGGGCGAGGATGGAGCCAACCTGGCCGGTGCCGCCCGGAAGCACAATCTTCATACGCGGGCCATCACTCCTTAACTGCCACGCCGAGCGCCTTCATTTTTCGGTAGAGATGCGACCGTTCGAGTCCGAGCGACTCGGCCGCGCGTGTGATGTTTCCGTGGTGCTCGTCGATTTTCTTAAGGATGTAGTCGCGCTCATACGCCTCGCGCGCTTCGATCAGCGTGGCGCTCTGCTCAGCCGGGCGGGTCGGAGGCCGGACGCCGTCGCCTGCGCCGACCCGGCTCGGTTCGCGGAAGACGAGCATCGGCAGATGCCGGCGCTCAATCCGCAGCGTCTTGGGGTTCAGGATCAGCACGCGCTCCACCAGGTTGCGGAGCTCGCGGACGTTGCCCGGCCAGTGGTACTGCCGCAGGGCAGAGAGCGCGTCGTCGGAGATCTCGACGTGCTGCCGCCCGTACTGCTTGCCAAACTCCGCGAGGAACTCCCGTACAAGGGGCGGGATGTCTTCCTTGCGGTCCCGGAGCGGCGGCACAAAAAACGGAATGACATTGAGACGATAGAACAGATCTTCACGGAAGTTTCCTCGCGCGATCTCTTCTTCAAGGTCCTTGTTCGTGGCGGCGATGACGCGTACATCGACGTGGATCGGGTGCGAGGCGCCGACCGGCAGGAATCGCTGCTCGTCCAGTGCGCGAAGCACTTTGGCCTGCGTTTTGAGGCTCATGTCCCCCACCTCGTCGAGAAACAGCGTGCCGCCGTCGGCACGTTCGAAGGTGCCGCGCTGCTCAGGGGGGCCGCCGTTGCCAGAGGGGCTGGCTCCATGCCGATATCCGAACAGCTCAGACTCGATATAGTCCTCGGGGATGGCCGCGCAGTTGAGTTCGACAAACGGACGTTCGCGCCGCAGCGACTCCGCATGCATGGCGCGGCCGATCAACTCCTTGCCAGTGCCCGACTCGCCAAAAATCAGCACACGGCCGTTAGTCGGGGCCATCAGCTTGATCTGCTGGCGCAGCGCCTTGATCGCGATGCTCTGGCCGGTGACAGAACTCCGCAGCGCGAGCTGCCGGCTGAACTCCTGGTTATCCTCGCGCATCTCGCGGGCGCGCTTGGCGTTGCGCAACACCACCAACGTGCGATCGAGCGAGAGCGGTTTCTCCAGAAAATCGTAGGCGCCGAGCTTGGTCGCGCGCACCGCCGCCTCGATCGTGCCGTGGCCCGAGATCATGATGACCTCCGGTACCCGGTCGGCCGGCAGCTGCCGGATGTCGGCCAGCAGATCAAGCCCATCGCGGTCGGGCAGCCAGATATCGAGCAAGATGACGTCGTAGGAGGCGTCTCGAACCAGCGCGAGCGCTTCAGCCGCGTCGGCGGCTGTGGTGGTGAGATAACCCTCTTCGGAAAGGATGCTGGCGAGCGACTCGCGGATCTCGGACTCGTCATCGACAATCAGGACGTGGTTCATGCGGAATGGGAGACTACGTCGGCCACAGCGGCCAAAGCCACCGGATCGAGGTTTGCGTCGGAGTCGGCGGCAAGCGTGGCGGGGCGGAGCTCAATGATAAATCGCGCGCCGACAGGGCTGTTGGACTCCGCTCGGATGGTTCCGCCCACCTCCTGGATGATCTTCGCGGAGATCGCCAGGCCAAGGCCGGTGCCGCGCTGCTTCGTCGAAACGTATGGCAGAAAGAGCCGCTCCCGCATGTCGTCCGTAAGGCCCGACCCGGTGTCGGCGATCGTGAGCTCGACCAGGTTGGTCTCGAGCAGGGCGGTGCCGACATGGAGCTCGCGGAGCAGCGATCCCTGCATCGCTTCGGCGGCGTTATCGATCAGGTTGCCGAGAGCGCGCTTCAGCGCCTCGGGGTCGGCCAGCACGGGCGGCAGATCCGGAGCCAAGTCCCGCAGAATGCGAATGCGGCCGAGCCGGCCGGCGAACAGCGCCAATGCATTGTCGACGATGGTGTTGAGGTCCGCCGGCTGAGGGCGCGCTGTGGGGAACTCAGCCAAGGACGAGAACTGGTCCACCAGCGACCGCATGCTTTCGACCGACGACGAAATGACCTCCGAGCAGCGGCGGATGACGGCCACCGAGGGTGTCTGGATATCGCGGGCGTCCAGCGTGGCGCCGAGCCGGTCGATGTGGCGGCGCGTCTGCTCGGCCGAGAGGGCGATAGGCGTGAGCGGGTTCTTGATCTCGTGCGCGACGCGCCGGGCGACCTCCTTCCAGGCGGACTGCTTCTGCGCGTGGAGCAGTTCGGTCGCGTTTTCGAGCACAATGACGTAACCGCGGTGTTCCCGGTGGCGATCCGGGTGGCCGGAAGCCGTCTCGAGCAGGGCAACGGTCGCCAGCAGCTGCAGCGGTCCAGATCCACCGGTGCCGGCAGGCGCGGCCAGCTCGAGCTCGCCCGAGGCCGAGCCCATCCGATGCGAACGCCGGATGAGACGATCGAGCACCTCGGTCAGCTCAACCGGAAAGACCTCGTCGATCGTCTGTCCAAGAAACGTCCGTTGGCCGCCGGGATCGACCAGCTCGGAAAGCGCCCGGTTGGCGAGCAGGATGCGCCGCTCGGGCGAAAGCGTGGCGACCCCGTTGGGAATCGTTTCCAGCATGGTCTCGAGCTCACCCTGGCGCGCCGAAAGCGCGGCGTTGGCCGCCGAGATCTGCACCGTGGACTGCTCCACTGCAAGCCGGCTCCCTTCAAGGTCCGCTGCCATGCGATTGAATGCGCGCACCAGGTCGCCCAGTTCATCGGTCGCCGATTCAGCGACGCGGTGGCCGTAGTCTCCCCCCGCAATCAAGTCCATCGCATCCGCGAGCGACTCCACCGGCCGCGTTACCTGCTTGGACAGGTGCAGGGCAAGCCAGGATGACACAAACAGGGCTAGGCCGGTAATCATCAACAGGAGGCCCGTGTACAGATTGCGAATCTGACGGCGCGATCGGAACAGCACCCAGTAGTTGTCCGCCGCGGAGCGCAGATGTTCCATGGTCGCGGGCATGCCGAACGGAACGGGCAGCCCGACCACCACGGTTCCGCCCGCATGCGGCACCGCCGCGGTCCCCAGCGCATAATCAGCGCCGCCGATCGAGAAGATGGGCTGGTCCGAACGGTTCGCCGCCGCCAGAAGCGTGACATCGGTCGGTCCGGTCGCGGTCTCGCCCGGGCTGCTGCTGGCCGAAGCGAGATCCGATCCGCCGGCGTCCGAGGTGTGACCCTCAGGCAGCCATGGTTTGATCTCGGCAGACGACCCGCCGGGCTGCGGCGGATGCAGCGTCGCAATGGCATGATCGTGACGAAACACGACCGCAAACCCGTTCTGGAGCGTGATCTCATGCTGCCGAAGCACCGCCGTGATGTCATCGCGGCGCTCGCGTTGCAGGACTCGGAAGGGCGCGACCCGTGAGGCAATCGGAAGCTCGGCACGCCGAGCCGCATGGCTAGCCTGCCCGCGCGGGTTGGGATGCGTGCGTGCGGCGGCCCGCGGCACTGCAGCCAGCGCCGGCTCCGGCGGAAGCGCCGCGGCAATAGACTCCGCCTCGACGCGTGCGTTCGCGGTCGTATACTGCGCCAGCTCCAGCGCCAAACGGGCGGAATCCTCGCGCATCTGGTTCACCGGCTGGGAAAACCAACGGTCTACGGCGCGGTTCATCAGTCCATATGAGAAGGTGACCATGAACGCGATCGGAACCAACGAGATCAGGATCGCGCCCCATAGCATGCGCGTGCGCAGCCGGGAGCCAAGCACACGCGAGCGCTGGTCGGCATACAGCTTCAACAGGTTGCGGGTGAGCAGAACCAGGATGCCCACGAACAGCAGAAACGCAAGCGCCGAAAGACCGGTAAAGAAAATGATCTCGATCGTGGTGGAGGGATTGAGAAACCGGTTGTTGAACGCGTTCAGCGTGGCCAGCACCGCAAACAGAATCAAACAGGAGACGCCAAGGCCGAGGATCAGGAGCTTGCGGCGAATCTGCTGCGTTCCCATGGCGCGATGCCCCTCCTGTGCCGTGATTATAGGCGCTCGGAGATGCGGGCTCTTGACCGTTGTTGGCGTCTAGAGCAGGCTCGCAACCGATGTGTACTCGCGCGCCTGTGCCTCGGCCACTGCCCGGTAGGTGAGGCTTCCGTTGAAGGTATTCACGCCCTCGGCGATGCCAGGGTCGCCCTGAATCGCCCCGGTCGCGCCCTGGTTCGCAAGCCGAAGCACATACGGGAACGTCGCATTCGTCAGGGCCAGGGTCGAGGTATTGGGAACAGCTGCGGGCATGTTCGTGACACAGTAGTGCACCACTCCCGCGACCTCGAACGACGGGTCCGAGTGTGTCGTCGGATGCGCAGTCTCGATGCACCCGCCCTGATCAATGGCGACGTCGACGATCACCGCGCCCTTTTTCATCTTCTCGACCATCCCGCGCGTGACAATCTTGGGCGCGGCCGCGCCGGGAATCAACACGCCGCCGATGAGCAGATCGGCCTCAACCGCCGCACGCTCGACGTTGTAGCGGTTCGAGGCCACGGTAAACACCCGGCCCCCAAAGATGTCGTCCAGCTCGCGCAGCCGGTTCAGGTTGTTGTCGAGCAGCGTCACCTTTGCGCCGAGCCCCAGCGCCATCTTCGCTGCGTTCGTTCCGACAATGCCGCCGCCAATGATGCACACATTCCCTGGCGCCACCCCGGGCACCCCGCCGAGCAACACTCCCCGCCCGCCGTGCTCCTTTTCCAGGTACGCCGCGCCGACCTGTACCGAAAGCCGCCCCGCAACCTCGCTCATCGGAGTCAGCAGCGGCAGCGTGTTGGCGCGGTCACGAACCGTCTCATATGCGATGCCAATCACCTTTTTATCAAGCAGCTGCTGGGTCAACTCCTGCAGCGGAGCAAGATGGAGATACGTAAACAGCACCAGCCCCGGCCGAAAGTGCCGGTACTCCTTCTCGGTCGGCTCCTTGACCTTCACCACCATCTCCGCGAGCCGCCAAACGTCGTAGGCCGAGCCGACGATCTCCGCGCCGGCGTTCTGGTAGTCGTCGTCCGGCATGGCGGAAAGCGCACCCGCGTCGTGCTCCAGCAGCACGGTATGCCCTGCCTCGACCAGCGCACTCACGCCCGCGGGCGTCACGCCCACGCGACTCTCGTGGTCCTTCACTTCCTTCGGAACACCAATGATCATGGCTTAATTGTAAGCGCCACACGCGCGTCAAGAAGGGTGCACGCCGCAGCGCGACGCATCTCCCCGATCAGTTCTTCCAGACCACCTCCCCCGGGACAGACTCCCCGCCAACGCTCGTGGAAAGAGCAAACCCGTGCGCGGTTTACACTGGAGAAAGTCTCCTTCAGGAACGTTCCCCACCCATGTCTTCGAATTCGTTTCAGACGCGGTACTCCCGCATCAGCAACATGCGGTCCCTGTTCAGCCTCTTTTCAAGCGATCTTGCGATCGACCTGGGAACTGCCAACACGCTTGTCTTCGCGCACGGCAAGGGAATCGTGGTCAACGAGCCCTCCATCATTGCGGTAAACAAGAACACCAACGAGGTGGAGGCCGTCGGCAAAGAGGCCAAGGAGATGCTCGGCCGTACCCCCGGCAACATCGTCGCCATCAAGCCGATGAAGGACGGCGTCATTGCCGACTTCAAGCAGACCGAGAAGATGCTGAACTACTTCATCCAGAAAGCCCACAACCGCAAGATGATGGTGCATCCGCGGATCGTCATCGGCGTCCCCAGCGAGATCACGCAGGTGGAAAAGCGCGCCGTCATGGACTCCGCCTACCGGGCCAAAGCCTCCGAAGTCCACCTCGTCGAGCAAGCCATGGTCGCCGCTGTCGGCGCCGGCCTGCCCATTACCGAGCCCGGCGGCAACATGGTCGTCGACATCGGCGGCGGAACCACGGACATTGCGGTTATCTCGCTCGCCGGCATCGTTTATTCCCGCTCCGTGCGCATGGCCGGCAATCAGATGGACGAGGCCGTCATCACCTATCTCAAACGCAAATACAACCTGCTGATCGGCGAGCGCACGGGCGAGCAGATCAAGATGGAGCTCGGGTCCGCCTATCCGCTCGACAAGCCGATCACTATGGAGATCAAAGGCCGAAACCTCATCGAGGGCGTTCCCAAGACCATCACCATTGACGACTCCGAGATCCGCGAGGCGCTCGGCGAGTCCATCGCGACCATCATCAACGCCATCCGCGTCGCTCTCGAGCGCACGCCGCCCGAACTCTCGGCCGACATCTCCGATCGCGGCATCGTCCTCACCGGCGGAGGCGCGCTCATCAAGAACCTCGATAAACGCATCCGCGAAGAGACCGGCCTCCCCGTGTCGATCGCCGACGATCCGCTCGCGTCGGTCGTGCTCGGCACAGGCAAGATGCTCAGCGACTTCAAGCTCCTGCGCAAGATCTCGATTGATTGAAGCCGACTCCGCAGGCTAGATCACCCAGCGGGAACGGCTGCCGCTCACTCACAGCCAGCAGAACGACGTCATGATGCCTGCGATCGTACGGCAGCGTCCGGCGTCGCAGCGTCGCCCGACGACGTAACCAGACTCACCCGCAATCGATCAATCCGCCGATCCGTCGACGCCAGCACCTCCATGCGCAGCCCATCCTGCTCGACCACCTCGCCGCGTGTTGGGATGTGTCCCGCGATCTCCGTCACCAGCCCACCCATGGTCGTCGCCTCGTAGGCGTTCGGCTGCGGCAGGGCGATCTCTTCCCGGGTCGGCAAGGGATCCGAAGCGGCATCGAACTCGTCCGGCTCGCTGCCAGTCGGGCTCGAAGCGGCGGCCGGACGATACACATCGTGGTCGCGAAACAGATCGCGCAGCCGAAACACTTCAAAGGTGCCCGGAACCAGAAACGATCCGTCGCCCTCCGGCACCGGCGCGTCCTCGGAGTCCTCATCGTCGTGTTCGTCGGCGATCTCGCCCACAATCGCCTCCAGCAGGTCCTCAATCGTTACCAGACCAGCAACCGAACCGTACTCATCGATCACGATGCGCATGTGCTGCTTTTCCCGCTGCATCTCGCGCAGCAGCTCGGCGACGTTCTTGGTCTCCGGTACAAATGCCGCGGGCCGCTGCAACTCGGCAACCCTCTGCGTCGGCGCGTCCGTGTCGGAAATCTGCAGCAGATCATGCGCAAACGCGATGCCCGTGATGTCGTCGAGCGTTTCACCGTAGACCGGCACGCGGGAAAATGCATGCTCCTCGATGACGGAGGTAAACTGCTGCAGCGTGAGGTATTCCGGCACGGCAAACACGTCCGGCCGCGGCGTCATGACCTCCCGCACCACCTTGTCGCCGAACTCAACCACCGACCGGACCAGATCCCGGTCGGACTCCTCCAAAATGCCCTCCTCTTCGCCGGCCTCGAGCAGTGCCTCCATCGCGCCCGCCGCCGACGCGTCTTCGGTTCTCTCAGGCGTTTCCGGCTCGGCCAGCGCAACGATCGACAGCAGCAAGCCGAGCAGAAGCGTAACCGGCAGGATCACATAGAAAAGCCCCTGCAGCACCGGCCGGATGCGCACCGTCCATCGGCCGCGTGTCCGCGCGAACAGGATTTGCGGCAGCAGCCAATCGAAAAACAGGATCAGCAGAACGAGCTCAACGGCGGTCTGGACCATTTGCGCTGCGTGCGGCGTCGTCCCGTTGTTGCGAAATGAATGTGCTCCGATCAGGAGTGCCACGGCGGCGAGCGAGAGCTGCCGCAGCAGCGAAGCTGAGATCGCGATGGAGTCACGGGCGAGCCGCAGCCGAGGTTCCATGGCCGTCTGCCAGATATCCAGGTTTTCCTGGTTCTCCCGTGCCAGAAACTTCCCCATCTCCGAGTAGAGCCGATCGATGTACGCCGCAACGGAGAGGATGGCCAGCAGCACCGCAATCGAGAGCCCATAGATCCAACTCATCGGCGTCCTCCGCTGCGGGACCGCGCACCGTTGATAGAGGGAGACCCGCCGCTCGCCTCGGATTGCATCGGACGAGCACGCCGTGCAACCGCTGCCATCGGCATCACCCGCGGCGTCTCAAGACCCGCGCGCACCCGCTTGATCGGCA
The DNA here is from genome assembly GCA_937873265.1 of uncultured Granulicella sp. Lineage (GTDB taxonomy): Bacteria > Acidobacteriota > Terriglobia > Terriglobales > Acidobacteriaceae > Edaphobacter. The sequence goes on from CALMVL010000117.1 coordinate 38,577, forward strand.
CGGCCGCACTCCGCTCGATCAGCGATCCGGGAAGCCGCAGCTCGCGGCGAAGCTCCGCCTCACGTTCGGCCATCTCGCCCTCATCCGTCTCATGATCCATGCCGGCGAGGTGCAGCAGCCCATGCAGCAGCAAAATGCGCAGCTCTGTCGCCAGCGAATGGCCGTGCTCCTCAGCCTGCCTGCCAGCCGTCTCGAGCGAGATCGCAAGGTCGCCAGTATGCTGGTGCTCTTCTGGAAGCCCCGGCATCGGCTCGGCTGGAAAGCTGAGCACGTCCGTGGCGTTGTTCTTGCCGCGAAAGCTCCGGTTCAGCCGCTTTACCTCGGTGTCCGAGGTCAGCAGTACGTCCACCGCTCCACGCAGGCCCGCGGCCGCATGGGCGCGACGCAAAAAACGGGTCAAAGCCGGCTTAGAAACGGAACAGCGGGTGCGAAGATCGATGGTGATCATCGGGGCGCAGGAACTGCCGGCGAGGAATCTCGGCGATACACGCGAACGTAGTCGACCAGCATCTGTTGCGGAAAGGCAGTCGAGGCGTCCGGGTTACCGGGCCAGTCTCCGCCCACAGCGAAGTTCAGGATCACGAAAAACGGATGATCGTATGCCCAGTGCGCGCCCGGCGGCAGATCGGCCGGCGTTCGCTCAACGATCAAACGATCATCGAAGAAGAACTTGATGTCGTTCGGAGCCCATTCAACCGCGTACACATGAAAGCCGGAGTTGGTCGTCTCCCCCGCAGGCAGCGGAAACTTGGCCGAGATCGCATGTCCGCCGCTGTACCCTGGGCCGTGCAGCGTGCTGTACACCGTCGACGGATCGCCGATCTCTTCCATGATGTCGATTTCGCCGCACCTGGGCCAACCCGCGCTGGCAACGTCCTCGCCCAGCAGCCAGAACGCCGGCCAGATCCCCTTGCCCACCGGAAGCTGCATTCGCGCCTCAAACCGGCCGTACGCCTGGGCAAAGCGCCCCTGTGTCTTGATCCGCGCCGAGGTGTAGCTCCGTGCAAATCCGTCCGCCCCCGTCAGGTCTTCCTTCCGTGCCGTGATCACCAGGTGGCCGTCGCGTTGCTCGATGTTCGTCCGATGGTCCGTGTATGTCTCGAGCTCATGGTTGCCGTAGCCGCCCCCGCCCAGGTCGAAGCTCCACTTGCTCGCGTCGACCGCAGTGCCGTTCGCGCCATGGAACTCGTCCGACCAGGCCAGCTGCCAGCCCGGCTTAGCGGACTGTTCCGAGGGCGCTGCCACCTGGCCCACGCCCCACGGCGAAGCTGGCAACGATCCGAGCAGCAGCAATCCCGTGCGGAGGAGCGCACGTCCGTTCGATCTACTGGGGGGTTCTGTCGTCTTCATCCGAAGCAAGGCAAGGTACGGAGGGCACCTTCGCCCTCCGTGCTCCATGGTAGCGCAGCGCGCCGTCTACTGCGGTTTGGCAACAACAGCGGGCACAGCCGAGCCCAGACCGGACCCGGGCAGATTCGTCTCACTAGCCGAGAGCGGCAGCTGCTGCTGCGCCCGGCCATAACTGTCGTACGCGCGAACAATCCGCTGCACCAGGTGGTGCCGAACCACGTCCACGTCGTCGAAGCGGCAGAAGCGGATCCCCTCGACGCCTTCGAGCACATGCAACGCCTCGAGCAGGCCGGACTTCTTCGGATTCGGCAGATCTACCTGCGTCAGGTCTCCGGTGATTACTGCCTTCGAATTGTTGCCCAGACGTGTCACAAACATCTTCATCTGCTCGTTCGTCGTGTTCTGCGCCTCATCCATGATGATGAAGGCGTCTGAAAGCGTGCGTCCCCGCATGAACGCCAGCGGCGCGACCTCGATCACGTTTCGCTCGAGCAGCTTGTCCACCTTGTCCTGGTCCAGCAGATCGTAGAGCGCGTCATACAGCGGACGAAGGTACGGATCGACCTTCTCCTGCAGCGACCCGGGAAGGAAGCCCAGCCGCTCGCCGGCCTCAACCGCCGGCCGAACCAGGATGATGCGCGAAATCTTCTTGGACATCAGCGCCGACACCGCCATGGCGACCGCAAGATAGGTCTTTCCCGTACCGGCAGGACCCAGCCCGAAGGTCATGTCACACGCCTCGATCGCCTCCACGTACTTGCGCTGGTTCGGCGATCGCGGCTGCACCATGCGCTTGACGCCCGTTGATCGCTGCCGGCCCGACTCCACCAGGCTTTTCAGCGTCACGTTCGGGTCCGCCACCACCAGCTTCAGCATCCCGTGCAGTTCGCCGTTCTGCAGGTTCACGCCGGACCTGCGGAGGCTGTCGAAGTCCGAAAAGATGCACTGCACGCGCACAACGGCGTCCGGCTCGCCACACACGTGGATCCCATCCGAGCGGAGGTCAAGGGTGACCCCCAGTTGATCTTCCATCAGACGAAGATTCTCGTCGTGCGTGCCATAGAGTGGCTCAATACCGGTGGTGATCGCGATCGTTTTCTTTATCAAAAGTGGGTCTGACCTCCGTCAGGAAAACGCAGTTTGGCGCTCAACCATTGGACGCGATTGAGGGCAGGTTGGACACAGAAAGTCGCAGGGAGGACGGGTCGACGAACCGGCGGCGCAGTTGGGGGAGAGAAAGCTGCGGAGAGTGAAACTGTTGGCGCGAGCGATGGAAGTCGAGTGCCAAAGATGCGCACAGATTAGAACGGCGGAGCACGGTCGTCAAGCGGGATCTCGTGCCGCCCGTCCCAGGGGCGACCCACGGTGCCCTCCATCCTGCTTGACCTCGTCCCCCCGGTCCCGTATTCTCAAAGGATCGCAGCTCCGGAGAGCTGTGCGCTCTTTCCTGCGCCCCTCCCGACACTGCCCCAAACTCTGGCCCGCCAACGCGAGTCACCCCGAAAGAAAAGAGCATTCCGAATGGCAAATCATGTTTCGTCCTTGAAGCGCGCGCGTCAGACCGAGACCAAGACCGCGGTGAACCGTTCCAACCGCAGCAAGCTTCGCGGCTCCCTGCGCGCCATGCGCGAGGCCATTGGCAAAGGCGACGCCAAAACCGCCAGCGAGCAGTTCCGCGTCACGGTGTCGCTGCTCGATAAAAGCGTACAGAAGGGTATCCTGCACAAAAACACAGCGAGCCGCTACAAGAGCCGGCTCAACGCGCGCGTCAAGGCAATCAGCGTCAAAGTGGCTTAGATCTCACAACGGGCTTGGCGAGGGCCGGGGCGAGCGATCGCTGCCGGCCCTTTGCACGTCTAGATACAAAGGTTTCGAGCGGTAAACGCGGAACGACTACTGAGGCGCCTCCGGAGGCGCCGGGTGCGGACTGTCGGTCGGCATGGTGTAGAGCGTCGGCCTTGCCCTTGGCGCCTCTGGATGGTCTGGGTCCGGGTCTCCCGATGCCGTCGTCGTCTTCGGAGGAGCGACCGCCGCGGGACGAGCCGTCCCCGAAGTGTCTGCTGCGGGCGCCAGCGCGACCGAGTCTGCCGCGTTCGCCGGGGAACTCCCCGCCCCACTGGAACCCGTCGCAGGCAACTGCGCCGCTTGCATGCCCCCGGCCGCCGGGAGAGTGGTGCCTGCCGGAACATTCAACGGTGCAGGCTGCTGCATCGGCGTAGCCCCCGCGGTCACCGCGAAATCGACCGGTCCCTCCCAGGCCTGCGGAGCCGTCGCAAACGCCCGTTTCACCGCAGCCCGATCCTTACTCGACAGCTCCGGCAACGCATGGATCTCAAGGGAGTCGTTGCGCACCACCGCAAAGCTCAGGCCGTCGTCCGATATCGCGAAGTTGCCGCCCGCGCGCGCCGCCGGCGTCAGATCCAGCGTCAGCAGCTGCTTGCCGCTGTCTGTCTGGTACACCGTGATGCTCTGGGAATCGATCTGCTCCGGCACAAGGCTCGCCCCGGCCCCACTGCCTGAGTTCGTGATCATGCGACTCAGCGCAAACCGGCCCGCAGCCGGCGCAAACGCAAACACTGGAAAGTCGTACCCACGGTAAAACTGCTGCTGCCACATCTCTTCCCCGGAGAGATTGAAGGCGGCCAGCAACTTTCGCTCCGTCCCGCCCGGACACGCCAGCGCCACAAACTCGCTCGGACTCACCAGACTGGTGTGAGGCGGGCACGAAGAATCGAACAGCGCCAGCTCGTGCTTCTTTCCGCTGTACTCGTTGAAGTCAAAGGCCCACTGTCCTCGCCCTTGATCGAGCGCGCTGACGAAGCCGTTACTGTCATTCGGCAGCATCACACCCGTCCGCGCGCGCGCCACGCCCGAGTGCACCACCTTGACCACCGCTCCGGAACCCTCAGCGAACTGAATGCGGTAAAAGTCGATCTGCACTGGGTGGTCCCCATCGGGGATCTCTCCGGCACCCGACCGTCGCCGGGCCGACGTCTCCAGCGTCAGCAGCCTTCGGTCGTGAGACAGCAGCACCACCTCTACCTTGCGGTCCGTTTCCATCACCGTATGCGCCAGAAACGGCTGATTCCGTTCCAGGTTGACCATCGGGGCAAAGGTAGAGATCACTCCCCCGGCGCGTAGCAGGAAAACGCCCTGCCCGAGCGACCAGAGGTATTGGCGATGATCGTGCAGCCGCCACTCTGTCCGAGCGACGACGCTGCCATGGCTGGTGTCGACCAGCAGCGCTTCGATCGTGTGGTCGTCATCGTCCGGCGCACACTCCGGCAGCCGCTTCAGCAGCCGGTGCACGGCAAAGGTCACCAGGGCATGGGTGTCGTCCACAAAGTGCACCGTCAAGAGCGAACTGCCGGCCGCCAGGAACTTCGAGTTGACCGGCTCAAACCCCAGTGGAGTGAGTGGGATCCGGCGTGGTTCGGGTCCCTTGGCCAGCATGGGCGCGGAACAAACAAGCAGCAGCGCTGCAACGCTGCGGATGCGGCGGCGAGCCGAACGGAGACGCCGGTTCGAAGGGGAAACCATCATGGGGACACAAAATGCGGGGCTCGACTGGCCCGCGTCACTCTACTCTGTCATAGACGGACGAGCGGCCGCAAAGGTCTGTGTCGCGCATCTTCCCCGCTCTGTGGGATAGTGAACGTTGGGTCAAGGGTTCCGAAAGGATGAAAACACGCATGCAACTGGGTCGAGTTCAATGGACGGTGAGCCGGGCGAGGGCTGCAGTCGCGGCCATAGCGGTGGCAGGATCGGCAATATCGGCGTTTGGACAGGGCGCCACCGCCGCAGGAAGCGCGCCGGCCCAGGTCTACCAACCGGTTCCGGCCTTTGATCTCAGCTCGATCGACACTGCGGCGAATCCGTGCACGGACTTCTACAAGTTCGCCTGCGGCAAGTTCGCCGCGAATCACCCGATCCCCACCGATCAGGCGGGCGTCGACCAGTTCTACGAGCTCTACAACGTCAACACCCAGTCGCTCCAGCGCATCCTGGACAAAACCTCGACCGCAACCGGCGAGCGAAGCGGCGACGAGCAGAAGATCGGCGACTTTTACCGCGCCTGCATGAACACCGACCTGATCGAAAGCAGGGGTCTCGCTCCCGCGCAGCCCTACCTGGGCCTCATCGACGGCCTGGGCACCGGCATGCGCGCCAAGCTGCAGCTGACCCCCGTCATCGCCAAACTGCAGCGCGACGGCATAGACGTCTTCTTCTCCTACGGCGAGCAGCAGGACTTCAAGGACGCGACCAAACAGATCGCCTACGCCGCGCAGGGCGGTCTGGGTCTGCCGGAGAAGGACTATTACCTCCGGACCGGGGCCAAGGACGTCGAGATTCGCTCGCAGTACGTCGCGCACATCGCCAAAATGCTGACCCTCGCCGGCAGCTCGCCCGAGCAGGCGCAGCACAACGCCGAGGAGATTCTGAAGTTCGAGACGGCGCTGGCGAAGGGCAGCCTCGGCGTCACCGAAATGCGCGATCCGGAGAAGATCTACCACCTGGAATCGATCGCGACCTTTGAAGCCAAGCTGCCCGGCGTGAATTTTGGCGTTTACGAGCAGGAGGCGCATTCGCCGTCGGTCCCCGAGATCAACAACATGACGCCGACCTACTTCCCGGCGCTGATTACGGCGGTGCGCGACACCGACATGGAGGTGCTCAAATCCTACATGCGCTACCACGTGCTCACCTCGCTGGCCTCGCAGCTGCCGAAGCGCTTCGACGAGGAAAACTTCGACTTCTACGCGCGCAAGCTCGAAGGTCAGCCGGAGCAGCGGCCGCGCTGGAAGCGGTGCTCGGCCGCCACCGATGGAGCGCTCGGCGAAGCCCTCGGCAAGCTCTACGTCGCGCAGTACTTCGCCGGCGACAGCAAGGCAAAGATGCTCGAGATGGTCGGGGACATCGAGACAGCGATGGATCACGACATCGATCAGCTGGACTGGATGAGCGCGCCGACCAAGGTCCGGGCAAAAGAGAAGCTTCACGCCGTGGCCAACAAGATCGGCTATCCGGACAAGTGGCGCGATTACAGCGCGCTTGAGGTCAAGCCGGACGATCCGCTCGGCAATCGCGTGCGCGCCGATGTCTTCGAGCACGATCGCGAGATGGGCAAGATCGGCAAGCCGGTCGACAAGGGCGAGTGGGGGATGACGCCGCCGACGGTGAATGCCTATTACGACCCCAGCATGAACAACATCAACTTCCCCGCAGGCATCTTGCAGCCCGCGTTTTACGACCCGAAGCAGGACGACGCGGTGAACTACGGCCACATCGGCGCCGTGATCGGACACGAGCTGACCCACGGCTTCGATGACGAGGGCAAGAAGTTCGACGCCAAGGGGAACCTGAGCGACTGGTGGACCGCGGACGACACCAAAAAATTCGAGGCGCGAACGGACTGCCTGGTCAGCGAGTACGGCGGGTTTGTCGCGGTCGACGATGTCCACGTGAACGGCAAGCTGACGCTGGGCGAGAACACGGCAGACAACGGCGGCCTCGTGCTCGCCTACATGGCCTACCTCGACCGGGCGAAGAAGAATGCTGTCGATCTCCAGAGCAAGCAGGACGGGTACACCAAACCGCAGCAGTTCTACATCGCCTACGCACAGAACTGGTGCGAAAACTCCCGGCCGGAGGCGGTCCGGTCGCAGGTGCTGCAGGACCCCCACTCGCCCGATCACTTCCGCGCCAATGGCGCCATCGTCAATCAGCCCGGCTTCGCCGATGCCTTCGGGTGCAAAAAGGGCACGCCCATGGTGCCGGTCAAGAGCTGCCGTGTCTGGTGAACGGCAAAGATTGGCTTCTGGCCTCGCCCGAGGAACCGAGATCTGAAAGCTCGCTTCGCTGATCTGTGCGAGGCTGGAACAATGGATGGGGAGCGCAGACGGCGGCTGCTGGGGTTTGGCGCATGTGCGCTGGCGAGCTCCTTCTGGGGCTGCGGGTTCTTTTTCGGCAAGATCGCGCTGGGTGAGATGAGCTCGGCGCACATGGTGCTTTACCGGTTCCTCTTTGCGGTAGCTCCGTTGCTGCCGCTTGCGGTCGCCCATCGGCCAGGCTTCAGTCGTCGCGAGTGGGGGCTGTTGCTGGTCGCCTCCTTTCTTGGCGTTCCGGTGCAGTTCCTCATTCAGTTCTACGCGCTGTCGCTCACGACCGTCAGTCACGCCTCGCTGATGGTGGGCACCATGCCGGTGATCCTGGCGGTAGGCGCGGTGCTCTTTGCGCGGGAGCGGATGGACACGGTCGGGTGGTCGGCGCTGGCGGCTTCCAGCGCAGGCGCGGCGCTGATCGCCCTGAGCGGGCGATCCAAGACCGGCGGCCACGGCGGGCCTTCGCTCGTTGGGGATTTCTTGGTGGTGCTCTCCCTGGCCATCGCGCTGTTCTGGATCCTTCTGAACAAACGCCTGATGGATCGCCACGACCATGTGGTCGTAACCGTCTACGGTCTGCTGCTGGGGACGGCGATGCTGGCGCTCTGGGTACCGCTGCGGCATGGTTTGCCGCCGGTGCGCGGGGTCTCGGCTGGGGCCTGGTGGGCTCTGGTGGGCAGTGGCGTGCTCTGTACGGCGACTACGACCCTGCTGTGGAACTGGGGCATGACCCAGGTTCCGGCCTCTCAAGCCGGGGTGCTGCTCAACATGGAGCCGCTCATCGGCAGTCTGCTGGGCGTGCTGGCCTTGGGAGAGCGCCTCGGGCCGAGCGCATGGCTGGGCGGGGCGATGATCCTGGGTGCGGCCGTTACCCTGACGACGCGCGGTGAAGCCAGGGCGGAGACGGCGATTGAGGTGCTTGGATAGCACGCGTCACCTGTGAAGCGCGTCTCTAGCTTTGCAGGGCGGGTGCTGCGGGTTGCGCGGATTCGCGCAGGAGGGTTTGGCTGACGCGGTGCCATCGGTACACCAGGATGGCTCCGGCGAGAATCAAGGCCGTGGAAAGGCCGGTCCAGAGCCCAAGCGCGCCCCAGTGGTGGTGGAGTCCGAGATAGATGCCGAGCGGCAGGCCGACAATCCAATACGTACAACTGTGGGTGATGAGGCCGGAGTGGGTGTCGCCCGCGCCGCGAAGCGCTCCGATGGCGGCGACCTGAAGGCCGTCGCAGATCTGGAACAGAGCCGCGACGGCAAACAGCGGGACGGCCGCGGCGATGATGGCAGGGTCTGGGGTGAACAACCGCGCCAGCAGGTGCGGGATGGCAAGGTAAACGGCCGAGCACAGCAGCATGACGGCCGCCGAGAGCGCAAGGGCAGTCCAGCCGGCGGTGCGGGCTGCGCGGAAATCACGTGCGCCGATGTTCTGGCCGACGCGCACCCCCGCCGCGGCAGAAAGACCCATCGGAATCATGAACGTGAACGAGATGCAGTTAAGGGCGATCTCGTGACCGGCGAGCGGGACGGGACCGAACGACGAGATAAGAAACGTGACCACGGCGAAGATAAGAATCTCGATCAAAATCATCGAACCCGCCGGAAGGCCAAGCGCAAGTAGCCGCGCAAGCCAAGCGCGATCAAGCCGAAACGGGGTGCGCTCAAGCCCGTACCGGTACCGGCGGTTGTACCAGAGAACAGCCGCTACCAGGACGAGAGCCATCCACACCCGGGCAAGTGACGTAGCAACGCCCGAGCCGACAACCCCGTGGCCCTGCCACTGAAAGGCGACGCTGCCCAGGCCGAGGTGGAGGACGCCGTGGTGGCTGTAGATCAGCAGCCAGTTGAAACCGATGTTGACCAGGTTTGCCGTAATCAGGGCCACGGCAATCGCGCGGCCATGATTGAAGGCCTGGAGGTAGCGGCGAAGTCCAAAATAGAGGAACAGGGGAAGCACACCGGCGGTCAGTGCGCCGAGCGTCGGAATGGCTTGTGAGAGAACCTCGGGTGGGGTGTGGAGAAGATACATAGCATGCTGTGCCCCGAGAAAGATCGCCGTTAGCAGAACCGTGAGCGCGGCGGCCAGCACGAGACCGTGAAAAAGCCAGCGGTTGGCCTGGGAGATCTCGCCGGCTCCATGGGACTGCGAAAGGGTGGTGTCGAGGCCGAGCAGGATGCCACCCACGGCGAAGGCAAGCGTATTGAACAGGATCTGCGCAAGCGCGGCGGCGGACATGGCGATTGCCGGCTTTGGGAGATGGCCGACCATGACCGTGTCGATCACGCCCATCAGCATCCACCCAAGGTCAGCCGTAACCAGCGGGACGGCGAGGCTGAGCATGGGGCGGAGCTGGCCGGTGACGGGCATCGCGTTTCTCCTCCTTCCCAGGGTGGGGTTGAGACTGGAAGCCTCTCCATCCCAAATTGGCTATCTGGCTACCATATCGGACGGAGTGAGCTGGGCCAGGTCTGCTGATGCTTCGCTCACACCGTGGTCCGGGCAGCCGCTAAGATGAGGAGTGCTGTGAGCATGTCTCGTATGATGACGTATCGACCCTGTCTTCCCGTAGCACTCGGCCTGTTCGCCCTGCCAGCGGTTTCCGTCATCCCGGCCCAGACACCCATGGCCCCGCCCGCGGTCGGCTCCGTCACCGCTCCGCAAAGAGTCGACACCAAACCTTTTTACCAGGCTCCCAGCACCCGCAGGATGGCCGAACGCCTCCAATCGATCTACGCCGCCACCGACTTCGCCCTCGACAGCAACAAAGCCTCCGGACGCGTCACCTACTACACCCACCTGCTTGCATCTCGCCCGCTTAGCCTCCCCGACCAGACCACCGTCCGTCTCCAACTCGCGAAAGAGATGCTCTCTGCCGGTGACCCCGACTCCGCCATTCGCACCCTCGAAGATCTACGCCAGCGCTGGTCTGCCGCCAACCAGACCGTTCCTCCTGCGATCGCCCGCGAGCTCGGCCGCTGGCTCGCTACCGCCTATCTCCGCCTCGGCGAGCAGGAAAACTGCGCGGGCATGCACGGCGGGCACGCCTGCCTCTTCCCCCTTCGCCGTGACGCCGCCCACACCCTTCCCCGCGGCGCTCAGGGGGCGGTTCGCGAGCTGTCCGCCCTGCTGGCTGCCAGCCCCTCCGACGCCGAATCCCAGTGGCTCCTCAACGTCGCTTACATGCAGCTCGGCCGCTACCCGCAGGACGTCCCCCCACGCTGGCTCATCCCCGACTCCCGCTTCCGCTCCGAAGCCGCCCTCCCCGAATTCGCCGAGATCGCCGCCTCCGCCGGCGTTGACATCACGGGCCATGCCGGCGGCGCCCTCGTCGAAGACTTCGACGGCGATGGCCGCCTCGACATCATGATCTCCTCCTCCGGCCCGCTTGACCAGATGCACCTCTTCCACAACAACGGCGACGGCACCTTCACCGACGTCACCCGTTCCTCCGGCCTGCTCGGCGAAACTGGCGGCCTCAATCTCGTTCTTACCGATTACAACAACGACGGCCACCCGGATGTCCTCGTCCTCCGCGGCGGATGGTGGGGCCGCCAGGGCCTCTATCCCATGTCGCTGCTCCGCAACAACGGCGACGGCACTTTTGACGACGTCACGGAGCAGGCCGGTCTGCTCTCCTTCCATCCCACCCAGACCGCAGCCTGGGCCGACTTCGATCGCGACGGCTGGCTCGACTTATTCGTCGGCCACGAGTCCGGCCCCGGCAACGCCAAAGAGGATCAGCACCCCTCCCAGCTCTTTCACAACAACCGCGATGGAACCTTCACCGAGATCGCCGCCCCCAGTGGCCTCGCAAACCTTGGCTTCGTCAAAGGGGTCGCCTGGGGAGACATCGACAACGATGGCTGGCCCGACCTCTACGTCTCCGTCATGTACGGCAAAAATCGCCTCTTCCGCAATGACGGAATCCCCGGCAAGAACGGCTCCTGGCGCTTCACGGACGTTACCGCACGCGCCGGCGTCGACAAACAGGACAACTCCTTCGCTTGCTGGTTCTTCGATTACGACAACGACGGCTGGCCCGACCTCTTCGTCGGTGGATACGCCACAGAATCCAAGGACGATGTCGGGAACTTCGAGATGGGTCGCCCCAGCAAGGCCGGTCTCCCCAGGCTTTACCGGAATCTGGGCAGCGGCAGCTTCCAGGATGTCACCGCCGACACCCATCTCGACCGTGCCATCCTCCCAATGGGCGCCAGCTTCGGTGACCTCGACAACGACGGCTGGCTCGACATCTACCTCGGCACCGGCGACTCCCTCTACCAGTCCCTTCTGCCTAATCGCATGTTCCGGAACGCCGGTGGCCGGGCCTTCGAAGATGTCACCACGGCCGGCGACTTCGGCCACCTCCAGAAAGGGCACGCCGTCGCCTTCGCCGACCTCCGCGGAACTGGCTTTGAAGACATCTTCGAAGAGATGGGAGGCGCCCTCCCTGGCGACACCTACCAGAGCGCCCTTTATCGAAACCCCGGCAACGCCAACCACTCCGTCACTCTCATCCTCGAGGGCGTCAAGAGCAACCGCCCCGCCGTCGGAGCTCGCATCGACCTAGCCGTGCAGACCTCCACCCACGGCACTCGCCACATCTTCCGCACCGTGGGCTACGGCTCCAGCTTCGGCGGCAATCCGTTTCGGCAGCACGTCGGTCTCGGCCCCGCCACGCACATCCAGGATGTCACCATCCGCTGGCCCAGCGGCATCGTCGACCATCACGCGAACCTCAAAGCCGATCAAACCTACCGCATTCCCGAAGGCGGCCAGCCTCAGCTCCAACTTCTCCGTTAGCTCCGAATGACTCCCGCCGCTTTCCCCCACCATGCAAAACCCTACAAACTTCCCGCCATCCGCAACATGCCGCCATCGATGAAGTGCGTACTCCCCGTCACATACCCCGCGTCATCCGAAGCCAGATACACCGCCATCAGCGCGATCTCCTCCGGCTTACCCCACCGACCCATCGGAATCTCCGCCAGAATCGCCTCATTCAGCTTGGTATCCGCCTCCACATCCGCGTCGATCGGCGTATACACCGCTCCCGGTCCAATGTTGTTCACCGTTATCCCGTGCGGAGCCAGTTCCACCGCGATCGTCCGCTGCAGCATGCGCAGCCCGCCTTTTGACGCGCAGTACGGTGCGTTCGTCGGCATCGCCAGATCTTCATGGATCGAGGAGATGTTGATGATCCGCCCACCCTTGCCCTGCCCAATCATCTGCTTCGCCGCCGCCTGCGAGCATAGGAAAGGCCCCGTCAGGTTCACCGCGAGGATCTTCTGCCACTCCTCCAGCGGATAATCCACAAACGCAATTTTCTTCTCGATTCCCGCATTGTTCACCAGGATGTCTAACCTGCCGTAGGCGTTCACCGTCTGCTGCACCAGCCCGTTCACATCGTCCGGGAGCGAAATATCCGCATCCACGCCCATCGCCGTTCCACCCGCCGCCTTGATGCTGTTCAGCGTATCCTGTGCCAGCTCCGCCTTGCCGACATAATCCACCACTACCTTCGCGCCCTCCTTCGCAAACTGGAGCGCGATCGCTGCCCCAATCCCCGTACCCGCACCCGTTACCACCGCTACTTTGCCCGTTAGTCGCATACATCCTCCGCTGCATACGATGCATGTCCCCGCGCATACGCATGCAGGAGAATCAGTGGCCACCGCCCGACACACGTCTCCCGGCTCCTTTGCTATTTCTACGTACCAGGGGGTTCGCCCGCATGCTCGC
>CALMVL010000117.1:51645-60954 GCA_937873265.1 uncultured Granulicella sp.
GCCCCAGCGCGTACCACTGGATCAACAGCAGCACCACCATCCCAACCGGATGCAGTGCCGCGCTCCGCACCGGCTGCCGGAACCGCCTCACCGCTAGGGCACGCGGCAACCACGCCGCCAGCACCGCAAGCAGCACCGTTGCCCAAATCGCCGGTCGCACCCCTGCCCGCGATCCCAGAAGAGTCGCAAGCAGGACAAAGGGAATGACCTGCCCTATCAGCAGCATCGCCGTAATAGGCACAATCCGCACCGGAGCTGCCATCCCCTCGGTGGCATTCTTGGCCAGCCCGTTCCACACCTGCCCCGCCGTCCGGTACATCCGACATCGCGCTAAATCGGTCAGATCAGCCAGGTCGGTTCGCTCGCCGGCCGACCGCAGCAGCTTTGGCAGCCGCAAACCATCGTGCATCGTCTCCCGGATCGCCGCATGCCCGCCGGCCCGGAAGTACGCCTCGCGCTGCACCATCAGGAACTGCCCGCATCCCGCGGCAAACGCGGGGTCCGTTCCTGCACGCATCTTCGTCAACGGCAGAAATGCCAGCAGGACGAAGTGGATCAGCGGCAGCAGCAGCCATTCCATGGCTGTCTGCGTCACCTGCCGCGGAAACCCACTCACCAACGCAGCATCGCTCGCCTGAAGAAAGGCCGTCATGCGCACCAGCGCCTCTGGCTCTAACCGAACATCCGCATCCACGAAGCACAGCACCGGGTTCCGCGCCGCATGCGCCAGCGCCCAGCAGGCATGCTGCTTGCCGTTCCATCCCCGCGGCAGCGCCGGAGCCTGCTCCAGCCGAACCCGGGGGTCCTCGATCGCCATCCGCGCCACAATCTCCGCCGTGCGATCGGACGAGGCGTCGTCCATCACCACCACCTCAAGCTCCACGCCGCCGCTAGCCAGCGCACTTCGCACCGCCGCCTCGATCCCAGCCTCCTCGTCCCGCGCCGGAATCAGCACTGATACCGCAGGCAAGGGAAGAGCGCCTGCCACGGCCGGAGCGCGGTACCTCCCGAGGTTGGCGACAAACAGCGCCGCCGGAATCACCGCCGCGAGCAGGGATGCGATCGCCAGCGCTACAAGCATTATTGCTCCACCTCGCGCGCTGTCGGCGTCTCGATCGGCATCTTCGTCGAAAGCGTATGCTCCGGGCGGTACCGCTTGCCGGTCACCAAAGCCTGCAGCCGTTTGCCCAGCGCATAGAAGCCGCCCGCGCCGACCGTTCCACGGATCAGCACCCGCGCAAACAGCCGCTCATCGCGTCCAAGCGACGCCGCCCGCAGATGGTCCATCGCGTCTTCAAGCGCCGCCGTCAGCCGCGGCTCCAGGACCTCGGCCGTCTCGCCCGCGACGCGCACCGCTTCACCGATCTGCACCAGCGCCTCCGGTTTGCGCTCATCCCAGAAGGTGTATTCCATCGCTACCGGCACCAGCGTGCACTCTCCCAGCCGCGCCGCCAAAGCCGCGAGCCCCGGCTTGAAGCTCACCGGCCGCTCCCGCACATCGGCGAATCGTCCCTGCGGCGTCACCCACAGAACGCCGCCCGAGCGGATGACCGCCTCGCCCATCCGCAGGAACTGCACCGCTCCGCGCGCGCTTCGGATGTCGACCGGAAAGCAGCCGATGCGCTTCAGGATGGAATACCGCTGGAGCGCTTCGGCATCCATCGGAGCGTAGTGCATGCGCTTCGTCATGAGCCGCCACGCCAGCAGATAGCACACCATCGGATCCCACCACGACGTGTGATTGGTGTAGACGATCAGCGGTCCGCTCGCGGGCGCTTCCAAAGCGGCAGCGCCGTTAACCCGAACGGCGTGAAACTGCCGCCGGAAGTAACGGCGAACAATCCCACGGAAGAACAGGAGCGTAAATCCGGAGATCGATGGAACCACAACCGTTCGTACAACTCCCGACCGCGTCACGCCCTAACCTCGTCTCGCCCTCGTCAGCAGTCTAGACCAGAGCTCCGCGAGCCTGCTGATCGAGCGTGTCGGCAGCAATCCAGCCAGACATCATCACCATCGGCATGCCCGGCCCGGGATGCGCCGCCCCGCCCGCCAGGTAAAGCCCGTCGAGCTCCTTGCTTTTGTTGGCCGGCTTGAATGCACCGTTGAACATGCCGTGGCTCGAGATGCCATAAATCGCCCCGTTCAGCACGCGATACCGGTTGTGGATGTCGAGCGGCGTCAGCGCGGATTCATACACGATGCGGTCCTCGATATCCTTCAATCCGGCAGTTCGCTTCAACTTGTCGAGGATCACCTGGCGATAGGCCGGAAACATCCTGGTCCAGTCGTGATGCGGCCGCAGGTATGGCGTGTGAACCAGCACATAGAGCGCATCGCCACCGGCAGGCGCGCTCGCCGGATCGGTGCTTGCCGTCGATGCGAGATAGCAGGTTGGATCAGGCGCAGGCTCGCCCAGCTCGTAGATGTGGTGAAACTCCTCGTGCGCGTCACGGGAGAAGACGAAGTCGTGATGCGCCAGGTGGTCGTACCGCTTGTTCAGGCCGAGGTAAAGAACGACGCCGCTGCATGCCGGCTCGTAGCTGCGCTTGTGATCAAAGGTGCGCGCGACCGAGCCGCCGATCAGCTCGCGATGCGTTCGTACTGCGTCGGAGTTCGAGACAATCGCGTCGAAGCGGTAGCGTCTGCCGTCGGTCGTCTCAAGTCCACTTACCTCGCGTCGCTTGCCGTTTGCCGTCGGCGCGCTCAGGATGCGAGCGATATCGGTCGATGGATGAAACAGAACGCCGAGCTCTTTGGCGAGCTTCACCAGCGCCTCCGGAACGGCGCGCGTTCCACCCATGGGATACCAGATGCCCTCTTCCATCTGCATGTGACCGATCGCGCACAGGATCGCCGGCGATGCGTCCGGCGAGCTGCCGACGTACTGCACGAAGTGGTCCAGCATCTGCGCGGTGTTCGCGTCGGGGATAAACTCGCGGATCGTTCCCGCGACCGTTTTGCCGAGGCGCATGCGCATCACGTCCTTCAGCACGTTCAGGTCAAACGCGCCGCCCACGTCCATTGTGTCGCGCATCGAGCCGATCGAGCGCCAGAAAAAGAAGCGGTCGGAGATGGAATGCAGCTGCTTGGAGGTTTCGATGAATTTGAGATACCCCTTGCCCATCGCCGGCCAAATGGCGTCGAGCTCAGCTGCCATCTCGCGCGGATCATCCTTGAGGTCCATGACCTTGCCATCGTCGAAGAAGCAGCGCCACTGCGGGTCAAGCCGAACCATCGTTAGGTAATCGTCAAGATCGCGATTCGCTTCGGAAAAGATCTTGCGCAGCATCGAGGGTTGGATCAGGATCGTCGGCCCCATATCGAAGCGGAAGCCGTTCTCCTGAAGCTGAGCGGCCTTTCCGCCGAGCCACTCGTTCTTCTCAAACACTTCCACTTCGTGGCCGCGCGCTGCCAGCGTGCAGGCCGCGCTCAATCCGGCAAGACCCGATCCAATGACGCCAACCTTCATCTCTGACTCCAGTTCGTTGCGTTCCAGTTACGATCGCAGCCGTTTGGCTGCGGCTGTGATACGACGAAGACCTGCCAGGCGCTTCGCCCAGCGGCCGCCATGCGTGGCGGCAATCAGGCCGGCGAAGAGTTCCGTGTGACGCGCGTCGGTCGCGTCGTAGTGTCGCGTGCTGCTGTTCTGCCGTATCGAAATTACTTTGGGCTGCGTCATTTCGAGCAGGCCCTCTGCGCCGCGCGTGCTGCCGAAGCCGCTCGCACCCCGGCCGCCGAAGGGCAGCCGTGGATCGGCTGTCGGAACGATCAGATCGTTGATCATCACGGTTCCGGCGACGAGGCGAGCGGCCATCTGCTGTGCCTCGCGTCTTTCCCCAAAGACAGAAGCCGTGAGTGCGAGAGGAGATGCAACCTGGGCGTCCAGGGCAAGACCGAGCGTGGCACACTCGATCACCGTAAGCACCGGCGCGAAGAGATCTGCCTGCGCAACGGCCATCTCCGCGCGGCCTCCCAGAACGAGCAGCGGGCTCAGCTTCGGTGCCATCCTGTTGCCGACCACATCCGCTCCGTTCGCTTCCGCATCGCGCAGCAGGTCAGCCATTTGCCCTCGCACGGAAGCCGGAACGGAGATCGGGGGGACCGTCGAGATCTGCTCACGAAGTTGGGTAAGGAAACGGTCACGCTGCTCGCGCGACAATCCGGCGAGGATCACGCGTCGCGGCGCCATGCAGGTCGCTGAGCCGTTGAGGCGCATGCCAAACGCGAGCGCGCGTGCGGCCCGCGCAAAGTCCGCTGAGGGCAGGATGAGAACCGCGTCGCAGCCGGAAAGCTCCATCACCGACGGCGTTGCTGTCTCGGCAAGACGACGGAGAATGACGCGACCGGTTGCTGCCGAACCGGTGAAGAAGACCTTCGCTGGGCGCCCGTTGAGGGCTTGTTCCGCGGCGACAACACTTTCACCGGTGACGGTGAGGAGATCGCGTGGCAGACCGGCGTGGTGAAGGATATCGGCGCAAAGGCGGGCGACCGGTTCACCGCCGCGACCTGGCTTCCATGTGACCGTATTGCCGGCGACAAGCGCCTGCAAGACCTGGGCTCCGGGGAGAAAGAGGGGGTAGTTGGCGGGACCGATCACGAGGACGTGTCCAAATGGGACGCGAGCGATGGTCGACGAAATGCCGGCGAGCCAGAACGGACGTCCCCGGCGGCCGAGACGCTGCGGCGCAAGAACACGCTCCGCGTTTCGCTCAAGAAAGCGGCAGGCCTCGAGCAGCGGGAGGACCTCGGAGGCGAGCGTGTCGGCGGGGGTGCGCGCGAGCTCGGGCGAGATGACGGCGGCAAGTTCAGATGCGCAGTTTGCGAGCTCGTGACGGGCGCGACTGAGGACGCCGAGGCGTGCTCGCAGCGGGAGAGCCGCCCACGTTTGCTGCGCAGCGGAGCGGGGGAGCGCAGCGACGAAATCGGACGTTGACGGCGCGTCTGCTTGCTCGGTTACGGCTGTCGCGGAGGGAGCTTCGGCAATCATGGTCAGGACGCGACCCCGAAGAGCTCGGTTTCGGAAAGCTCGGATGCGAGAGCAGAGTCGGCAGAGAAGTTCGGCTGGATGTCGAGATCTTCGAGCAGAAGGCGCGAGGTGATGCGCGCGCTCTCGAAGATGACGGGAAGGCCGCTGCCCGGATGCGTGCCGCCGCCGACCAGATAGGTCTGGCCAAGGTCCTCGAAGCGGTTATGCGGACGGAGATGCAACATCTGGTTGAGCGAGTGCGCCATCGAGAAGGTCGCGCCCTTGTGCAGGTCGAAATCTTGTTGCCAGCCGCTCGGTGTCAGAAGTCGTTCGGTGCGGATCCGCTGTTCAAGACCGGTGATGCCGATGCGCTCGAGCTGCCGGAGAGCAAGCTTGCGGAAACGCGGCGTTTCTTTCGCCCAGTCGACTGCGCCGGTTTCGTGCGTGACGGGAAGGAGGACGTACAGTGTGCTCTTGCCGGCGGGAGCGAGCGTTTTGTCGGTGACGCCGGCGTTCTGCACGTAGAAAGACGGGTCGTCCGAGAGTTGGTGAATGTCCTCGATGTCGCGAAGATTTTGCTTGTAGTTTTCCGCGAGGAAGATGGTGTGGTGCGAGACCTTGTCGTAGATGCCGTCTATGCCGAGATACATCATGAACGTGGAACAGGAGAAGCGCTTCTTCGCAACGCGCTCGTCGGTCCAGCGCTTGCGATGATGGTTAGGAACCATGGCGCGCATGGCTCCGGCAAAATCAGCGTTGATCACAACGGCGTCAGCGGCGAGGGTACGACGCGCGGTGGTGATGCCAGTGGCGTTGCCGTTTTCAACAAGAACACGTTCGACGGGTTCATCGGTGAGGATCTGGACGCCGAGCTCGCGCGCGATGCGGGCCATAGCGCGCGTAACGGCACCGCAGCCGCCGGTAGGGTGGAAGACGCCGTGCTCATACTCGAGGAAGGAAAGGATGGAAAACAGACTCGGGCAACGGAAAGGGCTCATGCCCAGATACTTGGACTGGAAGGAGAAGCCAAGCCGGATCCGCTCGTCCTTGAAGTGCGTTTTCAGATAGCCGTCGAGGGACTGCCACGGGGCGAGCAGCGGGAGAAGCCTCATCATTTCCGGCTTCATGAGGTCTCGCCAGCTCTCGAACGGGGACTGCAGGAAGGGGAGAAAGCTCTTCAGCTTGTGGCGGTTGTGCGTGAGGAACGTATGGAAGCGTTTCGCGTCCTCCGGGCAGATCGCGCCGATTGCCTTTTCCATCCGCGCGGGGTCGGGCGTTGCGAGCAGCTCGCCACCGGCGCCGAAGACGAGCCGGTACTGTGGATCCAGGCGAGTCATGGGTACTTCGCGGTCGAGGTCGTATCCGGCTACGGCGAAGATCTCTTTGAGAACCCGCGGGTACAGAAAGAATGTAGGGCCGATGTCGAAGCGGAAGCCGTCCTGTTCAACGGTTGCGGTTCGGCCGCCGACTTCCTTGCGCTTCTCGACAATGGTGACCTTGACGCCTGACTTTGCAAGCAGGAGAGCCGCGGCCAAGCCTCCCGGACCTGCACCCACGATGACCACATGCCGAGGTTCCGTTTTCATCAAAGAACACTACGCCTTTTCAGAGAGATAGGAAGTTATGGGGTCGTTCAGCTCGATTATAAAGAGCAGTCGACGCCCGCCCGGCGTGGCTTGTCGTGCTGTGAAGCAAAGGGTACGAGCTGTTTACCGGACTGCAATGGGCAGGCCAGCGGGCGCACGCCGGCCTGCCTCATCAGACGGCTTCGGCCAGTTTCTGGGTTCCCGGTCGTTGTCCCACCGATGTTTCGGTGCCGAGAATGCGGCGGAAGGTGGTAAGCGCCTGGGCGACCACCTGGTCCATGTTGTAGTAGCGATAGGTCGCAAGGCGCCCGACGAAATGGACGTCCGAGGCTTGGTCGGCGAGTTCCTTGTAACGCGCGTAGAGAAGCGCATTCTCCGGGCGCGGGATCGGGTAGTACGGGTCGCCTTCGGCTTGCGGGTACTCGTAAACGACGCTGGTCTTGGAAGAGACCTGCCCTGTGAGGTATTTGAATTCGGTCACGCGCGTGTAGGCATGTTCGTTGGGATAATTGATGACGGGCGCCGCCTGGAAACGCGGCTGGTTGTGGGTCTCGTGTTTGAACTCAAGGGAACGGTAGGGAAGCGGACCGAACCGATACCCGAAGTACTCGTCCACCGGGCCCGTGAAGATCTTTCGAACGCCAGCGTAGGTTTTTTCGATGTCGGCGAAGTTCACACCGGTGCGAATGGTGATGTTGCGATGGTCAAGCATGCGCTCAAACATGCGAGTGAAGCCTTCGCTTGGCATGGCCTGGAAGGTATCGGTGAAGTAGCGGTCGTCGTGGTCGAAGCGGACAGGGATGCGGCCCGCGACGGAGGCGTCGAGCTCGGAGGGATCGAGCCCCCACTGTTTGCGGGTGTAACCCTGGAAAAACTTCCTGTAAAGCTCGCGGCCGATGCGGCTGACGACGATATCCTCTGAGGTCCGGACCGTGGGTACGGTTTCGGCGCGCTCGGTGAGGAAATGCTTCATGCCGGCGGCGTCGAGATTGAGTCGGTAAAGTCGATTGATGGTATCGATATTGATGGGCACGGGAAGGAGCTGCCCGTCGATGCTGGCAAGGACGCGGTGTTCGTAGTCCCGCCAGGCAGTGAAGCGCGACAGGTACTCGACAACGTCGCTGCTGTTGGTGTGGAAGATATGCGGGCCGTACTTGTGGATGAGGATGCCAGCTGCATCGAGGTGATCGAAGGCATTGCCGGCGATGTGGTCGCGCTTGTCGATGATGAGAACGCGCTTGCCCATGACATGGGCAAGACGCTCGGCGAGCACGGCTCCGGCAAAGCCGGCGCCAACGACGATGTAGTCGAAGTGCTCGGCGCGGCGCGGTCGCCCGGCAGCAAGATC
This sequence comes from uncultured Granulicella sp., assembly GCA_937873265.1. GTDB lineage: Bacteria > Acidobacteriota > Terriglobia > Terriglobales > Acidobacteriaceae > Edaphobacter. The sequence continues at coordinate 59,549 of CALMVL010000117.1, forward strand.
GCTTGAGAAAGAGTCTGTCCGATGCGGGAGCGTGGTGGAGGTGGGAGGTCGTTTCGCGGGCTGGGCTGAGACGCGCTCCACCTCAGTCCACATGGCGCGCCAGGTGCGGTCCCACGAGCTGGTTGCGAGTTGTTGGGCCACAGCCTGTTTCCACGAATCGGACTGCGGTTCGAGTGCGCGATCGATGGCAGCGACAAAGCTGGAAGCGTCGGCCGCGATGGCGACGAGGCCTGTAGCTCCGTAGGTCGAGACGACGTCGCGGATGGGCGTGGAGACGACGGGTTTGCCCGCGGCGAGGTACTCCGGCGTCTTGGTGGGGCTGATGAAGCGGGTGGCGTCGTTGAGCGCGAAGGGAAGCAGGGCGACATCCCAATGACTGAGGTAGCCTGGGAGCTCGTCGTACTTCTTGCCGCTTAGGTAGTGGATATTCGCGGCTTGAGGCAGGAGTGCGGGATCGATCTTGACCACGGGGCCGATCAGGACGAAGTGAATCTTCGGGCGCAGAGCGGCGACTTCGCCCAGCAACTGGTGGTCGAACCGCTCGTCGAGCACACCGAAAAAGCCGGCGCGTGGACGCGGGATCATAGCCTGATCGTCCGGATCGGGAGAGCCGGCGCCGCTTTGGAAATGCGCGACATCGATGGAACTGGGGAAGGCATGCACGTTGGGGTGCTGTTTGCGCTTGGCCTCATAGAGGCTCATGCCACCGGTGAAGACCACGTCGGCGGCGGCGAACAGCTGCTGCTCGCGCTCACGAAGTTCGGGCGGTGCTCCGTGGAAGCAGCTGAGTTCATCCATGCAATCGTAGACAGTGGCGAGACTGGGTAGATCGCCTGTGAAGCCGAAGGGCATCGGTGTGTAGAACCAGCGGATGACGGAGCGGACATGCTGCTCTGCGACAAAACGCGCGAGCATTCCACGCTGCAGCCCATCGGAGTCTCCGCCGGCTGGGAGGTGCGGGCGAAGTACGAGGAGCTGATCTGCCTCCTGAATCATTTCGAGATGCGGGTCCCCTTCGGCGTCCCAGATGGGCTCTTCCCAGAAAAAAACTCGTCGTTCCCTGGCGCAGCGCGTAAGCAGATGCTGCGGACGTTGGAAGACAAAATGCCAGCGCAGATGGCTAAAGCAGAACAGGTCGGGTATTTCCGAGGCGCTGCCATGGGTGGACATTCTCGATGTGTCGTCGGGCTCGGTTGTGAACGGTGTCGTTTGCAAAGTTGACCTCAAGTGTCCAGCGAAGGACGAGCGTATCGCTAACAGCTCCAAGTTAAGGAAAGCAGAGCGTTAGATGATTTCGCCGATCAGCGCGTTGGGCTTCGCCGTGTGCGCACCTTTGTAGGATTTCACAGTCCTGAAAAGTTTGCAGTAACGGATTGAGCGAAGATGGCGCGCAGGGGCTTCTGCAC
>CALMVL010000117.1:61054-73915 GCA_937873265.1 uncultured Granulicella sp.
ACTCTAGGATGCACTTTCGTTGCAGGCGGGATAAATGGCGCGCTGAGCGAACCTGGCTAGCGACTCTAGCGATTTAGGTGTGAAGCAGTGCTCTGAAGAGCAGACGTGAGTGTGGGTTCTGACGCGAAACGCGTTCGGTGACACATCAGCCGAACGAACATATTCGGCCTGTGGGTCTAAGTGCGTCCGTCCGCAAGGTCAGTGCAGAAGTTTGCGCACGAGGCTGCGTACCGTCTCCGTGACCAGGCCGTAAATGATGTGTGTCGCCAGTTCGCTGCTATGCTCGCGGGTGGTCTGGTGCTCGGGATCGGCGGAAAGACCCATCGCCGGCAGAGCGGACTCGTGTGTGAGCGAGGCCAGGGTGAGGCCGAACGTTGCGCCTTCCTTTGCGGTCGCTGCGGGGTAGAACTCTGCGAGCGCGCCGTAGGCTGCCCCGGTGAGAGCGCCGAAGCTCCAGTGAATCGTCTCGGACGCAATTGCTTTCTGCGTTTCGGGGAGCGGATGACCGGCGATCTTTTCTGCGAGCACGTCGGGGGGTTCGGGCTCACCATGCGTACGCGGAGGATAGATCTTTTCGGCGAGAGACTTCACCGCGGTAGCAACCAGTCCGCCGATGAGGCCGGCGAGAGCGCCTTTGAGTAGATTTTTCTCGGGCGTCGGCTCGGGCGGTTTAGAAAGTCCAAACTTTTCCTTCCAGCTGCTGAAGCTCTTAATGATTTCGTCCCCGGGCGCTGAAGCGATGCTCATCGAAAAACCTCTCTCTTGTCACCTTCCAGGGGCGACCGCGAACCATTGTCTGTGTGAGATGCGCGTCGGAGACGGGAGGGTGTGTCAGCCGATGTAAGCGGCCGGGTCTGTTGTGTCGAGCGCCGGACGGCCGCTGCCGAGGCCCAGGGCGGCGGTGAGCACGAAAACGATTCCAAGATTCAGCGTGAGAGCGGGAACAGCGGCATACATGGCGTACGTTGTGCCGAGAAGATGCACGGGATACACCGAGCTTTTCAGGCCAAGAGACCCGACCATGGCCGTTCCACTCGCCATGCCGACAGCCCAGCCGGCGAGCAGGGCCCAGGGATGGAGCCAGCGAAGGAATAGACCGCAGACGACGGCGGGAAAGATCTGCGCGATCCAGATGCCGCCGAGCAGCTGCATCTCGATTGCGTAAGGAGCCGGGAGTCGAAGAACGAACAGAAGGGCGCCAAGCTTGACGACGAGGCTGACGAATTTCGCGATGCTGGATTCGGCGAGCAGCGATGGTTTGGTGCGGGTGTACGCGGCGTAGAGATTTCGCGTGAACAGGTTGGAGGCGGCGATGGACATGATAGCCGCAGGAACGAGGGCGCCGATAGCAATGGCAGCAAGGCAGAAGCCGGCGAACCACTCGGGAAACATCGTGAGGAAGAGCAGGGGGACGGCTGCGCTGGTGTCTTTGGCGACGACTCCCGCCGCGAGTGCGATGTAGCCGAGCAGAGCGATGAGGCCGAGAAGAAAGCTGTACGCGGGCAGCATAGCGGCGTTGCGGCGGACGGTGTTGGCGCTGCGGGCGCTGAGGACGGCGGTAGCAGTATGTGGGTAGAGCATAAGGGCGAGCGCGCTGCCGAGGGCGAGCGTGGTGTAGGGAAGGAACTGGCCCTGACGGAGATGGATCGTGGCCGGCGGCGCGTGGGTTTGGAGTGCGTCGTTGGCGAGCTCAAAGATGCGGGCGTAACCGCCGAGCTTGAGCGGAAGCAGGATGACGGCCGCGGCGACCATGACGTAGAGCATGCTGTCCTTGACGATGGCGATGACGGCGGGCGCGCGAAGGCCGCTCGAGTAGGTGTAGGCCGCGAGAATCAGAAAGGCGAGAATGATGGGCCACTCGCCATGAAGGCCCATGGCGGCGAGCACGACGCGCATGCCCACGAGCTGGAGAGCGATGTACGGCATGAGCGCCAGAATGCCGGTGAGGGCGACCGCGGTGGTGAGCGGACGGAAGCCGAAGCGGCCATGGACAAAATCGGCGAAGGTGATGTACCCGTGACGGTGACATACCCGCCAGAGACGCGGGAGCACAAGCAGCATGTAGGGGTACGCGAGTATGGCGTAGGGGACGGCGAAGAAGCCCAGGGCTCCTGCGCCGTAAAGAGCGGCGGGAACGGCAATGACCGTGTAGGCGGTGTAAAGGTCGCCGCCGATGAGGAACCAGATGATCCATGTACCGAAGCTGCGTCCGGCAAGGCCCCACTCTTCAAGGGTGCTGATGCCGCTTTCCGGGCGTCGCCAGCGCGCGGCCCAGAAGCCGGCGAGGGTGACGCCGGCGAAGAAGGCGCAGAAAACGGCCAACGCTGTGGTGTGGAGCTGCGTCATCGGAAGAGACCCTGGGGCGATGCGGGGTTGGCTGGCAGAGCAGCAATTGGCAGCGAACGAGGCTAGCGGAGGCCGGAGCCGCCATCCTGCCACTCGTAGATGACGACTCCGAGATCACTGAGGGACTTCATGACGGACTCCATGGTTCGGCGGACGCCAGGCCGCGCCTTTTCGGGAACATTGTGCGCTTCTTCGAGGGCGACGACGCGACCGTAGGGCCAGGAGGTTTGCGGGACGGCATTCAGGGCGGCGGGAAGGGCGCTGACAGCGACGTTGAGCGATTGCTGGCGGGCTCCGGCGGGACGGAGCAGCCCGCCCTGGCCGAGACCGCTGGTATTCGCGTCGGCGAGGGTAACGTGAAGGGTAACCATGTTGCCCTGCACGGTGAGGTAGGGGTTCTCCCAAGTGGAAAGGGAGCGCACGGCAAGGTAGCGCGTCTTCGAGGGCGGCGGGATCAGGTCCAGCTGCTGGCGGACCTGATCGTTCATTTGCTGCTGCTGGTTGACGGCGGCGCGGCTCTCAGGGGGTTGCGGAGCGGAGGTGCAGCCGCTGAGGGCAAGAAGGCTCGAAACGAGCAGCGGAGCGCCGGTGGAGCGGAGCAGATGGTGGGGGATGGGACTGCGTGTGCACACAGCGATCAGCATACCAAGCAGCAGAGCAACGAGAGTGAGGTCGTCTGGGCAAGGCGCAGCCCAGGTGGGAAAGAAAACAGAGCAGACGGTACAATCGGAGGCATGATTAAGGGTGTGACGCTCGTCCATGCGGTGTCGTCGGGCGAGGAGTTTGAGCAGCTCGCGGAGCTGTTCGGGGCGCTGGGGTTTGAGCACGGCAAAGGCTGGCAGGAGGCGCACGAACAGGGCGCGGCATTCCTGGCTCCGTTGGCCAATCTGGAATTGGTGCAGGGCAGGATGCCGGCGACTCCACCGATTTTGATCGAGGTTACAGGGCTTGACCAGATCCACGCGACAGTGCGCGAGCGGATGGCGGAATCATCCGAGGCGCGTATCTCGGAGATCGAGCTGACGCACTGGAATGCAAGGCTCTTTCGGGCGCGGCTCACGTCTGGGCTCGAGGTGGGTTTCTGGCAATCGGAGAACCCGGTGCACGGACGGCCGATCGCGATCGAGGGGGATCTTTCCGCGGTTGGGCGGCAATTTGCGATCGTTGTGGCCCGATGGAACGCGGTGATCACGGATCGGCTGCTGCAGGGGGCGCTGGATGCGCTGATGCGGAGCGGTTGCGCGCGGGATGCGGTGGAGGTGGTTCGGGTTCCGGGAGCATGGGAGATTCCGTCCGCGGCACGGGCCTTGGCCGAGTCCCGGAGATTCGCGGCGGTGATCACGCTGGGCGTGCTGCTGCGTGGCGAGACGGCGCACTACGAGGCGATCTACAACGAGGTGGCGCGGGGGATCGGGCAGTCGCAGCAGGAGACCGGGGTGCCCCATGCGTTTGGCGTGCTGACGTGCGAGACGCTGGAGCAGGCGCTTGACAGGGCAGGGCTGAAGGCGGGCAACAAGGGCTTTGAGGCGGCGGTGGCGGCGATTGAGATGGCATCGATTCAGGACCACTTGGCGGCAGCTCTGCAAGCAAAGGGGCTCTGATGGGGTCACGGCGGAAGTCGCGCGAGCTGACGATGCAGATGCTGTTTCAAGGGGATCTGGGGAAACAGACGCCTGACCAGGTACGGCAGCTGTTCTGGGACGCCCGCGACGACGTGGACGCCGAAACGCGCGGGTTTGCGGACGATCTGTATCGCGTGGCGACGACGCGCGGCGAAGAGATTGACACGCTGATTCAAGACCATGCGCAGAACTGGCGTTTGGAGCGAATGCCAGTGGTGGACCGAAACCTGCTCCGGACGGGAACGGCGGAGTTGCTGACGTACCCGAACACGCCGCCGGCGATTGTGATAAACGAAACGCTGGAGGTAGCGCGGCGGTATGCGGCTCCGGAGAGCATCCACTTCCTCAACGGGGTCCTGGATGCGATCGCGCGGGAGATCTTGAGGCAGCGACTAAGCTGATGGATCGCGAGGAAAAGCCCTCCATATTCGGAGGGCTTTTCTTGTGTGAAGGGTCTAATTCGGGTGCTAACGACTGGACTAATCGTTGGCTTTTCTCGGTCGCTGCGCAAGCAGATTGGGTGTCGCGATGGAACCATCGGTCGCGGGCAGTTTGGGGGCGATCACCTGCGTGGGTTGATCGGCGAGAGTGGTTCGGTTGATGACGTGGACGAGGTTGTCGCCGGACGTGCCGGCGTAGAAGGTGGTGTTGTCGGAGCTGAAGACGCCGGCGACGGGAGCTGTGGGCGGTGCGTTGCCGGCGATGGTGGCGAGAGGAATGGAGCCGAGCGCGCCTGCGCCGGTCGTTGAGGGCGTGTAGGTGGGAACGATGCCGCCCGTTCCGGTGTACGTGACGAACGCGATGGTGGAGTCGGTGGCGGGAACGACCTCGCCGACCGCGGTCGCCGCAACATTCGGGATGGGGAGCGCGGCGACGGGATTGGCGAAAAACGTAAGTGGGCCGGGAGTGAAGACGCAAGACCCTGGGCCGATGCCGATTGCGGGGCCAGTGGGGGTTTGGTGGGTGAGAAAGAGGTCCTCGAGGGTGAGTGCGCCGGAGTTGGCGCTGAGGCCGAGGATGTGGTCGCCGTCGTTGGTTGCGGCGAGATGGTTTGTGGTCGGCGCGGCGACCCCGGCGTCGGGGTAAAAGGTGTTGGTGAGCGTGGTGACGTTGTTTACGGTGGTGGGCGTGGTGATGGGGCAGAAGCCACGCGCCGTGGTGACCTGGCCGGCGAAGAAGGCGCCGATGCTGGGAACCGTGACGGCCACGTCCGTGGTGGGAGCGGCGGGGGTGATGCTGGTCCAGCCGGTGAAGTTGGAGTGAACCAACGTTTGATCTCCGGCCGAGATGTAGACGGTCCCGCTGTCAGGGGTGAACTGCGCGCGTGTGGCGACAGCGCCGTAGGTGGATTGAATGCTGCTGCTGCTGGCTGCGGGAGTAGCACTGGCGAGATACACCAACTGCCGGGCGTAGTCGGCGATGATCAGCGTGGTGCCGTCAGGCGAGAGGGCGAGTACGGTTCCAGGCACCGTCGTGTCCTGGCGGGTAAGGGTGTTGGTCAGGGCGTTATAGACCATCAACTCGGTCGCGTTGCCGAGATAGATGGCGCTGCCATCGTTTGAAATGACCATGGAATTGGGAACATACGGAAGGCGGACAGGTGCGCCGAGGGCGCCGGTGGTGAAATCGAGGGGAACAATGTATTGCGAGTTGGTGCTGCCCATGTAGAGCACCGTACTGTTGATGCCGGGAGTGGTCACGGGAATGCCATTCGAGATGACCGGGAGGCCGTTGCCGAAGAGACCGATCTCGTTAAGCGGCGCGGGATTGCAGGTGGGCGGAAGGCACTGGGCCGAGATGGAGGCCGAGCCGGGGAAGATGGGAGTAACCACCCCGGCGCTTCCGCTGGGCAGGGTCTTTGGCGTCGTCGAGAGCAGCTGCAACGCAAGGCCCGTGATGTTGACGCCATTGGTGTCGAGGGCTGTGGCGGTAAGCGCCTGGCCGGTGTTCTCGTTTGCATTCACCACGTTGCCGGCGGTAACGCCGGGAGCGTTGAGGGTGATGGATGCGGGCGGGCAGGTGGAGAAGAACCCGGCGGAGCTGCCGGCATTCGCGATCGTGGCCGTGATGATGGTCGATCCGGGAGCAGTCGCCGTGGCAACCCCATCCTGGTTGATGGTGACGATCGAGGCGGTCTGCGGAGCGTAGGACGGATGTCCGACGACGCAGCTGATGTTGTTCCCGTTGGCATCGAAGACGCGCGCCGCGAGCTGGCCGGTAACGCCCTGCGAGAGGCAGGTATTGGTACTGATGGCCGTGGTGACGGGCTGCGAGCAGCAGCCGTTCGGGAGCACGGTGCAGGCGGTGTTGGTGCTGGTCGAGGAGGAGTTGGCCGCGCTGCAGTTGGTCGCTGGGTCAGCGTTACAGTCTTGGGACGCGTTGCCGAGCACGACGCTGGTGACTTGCGCGTGGACGTATACCGGCAACGGATTGCTGGTGACGCCGCGGGCGGAGGCCGTGATGTACGCCGTCCCCTGCTTGTTGGTGGCGTTGCAGATGGTGTAGTCCGCGACGCCGCCCCCGGTGTTGCGGTTCCAGTTGCCGCCGCACAGCGCACCGGTGGTGGGGTTTACGTCTGCGAGGGTGATATCGGTGGTCGAGTAGCGCAGGCCGGTGGGACTAACGGTGGCCCCGTTGCAGTCGGCCCCTGAGGGCGTTGCGGTCTGTCCTTTTTGGCCGAAGTTCAACGAGACGCCATAGATGCGCGGGGTCAGAGCGATGGTGGTGAGGGTGCCCGTGGTTACGCCGGAGTCGCCGCCGTTGCAAAACGTGACGGTGGTTTTCTTGCCACAACCTGAGATCGAGATTCCGAAGGGAACGGTGAACAGAAGCAGAAACACGAGCGTGACGAACCGGCGCATTAGACCTCCCCGCCCAGCTAAGCCGCATCTGGACGGTCGAAACGGTGCTGCGAAGTACAAGCCCTGAGTGTAGAAGCTCGCGTCAGCCTAGGGCAAATGACGCGGCCGCGCGACCGGGGCACATGCATTGGACGCGCACTGCGCCGTTTCGCGCCGGACCCCTGAGCCGATCCAGGCCGGACAGGGTCAGCGCGCCGGCATATTCTGCTCGAACCAACCGAAGGTTCGCTGCGCCCGGTCGAGGATGTGGGCCGGATCGCGAAATCCGTGTCCCTCGTTGGGGTAGATGACGAGTTGTGTTTTGACACCTTCGGCCCGCAGTGCGTGCCAGAACTCGAAGCTCTGCGGGGCCGGGCATTCGCCGTCGCGGTCCCCGACAATGACCAGGGTTGGCGTCTTCGCCTCTTTGATGAAAGTGATGGCGGAGCTCTTGGCGTAAACGGCTGGATCGTCGTAGACCGTTGCGCCGAAAAACGGTGTCATCCACTGGTCGATCGAGTTTTCGCCGTAGTAGCTCTGCCAATCGCTGATGCCCGCTCCGGCCACGGCTGCCCGGAAACGATGGGTTTGCGTCACGGCGAACATGGTCATAAACCCACCGTAGCTCCAGCCCGTGAGGCCTTCGCGATCGGTGTCGATGGGAAACCGCTTCTCAAGAACGTCGATGCCGGCGAGGATATCGCGCAGGTCACCGTAGCCGAAGTCCTTGCGGTTGGCGGCGGTGAACTTTTCTCCCTGGCCATAGCTGCCCCGGGGATTGGGCATAAAGGTGAAGTAGCCGAGGGCGGAGAACAGCGGTTCGCCACCGCCCCAGCGTGAGGAGACAGACGCGGAGGGGCCGCCGTGGACGTCGACCAGCAAGGGATACCTCTTGCTCGGGTCGTAATCTGCGGGGTAAAGGAGCCAGCCCTGGACGTGAAAGCCCTGGTTCTCCCACTCGATGGACTCACTCTTGCCCCAGGCGGGCTTGAGACCCTCGTTGAGGTGCGTCAGCTGCCGGAGCGGCTGTTTTGGACCGTGCGACAGAAAGATCTCCGGTGGATTGTCAAAGCTGCTGGCCGTGAAGGCATACGCGCCGGTGCGGCTGGACGAAATGGCGCGGCCGCCGCCGGCAGAGATCGCCTTCGCATAAAACTCGGAGGTGCCGGGGACCTCCCCCGCGCTGTCTATGTTCAGCTCGGAGATCAGATTTCCGCCGGATTTCCGAGCGACATAGCGGATCGTGTTCTTGCCGGCAAACTCGAACCAGGCAGGGCTGACAGCTTTGTTGGGAAGGATGTCGCGCGCGTCCGTCGCGCCGCTGACAGGTACCTCCCAGATGTCGCCGCCGGTGGATCCCTGGTCGCTCATGAGGCCGCCGATGAAGGCGATACGCTTGCCATCCGGGGAGAAGCGTGGGTTAGCGAGTTGCAGGCCGTGCAGGTCGCCGGGAGTGGTGTTGGGGTCGAAGACGACGCGCGGGGTAGCCGCTCCGCCGACCGACTGGACGAAGAGCTTGGCGACCCACCAGTTGTTTTCGCCGGGAGGGTTTGCGGCGACATAGGTGAGCTCGCGGGAGCTGGGGGACCAGTCCCACTCATAGATGTGGAGATTGGGCGGCGTAACCTGGGTCACCTCTCCGCCCGGGATGCGGACGACGGCAATGCGCTGGACCTCGACCCCGTCTTCGCCGACAACGCCCGACCACGGCTTCATGGCGGCAAGCGCACCGGCCGATCGGGTGGCGTTCTCTACAAACAGGAAGCCGATCTGTTTCGAGTCGGGCGCCCACGCCAGTTCGTCAAGCTCGCCCACAAGGTTGGTCAGCGGACGGACCTCGCCGGTGCGTCGGGTCCAGAGAAAGATCTGCTCCTGTGACCTGCCTCGGGCGTCTCCGGCGCAGGTCGAACGGAAGGCGAGCAGGGCTCCATCAGGTGACCAGAGGGGGCCGGAATCGGCACAGGCTGCATCCGCAGTGTGCGGTCGGAGAAGGCGGTCCCGCTCCTTCGCGCCCTGCTTCCCGCCCTCCTTCGCACCAGCGCCGGCGATCTCCGTAAGGTGGATCTCTCCGTTTCCGCGAGCGCCACTCGCCCAGGCGAGGAGGGATCCGTCAGGACTGAGGGCGAGGCCGCCAGGCGATCGGCCTTTCGCAATGGCCTCAAGCGTGGGCGCGACGCGCGGGTCCGGGTCCTTGAGCACGGGCATGGGGGCAGGATTGCCGCTCTGGGCAGAGACCGGGCCGGGAAACGACGGAAGGGCGGCGCACAGGAAGGAAACGATCCGGAAACGATGCCGGGCAAGGTATCTGGGCATGCTGGGAGCGTAGCATTTCGGCCGGTCCGTCCGGCACGGCAATCGCTTCGGGGCGGTCGTTTCGAGGGTGGGTCGTCAAACTAAGTTGACGGCGAGCGTCCCGGTTGTTACCTTAGAAAGGTTCCGGTTAAAACCGGGACAGACAGCGAGTGTGCGGAGCTATGCGCTCTCAGGGCCGTGGCGTTTTGCAGCTGTTTGCGGTATAGTCAAAGTGTTGGATCCGCTGTGCGCTGCTGCTTGTTTCGCGCGTCGTATCTGCGGCCTTTCGTTACGGTGCACTGCGACACCCTCCTCCAGGAAGGGCTATGCGGGCCCAGACAGCGAAACGGAGTGAGCCCGAGACTGAAACTTGGAGCTTGACCACCGTCGACTGTTTTTCACGATCTGTGTTGTGCCGAGACGGTTTATGTGGAAGCGAAGACTTGTCTTCGCGAGCGGTGCTTGCGCGCGTGAGGTATCGGCGCGACAAGCCTTTCCCGTGTGTGCTGTTTTTTCGTTGTGTAGTGAAGGAGCTTGTGTGCCAACGTTTCACCAACTCGTCAAGCAGGGTCGGACCCCGACTCAGTACAAGACCGCGAGCCCAGCTCTGCAGGGTTCGCCGCAGCGGCGCGGCGTGTGCACGCGTGTGTACACGCAGACCCCGAAGAAGCCGAACTCGGCTCTCCGCAAGGTTGCGCGCGTGCGGCTCACCAACGGAATCGAAGTGACCAGCTACATCCCGGGCGAGGGGCACAACCTCCAGGAGCACTCGATTGTGCTGATCCGCGGCGGACGTGTGAAGGATCTGCCCGGCGTCCGCTACCACATCGTTCGCGGGACCCTGGATTCGGTAGGCGTGGTCAAGCGGCTGCAGAGCCGGTCCAAGTACGGCGCAAAGCGGCCGAAGGCTGCGGCGAAGTAGGGACGGGTTAGCTTCTTGGAAGCAAAGACTGGGTTCACGGGTTTGCGAGGTCCGACGGACCTGAAGGAAGACGAGAAGGAAGCGAGTTATGCCTAGAAAAGGTTTCATTGCGAAGCGGGATGTGGCGGCTGATCCGGTGTACAGCTCGACCCTGGTGACGAAGTTCGTGAACTCCATGATGTGGGGCGGCAAGAAGTCGACGGCGCAGAGCATCTTTTACGAGGCGATGACGAATCTCGAGCAGAAGGGCGGAGACGAGGCATTGAAGCTCTTCAAGAAGGCGGTTGAGAATGTGAAGCCGCTGCTCGAGGTGAAGAGCCGCCGCGTTGGCGGAGCGAACTACCAGGTGCCGATCGAGGTGAATCCGGAGCGCCGGACGTCGCTCGCCATTCGCTGGCTGGTGACCTTTGGCCGCGCTCGCGGAGAGAAGGGCATGGTCGAGAAGCTGACGGCCGAGCTGCTGGATGCGGCGAACGGCCGTGGAGCGGCGATGAAGAAAAAGGAAGATGTGCACCGGATGGCCGAGGCGAACAAGGCGTTTGCGCATTATCGCTGGTAGCTGACCGGAACCTCCCCCCATGGCAGATGGACCGCAGGCGGTAACGGGCCTGCAGAGAAGAGAAGAAGCACCGTGGCACGCACGACACCGCTCAATAAATGCCGCAACATCGGAATCATGGCGCACATCGACGCCGGCAAGACGACGACGACCGAGCGCATCCTGTTTTACACGGGAATCACCCATCGCATCGGCGAGGTGCACGAAGGCACCGCGACCATGGACTGGATGGAGCAGGAACAGGAGCGCGGCATCACGATCACCTCGGCCGCGACGACCTGCACCTGGAACGGTATCCGCATCAACATCATCGACACTCCCGGCCACGTCGACTTCACCGCCGAGGTCGAGCGGTCGCTGCGCGTGCTCGACGGCGCGGTGGCCTGCTTTGACGCGGTTGCCGGCGTCCAACCGCAGTCCGAGACGGTTTGGCGGCAGGCGGACAAGTACCGCGTTCCCCGCGTCTGTTTCATCAACAAAATGGATAAGGCGGGAGCTGACTTCTTTTACTCGACTGGAACGATTCGCGATCGTCTTGGCGCGCGAGCCGTGCCGATCCAGATTCCGATCGGGCAGGAATCGAAGTTTGCCGGCGTGGTGGATCTGGTCGAGATGCGCGCGATTCTCTGGCATGACGAGACGATGGGCGCGAAGTACTCCGTTGAAGAAATCCCGGCGAATCTGAAGGAGCAGGCGACCGACTTCCGCAATCAGCTGATCGAGGCGGTGGCTGATTCCGACGATGAGGTGATGAACGCCTTTCTCGAAGGCGAGGAGGTTACGACCGAGCAGCTCAAGCGGGCGCTGCGCAAGGCGACCATCGCCATGCAGGTGTTTCCCGTGCTCGCGGGCTCTTCGTTTAAGAACAAGGGGGTGCAGACGCTGCTGGACGCGGTGGTGGACTACCTGCCCAGCCCGCTCGACGTTCCCCCGATCCAGGGCGGCAATCCGGACAACATGGAAGAACGGATGACGCGGCCGGCCGACGATGCGGCTCCGTTTGCAGCGCTTGGCTTCAAGATCATGACCGATCCGTTTGTGGGACAGCTGATCTTTATCCGGGTGTACTCGGGCGTGCTCAAGACCGGTGATTCGGTGCTGAATCCGCGCACCCGCAAGACGGAGCGCATCGGCCGGCTGCTGAAGATGCACGCCAACAAGCGCGAAGAGATCACCGAGATCATGGCCGGGGACATCTGCGCGGCGGTGGGTCTCAAGAACCTGGTCACCGGCGACACGATCTGCACGGACAAGGCGCCGATCGTGCTCGAGTCGATTGACTTCCCGAAGCCGGTCATCGAGGTTGCGGTCGAGCCCAAGACGAAGGCCGATCAGGAGAAGATGGGCATGGCGCTGGCCAAGCTCGCGCAGGAAGATCCGACCTTTCGCGTTCGTACCGACCCAGACTCGGCGCAGACGATCATCGCCGGCATGGGCGAGCTGCATCTCGAGATCATCGTCGACCGCATGATGCGGGAGTACAAGGTCGAGGCGAACGTAGGCAAGCCGCAGGTGAACTATCGCGAGACCATCCGCGCAAACGCCGAGGCGGAGGGCAAGTACATCCGGCAGACCGGCGGATCGGGCAACTACGGCCATGCGAAGATCCGCATCTCGCCGAACGAGCCGGGCAAGGGGTACGAGTTCTCGAACGATATCAAGGGCGGATCCATCCCGAAGGAGTACATCAAGCCGATCGACCAGGGCATTCAGGATGCCATGCAGCGCGGCGTTCTGGCGGGATACGAGATGGTCGATGTCAAGGTGTCGCTCTACGACGGCAGCTATCATGACGTGGACTCGAACGAGATGGCGTTCAAGATCGCCGGATCGATTGCGTTCAAGGAGGCGGCGCGAAAGGCGAAGCCGGTTCTGCTCGAGCCGGTCATGTCGGTCGAAGTCACCGTGCCCGACGAGTACATGGGAACCATCATCGGCGATCTGAACAGCCGCCGCGGTCGCATCGAGGGGATGGAGATGGTGGGCGGCGTCCAAGCAATCCGGGCGACGGTGCCGCTGAGCACGATGTTCGGCTACGCAACTCACATGCGGTCGTCGACGCAGGGTCGCGCGAACTATTCGATGGAGTTCAAGCAATACGAAGAGGCGCCGCGGTCGGTCTCGGAAGAGATCATCGCCAAGGTGCAGGGCTAAGAGACGGCGACCCGGTAGGGCGCGCCGGAGCGAACAACCAGGAATATTCGAACCAGAGGAAGGGAACCACGATGGCGAAGGAAAAGTTTGACCGTTCCAAACCGCACGTCAACATAGGGACGATTG
>CALMVL010000118.1:0-1727 GCA_937873265.1 uncultured Granulicella sp.
GGTTTGTACAGAAACGCCGAAGTACTCGCCGCATGCGCCGCGGCCTGCCGCAGCGGTGTGACGTCGTCAAGAATCCAGAACGAGCGCCCGTGCGTCGCGACAACCAGGTCGTCGCCATGGATCACCATGTCGCGGACGGAGGTGACCGGCAGGTTTCGCTGCAGCGAGAGCCAGTGGCCGCCGTCGTCGAACGAAACGTAGATCCCGAACTCTGTACCGGCGTAGAGCAGCCCCTTCTGCTTCGGGTCCTCGCGCACCGCAATCGCAAACGCGGGGTCAGCAAGTCCGGTCGTGATCGGCTGCCAGGTTTTGCCATAGTCTGCCGTTTTGAAAAGATACGGCGTGCGGTCGTCCACGCGGTGGCGGTTTACGGCGGCGTAGGCCACGGCGGGATCAAAGTGCGAGGTCTCGATCAGCGAAATGCGCGTCCACAGCATGGACGGCGTCTTGATGGCCGCCGGCGTGACGTCCGTCCAGGACACTCCACCATCCCGTGTCAGAGAAAGGACACCGGTATCGCTGCCCGTCCAGATCACATCCTTGTCCACATACGACGGCGCAACGGTCGCGAGGGTGCCGTACCCCAGCGCGATGGCGTTCGCGAGCGTCGGCGCTGTCGGCGCCTTGCCCACCGAGTTTCCCGCTGACGGATTTCCCGCAGCAGCCACCGCCGATCCGTGCACGGTGGTCGTTCCGCCAGTGAGGTCGGGGCTGATCTTCTGCCAGTGCAGGCCGCCATCAGTGGTGCGCATCAGGTACTGTGTGCCCAGGTACAGACTTGTTTTGTCGACCGGCGAGAAGACCAGCGGCGGCGTCCACGGATCGCGGTACTTGCGCTGGTTGATGTCCGTGCCGAAGACCGGCACCGGCCAGGGGGAAACATCCTGCGCCAGCGAAACGCGCTTATCCCAGCGCTGCACCGTGCCGTAGCTGCCGCTGACGAAGAGGACGTCCGAATCCTTCGGATCGACGGCAAAGTATCCGCTCTCGCTGCCGCTCGCGGGAAACCAGTCACGGGGCGTAATCTGCCCGTGGTCGGTGCGGCTAAGCACGGCGGCGCCGCCGCTGTCCTGCTGCGCGCCGTACACGGTGTACGGGAACTTGTCGTCAGTGGTGACGTGATACATCTGCGCCGTGGGCTGGTTGTACCAGGTGGACCATGTCTTGCCTTTGTCGAGGCTGATCGACGTCCCTTGATCTGTTGCAAGCAGCAGCCGTGAGCCATTCTTCGGATCGACCCACAGCTCATGGTAGTCGTCGCCGCCGGGAGCTCCGCGCACCACCGTGATGGTCTTACCGCCATCGGTCGAACCCATCAGCGCGATGTTGGGAACGTAGATGGTGTTCGCGTCGCTGGGGTCCACGGTGATGCGGTTGAAGTACCAGGCGCGGCTGGTCAGCCGATCGTCCGAGCTCGCCAGCGACCAGTTCGCTCCACCGTCGGAGCTGACGTAAAGCCCGGACTTTGCCGCTTCGATCAGCGCATACACGCGCTGGCCATCCGAGCTCACCGCAACGCCGACGCGACCCCATTTGCCCTCGGGCAAACCGTGCCCCGTGCAGGCTTGCCAGGTCTTTCCACCGTCGGTCGAACCGTACAGAGCGCTTCCATCCCCCACCAGCGGCGCGTAGGTGCTCCAGGGCGGTCGGCGCGCGTTCCATAGTGACGCAAACAGGACGTTCGGTTTAGCGGCGGCAAGGGCAAGATCCGCCACGCCAAGCTCCGG
>CALMVL010000118.1:1827-3793 GCA_937873265.1 uncultured Granulicella sp.
ACAGGACGTTCGGTTTAGCGGCGGCAAGGGCAAGATCCGCCACGCCAAGCTCCGGCCCCTTGTCCAAAACGTGTTGCCACGTCGCGCCGCCATCGGTGGACTTGTACACGCCGCGTTCCGGATTGGGCCCGTACGCATGCCCGAGCGCTCCCACAAACACGACGTCAGGGTTCCCCGGGTCAACAACAATCTTGGCAACCTGCCGCGTGTCCTTCAGGCCCACAGACTTCCACGTCTCGCCGCCATCGCTCGATTTGTACACCCCCGTTCCGGAGGCAAGATCCGAGCGGATATCCGTCTCGCCCGTTCCGGCGTAGATCACCTTGGGATTCGAGGGCGCGACGGCAAGCGCTCCGATGGACGCGACGGGCTGCCCATCAAAGATCGGCTTCCACGTCGTTCCGGCGTTCGTTGTCTTCCACACGCCGCCGTCAACAGACCCGAAATAAAAGGTCGTCCCATCGCCAGGCACACCGGACGCCGCAACCGCGCGACCGCCGCGAAACGGACCGATCAGCCGCCAGTCCATGTCGCTGTACATCCCCGGCGAGACGGTCTGCGCATGCGCCGGAAGCACAGCGGTGAGCAAGACGCCGGCAAGCAAGGCGCCGAGAAATAACGCCTGCAGGAGCTTCAAGGATTTAACGGGCCAGCGTGCCATATCTTCTCCACGACAGGGTTGTTTCGTTGGTGGACCGCAAGAACACTTGGTCCTTGTCGCCTAATCTTCGTCGCCGCCTTCAGGCATTGTCTCGGGCCTCTGCTCGAGATTCAGCTGCGAACGATGCGCCGCCGTCAGTTCGCTGTTCAGCTTCGGAAGTGAGCCTTCCTTCCACTGCTTCCAACTCCGCAGCGCCTCTTCGGTCTCCTCGGTGGCATGCGCCGCGGCTTTCCCCTGCGCCACTGTCGGCGCTGCATCCACCTGCCCCACCTGCGCATAGAGTTCAGCACTCTGCCCCGAAACCTCATCGAGTCCAGGCACATCGTCGCTCGTCGCCGTCTCTTCCCTGCCGTCAAGCAGCGCCGCCAGCTGCTTGTCCGATCCATCGAGCGAAGCCTTCAGCGCAGCGGGTGCACCTTGTTCCAGCTTGGCAATCTGCTCGCGCAGCGAGTGCGCCTCCAGCGCGGCCTCGGCGCTCGACGAGGTCAACGCCGCCAGCTTCGACTCGGCCGTATGCAGCGCCACGAGGTCCGCGGGCGAAGCGTTCACGCGCGGGTCCATCTTCACCACTAGCGGCGCCGTCAGCACCTTGCCTCCAGCGGTCAGCCGGACCGTGTACGTCCCGGGCAGCACCAGCGGCCCCTGCGGCGTGCGTGGCGTCCTGTGCGGCACCGCGGAGATCGGGTACGCATACCGCGTGGCGGTCGGTGTGGTCGCTCGCAGATCCCACACCCAGCGATGCATGCCCGCAGAGGCAGGCAGCGTCTGCGGCATCTTCAGCCAGTACAGCGGAATCAGCTGCTTCGCCAGCTCGTCTGGCGTCGCATACGGCGCATCCGTACTCGCGTACGTGCGCACCAGCTTTCCACTGCCATCCAGGATCTCGAGCGTGACCGCTCCGTGGAACGACGCCGGCAGCGAGTAGTCGATGATGGCGCCGTCCGGTGGGTTCTCCCCCTGCGGCTCGTCGATGGGCAGCGGCGTGTCCGAGTTGGTGCTGCGCCGCACGCGGTAAGCCGCGCCCGGCTCAAACAGCGTCACCGCATCCGGGCTGAAACTCGCCAGCTGTCGCAACGGAGAGATGTCATCGAGGATCCAAAACGACCGCCCATGCGTCGCCACAATCAGGTCATTGCCGTTGACCCACAGATCGCGCATCGACGTATGCGGCAGGTTCAGCTCGAGCGGCTGCCAGTGGTCGCCGTCGTCGATCGAAAACCACACCGCTGTCTCGGTCCCCGCAAACAGGAGCCCCTTGCGCACAGGATCTTCACGCACCGTGTTCACCGGCGATCCATCCGGCAG
>CALMVL010000119.1 GCA_937873265.1 uncultured Granulicella sp.
CCCCCACCCCGTGCTCCGTCATCCGCACCGGATGAAAGTACGACTGCCGAAACGCCGCCGAAACAATCTCCGCGCACGCCTTCGACGACGAGTACGGATCATATCCACCCAGCGGATCCGTCTCCCGATACCCCCACAGCCACTCTTTATTTTCGTAGCACTTGTCCGTCGTTACCGACACCACCGCTCGCACCGTGCCAACCCGCCGCACCGCATCCAGCACCCGCGCCGTCCCAAGCACATTCGTCTCATACGTCCCAATCGGGTCAGCATACGAGAGCCGCACCAGCGGCTGCGCGGCCATGTGAAACACCACCTCCGGCCGGAACTCCCTCATGGCCCGGTCCACTGCCGCCCCATCCCGGATGTCCCCCCGAACATCCTCCACCACCGAGCCGATCTGTGCGACGGCAAACAGATTCGGCTCCGTCGCCGGATCGAGCGAGTACCCACGCACCGCCGCGCCCAGCGAATGCAGCCAAAGCGCCAGCCATCCCCCCTTGAACCCCGTGTGCCCGGTAAGAAAAACCCGCTTCCCTCGCCAAACGCTGTCCGCTACCACGTCTTCCACGGCGCCTTCCCCTTGCTCCAAAGCTCCTCCAGGTGCTGCTTGTCCCGCAGCGTATCCATCGCCTGCCAGAACCCGTGATGAAAAAACGCATGCACCTCGCCTTCGGCCACCAGCTTCTCGATCGGCTCGCGCTCAAACATCTCCGCATCGTCGGTCACCGCATCGATCGCCCCCGGCTCCAGCACAAAAAATCCGCCGTTAATCCACCCACCCTCATCCGACGGCTTCTCCTGAAACGAATAGATCTGCGTATCCTTCAGCCCCAGCGCCCCAAACCGCGCCACCGGCTGCACGCTCGTCAGCGTCGCCAGCTTCCCATTCTTCCGGTGAAACTCAATCAGTGCCGTAAGATCCACATCCGCCACCCCGTCCCCGTACGTCATGCAGAACGGCTCCCCCGGCGTCAGATATTTGGCTACCCGCCGCAGCCGCCCGCCCGTTCCCGTCGCCTCGCCGGTATCCACCAGCGTCACCCGCCACGGCTCCGCAACCGAATTGTGCACCTCCATCCGGTTCGAGCTCATGTCGAACGTCACATCCGCCGTATGAAGGAAGTAGTTCGCAAAATACTCCTTGATCACGTATCCCTTGTACCCGCAGCAGATGATGAAATCGTTGATTCCATGCTGCGAGTAGATCTTCAGGATGTGCCACAGAATCGGCCGTCCGCCGATCTCCACCATCGGCTTCGGCCGGAGCGACGTCTCTTCCGAGATGCGCGTCCCCAGTCCACCGGCGAGAATAACCGCTTTCATTCCACGTCCTTTAAGAAGATTCCGTGTCGCGACACGGCAAGCTGTGCCGTTCGGGCAGGCACGCAACGGTATCAGTATGCCATCTCGCAGTCGCCGCCCATTGTGTATCCTTAGACCTATCTATGAGTGAGCGCTCCGAGCAGCTTCGCCAGCAGATCCTCGATCTCACAGCCCAGTTCCACGCGGAAGCCTTTCCCCAGCGCGAGTTCGTCCCCGGCGCCTCCGCCTGTCCCGTCTCCGGAAAGGTCATCGACGCCGCCGACATGAGCGCCGTCGTCGACTCCGCCCTCGACGGCTGGTTCACCACCGGCCGCTGGGCCAAGGACTTCGAGCGGAAACTCGCCCGCTTCTTCGGCCTCCGCTCCGCCTCGCTCGTCAACTCCGGCTCGTCCGCCAACCTCGTCGCCCTCAGCGCTCTCACCAGCCCCAAACTCGGCGAGCGCCAGCTCAAGCCCGGCGACGAAGTCATCACCGTTGCCGCCGGCTTTCCCACCACCGTCAACCCCATCTTCCAGAATCGCCTCGTTCCCGTCTTCGTCGACGTCATTCTGCCCACCTTCGAGATCGACGTCACCAAGCTCGAAGCCGCCCGCAGCGATCGCACCCGGGCCGTCATGATCGCCCACACCCTCGGCAACGTCTTCAACGTCGGCGCGGTCAGCGAGTTCTGCAAAAAGCACAACCTGTGGCTGGTCGAAGACTGCTGCGACGCCCTCGGCGCCACCTTCAACGGCCAAAAGGTCGGCACCTTCGGCGACATCGCCACCGTCAGCTTCTACCCCGCCCACCACATCACCATGGGCGAGGGTGGAGCCGTCCTCACCGACAAGCCCGCCCTCAAAGTTCTCATCGAAAGTTTTCGTGACTGGGGCCGCGACTGCTGGTGTGAGCCCGGCGTCGACAACACCTGCGGCAAGCGCTTCGACTGGCAGCTCGGCGAGCTCCCCTGCGGCTACGACCACAAGTACACCTACTCCCACGTCGGCTATAACCTCAAAGCTACCGACATGCAGGCCGCCCTCGGCGTCAGCCAGATCGACAAGCTCCCCCACTTCATCGAGCGCCGAAGACAGAACTTCGCCTCCCTCAAAGCCAAACTCCAGCCCCTCACCGAGTGGCTCATGCTCCCCGAGCCCGGCAAGAACGCCGACCCGTCCTGGTTCGGCTTCACCCTCGCCGTCAAACCCGGAGCCCCCTTCACCCGCGACCAGCTCACTCGCCACCTCGAATCCAACAAGATCGGCACCCGCCTCCTCTTCGCCGGCAATCTCCTCCGGCAGCCCGCCTACCAGGGATGGGACTACCGCGTCGTCGGCGACATGACCAACACCGACTTCGTCATGAACAACGTCTGCTGGATCGGCGTCTACCCCGGCCTCACCGAACCCATGCTCGACTTCATGGCCCAAACCGTCCACCAGTTCGTGGGCCAGGCCACCGCCGGCCTGGTCGTCGTGTGACACACAGCCTCCGCATGAATGCTCGCGGCGCTTAGAGGCCGCGTCGAATCATCAGCGCTCACCTAGAAGAATGTGAACAAGGGTCAGCAGCTGGCTCCGCTCGTCTGTGAGACTTGCATGGCACTATGCGGTCACAGCGATCTCTTCTTCGAGCTGCTGCTTGTCTGCAAGCGAGGTATAGTACCCGCCCCGGGCAAGCAGTTCGTCGTGGGTTCCCAGCTCAGTGACTCGGCCATCGACAAGAACGGCGATCTGGTCGGCGTTGCGGGCGGTGGAGACGCGGTGAGAGATCAGGATCGTCGTGCGGCCCTGCATGACGGTACGGAGGCGCGAGAGGATCTGCTCCTCGGTGTTGGTGTCGACTGATGCAAGAGCGTCGTCCAGGATGAGAATACGGGGATCGCGGATCACGGCCCGGGCGATGGCGGAGCGTTGCTTCTGCCCTCCGGAGAGCGTGATGCCACGCTCGCCCACGACGGTAGCGAAGCCATTTGGAAACTGGCGGATCTCATCGGCGATGTAGGCGACAGCCGCGGCATGCTCCACCTGCTCGGGGGTCGCGGACGCGATGCCGAGCGCAATGTTCTGCTCGACCGTTGAGGAGAAAAGAAAGGTCTCCTGAGGAACGAAACCGATGGACGAGCGGAGCTGGTCCAGGGAAAAGTCGGTAATAGGGCGGTTATCGATCAGAACCTCTCCAGCGGGCGCGTCATGCAGCCGAGGGATCAGGCTGACAAGGGTAGATTTGCCGGAACCGGTCGGACCAACGATCGCCAGCGAACTGCCGGCTGGAATCGTGAGCGAGACATCACGGAGGACGGGGACACCGGGGGTGTAGGCAAACTGCAGGTGGCGGAAGGCGATGCTGCCCTGGATCTCTATTGCGGCGGTGCGGGTTAAGCTCGCCGGGGTGTCGGTGATCGCGGGTTGCTGCTTCAGTAATTCGTCGATGCGGACGACCGAGGCGGTGCCGCGCTGGAAAAGGTTGACGACCCAGCCGATAGCGATCATCGGCCAGGTGAGCTGCACCATGTAAACCAAGAAGGAGGTGAACTGGCCGACGGAGATGCGGTGCGCGAGAACCTCGTGGCCGCCGACAAGCAGCGTGATCATGAGGGAAAGGCCGAGAACAAACTCGAGGGTAGGCCAAAGCATCGCCATCAGGCGGACGAGAGCAAGCGAGCGGCCGATGTACTCGAGATTGGCGGTCTCAAACGAGCGGATCTCGGCCTCTTCCTGGGCGAAGGCACGAACAAGACGGGCTCCGGAAAAGTTCTCCTGGGCCTTGGCGGAGATCTCCGAAAACATGGCCTGGATGCGCTCAAAGCGGGTGTGGATGCGATTGCCGAAGTATTGCACAAGGACCGACGCCATCGGCAGCGGGACAAAGGCGAAGAGCGTGAGGCGCGGGCTGATACGCAGCATGAACGGAAGCGCCGCGGCGGTAAAGACGACGGTATTGGCCGAGTACATGATGGCCGGCCCGAGGAGCTGGCGGACGGCGTTGAGGTCGTTGGTGGTGCGCGCCATGATGTCGCCAGTGCGGTGGGTATGGTAGAAGCTGGCCGACTGGCGCTCCAGGTTGCGGAACAGGTCGTTGCGAAGATCGAACTCGATCTCGCGCGAGGCGCCGATGATCACCTGGCGGGTAATGTAAAGGAAAACGGCCGAAAGGACGGCGATGAGCAGAAGGAGCTCGGAGTGATGGATGATCTTGGCCTGGGTGAGGCCATGGCGCATATCGTCAATGGCGCCGCCGATAACGACAGGGAAGAGCGCCTTGATGATGTTGTATACGAGCACGGCGATCCCGCCCCAAGCGAACTGTCGCCAAGAGCGGCGAAGATACGGGAAGAGCGGTCTGAGGCGTTTAACCATGAATTTGGGCGCTTTCTTCCCTGATTGGATTCAGCTACGGACGGCTTGGGTTCGGTGTCGTTCCGGGGGATGACGGGACTGTCGTGGGCTTCGTCGGATCGACAGGCTGCCCGGAGGGTGTGGTTGGGGAAGCGGGGGTGGTGCTCGGCTTGGCAGTGGCCGGTGGGGTGGGTGTGGCTGGAGCAGTTGGCGGCGTGGGTGGCGCGTCGGATTGGGCGACGAGCTCGATGTCGAAAATGAGGTCAGCCTTGGCGGGGATAGGAGGGCGGCCCAGCTCTCCGTAGGCCAGTTCGTAGGGGACGAAAAGTCGCCGTTTTCCGCCGACTCGCATGCCCTCAAAACCGGTATCCCAGCCGATGATGACGCGGTGGGCCCCGTAAGGAAAGGTGTACGGTTCCTTGCCTGGGTGGTCATCGGAGGAATCAAACTTTTTGCCGTCCGTGGTCCAGCCGGTGTAGCGGACGGTGTAAAACTTTTGCGGCTCCGCCAGTGCTCCTTCGCCAACGAGGATATCGATATACCGGAGAGAGTAGAGCGGCTTGGGCAGGCCATGCACCGGGGGAACACCGGGCGGATGATCGGCCGGGTTGCCGGCGGTGGTCGCGGATCGATGCGCCGTGGATGGTGTGTGCCGCGTCGTGGCGGTTGTCTGACCTGTAAGAGGAAGGGCAAAACTTAGAGCAAGGCAGAGCGCGACCGCGGATTTCTTGAGCTTCATCGTCTTTCCAGTGTAGTGCCGCTGGCGGGTTTCGAACCGCAGCCATCTGCTCCGTATTCTACGGTGCCGCTTCTGGATCCCGCTGTCCCAACTTGGGACATCGGTTCCATATTGGGAAAGGGAGACAACAATTCCGCAGATTGCAATTGCTCTCTGCACGGCCCCATGCGGTAATGAGGTCATTGCAGTTCTTTGGAGGTGCAGCGTTGAAGTATCTTGTTCCACTTTTTCTGCTGTTGTGTGGTTTGGGGTGGAGTCATGCTCGCGGGCGGGGCGTGCATGAAAACGGAGAAGTTGTCCGGAGATCGGTTCGGGTGTCGTCCCGTCGTGTGGCGTCGAACGGCGCAGCGCGAACGGAGTCTGCGGCTGTGAGCGATGCCACGGACCGAAGGAGCAACGCCCAGATCGACTCGTCTCAGCCGGGCCTCTTGCTCCTCTTCGGTATGTTCTTACTGGTTTTATCGCTTGGAGTGGCGCGACTTTCGGCAAGGGAGCGTGAAAACTCCCAATCGTGGCAGCCCGTGGAAAGCGGAGCTCTACCCGGAGTCGGTTGATCCGTCTTTCCGCTTATGTGGGCGTTCGCAGCAGCAGGTACGTACCTGCCATGCCGAAGAGGAGGTCTGGACTCCAAGCGGCAAGGACGGCCGGTAGCGTGTTGACGTTCCCCATGGCTTCAAATACTCCGGCGACCATCCAGTACGCGATAGCCATGCCAATGGCAGTCGCTATCCCCGCCAAACCGCCGCGCTTCCCCATTGAGAGGGAGAAAGGAACCGCTAGGATTGCCATGACAAAGGTAATGAGGGGATAGGCCAGCTTGCGATTGAGTTGTACGCGCAGCCGCATGGTGTCAAACCCAGACT
Organism: uncultured Granulicella sp.; assembly: GCA_937873265.1. GTDB lineage: Bacteria > Acidobacteriota > Terriglobia > Terriglobales > Acidobacteriaceae > Edaphobacter. The sequence continues at coordinate 6,246 of CALMVL010000119.1, forward strand.
GATTCAGATCGCTGATGTAGCGGGAGAGTTCGTGATAGCTCATCTCTTGCGAGGGTCTGTCTTCCTTCTTGAAATAGGCGGGCTGTTCACGAATTTCGGGCTCACCCTGTAACGTAAAGCTCTGGTAACTGGTGACATTGTCGCCGGAGAAGCTACGCTGCCAACCGTTCTCGAGAACCCAGCTGTTGAGGTGCTCATCCCAGTGAGCGGACTCGGCAAAGATGCGGCGCTGCAGCACAAAGGAGTTCGGCTGGAACTCAAAGACGGTCAGGTTGGCGAAGACATTCTTCTCGGGATCGAAAAACTTGTAAAAAAATATGCGGGAAGGATCACCGGAATGTCCGTTCTGTCCGGAGATCCACTTGCGATCCGGCCGCAGAAAGGTCTGGGCCGGCTTCCCCTTGATAACGGACCTGAGCGCTTCTTGCCGCCGGTTTGCCGCAGGAAGGTAAACCTCGTCGAAGGTGAAGAGGCCAACCGAGATCGCGGCGGTGAGCGCAAAGACCGGGATGACGACGCGATAGAGGCTGACCCCCGTGGCTTTCATCGCGGTTAGCTCCGAAGTCCGATTGAGCGCGCCGAAGGTGATCAGAACCGCAACGAGCGAGCAGAGGGGCGTCGTGTTGTAGAGGATGTACGGAACCAGATTGAGGAGATAGTCGCCGACGGTGACGAGCGGAGTCCGGTTGCGGATGATGTCCCCGATCAGCTCGAAAAAGGTGAAGATCAGAAAAAGCGTGCCGAAGGAAAGCAGGACCAGGCCAAAATTAGTGGAGTACTCACGCAACACATAATCGTCGAGAATCAAAGGGAAGCGCGATCCGAAGATACTGCGAAGCCTGCGAAACACGGTGGCGACGGATGGCAGGCGCGACCGCGGCGGGAAAGCAGAAGATTCGGCATTGTCCGCAGGAGCTCGACGAAGGCGCCGCTGGACTGCTTCGCCGAAGCCGGCCAAGAGGCTGAGGGCAATGCCGCCGCGCGAGAGTTGGTACAGAAGAATCGCTCCGGCCGCGGCGAAGATCAGATTCGCTCCCCAGACTCCGACGAGAGCCGACACTTTTCCCGTCTTTGCGAAGGCGACACCGAGGGACGAAAGAAAGTAATACAGAAAGACGAGCAGGATGGTGACCACGAAACCGGTAGACTTGCCGCCCCGTTTGGACGCGAGGCCCAGCGGGACGCCGACCAGCATAAGCACGAGACATGCAACCGGATAGGAGAAACGCTTGTTGAATTCGATCCGATAAGCCGCCGCCGAGCGAGCGTCCAAGCCCGGCAAGTGGGACTGCTGCCAGAGTTCCGGGAGGGTCAAAGCCAGGATAGGCGCGTCGGATCGACCGACATGCGTGTCTTCCTGGCCGCCGGTTTCGATGGGAAGATCACTCGAGCTGAATGTCGAGATGTTGTACTGGCTAGCGTCGGTCGAGGTGATCTGGTGCTGGCTGCCGTTGATGAGATGGAGGCGCAGAGTCTGAGGATCACCGGCCGAGGCGGATCCATTGACGACGACCGCCTGGTCGGCCACCGTAACTTTGGGTGATCCGGGATCGCTCAGGTCAGCTAGAAAGACGTGATCCCACAGTGCGGCTCCGGCAGCGGGACGCACGTTCTGGATGTACAGTACGTAGTTCTTAAAATCCTCATAGAACACGCGAGGCTGCACCTCGAAGGAGGCCTGTGACGACCGGAGAGAGTCCTTGAGGCGGAGCAGAGCCGAGGCCGACCGGGGTCCGACGTACAGAGAGTTCAGCAGACCAAGGGCAAGCGCAACCAGCGAGACCAGCGAGACAATGCGTACGAAGGAGAGCGCTCCCATGCCGCTCGCCCGCATGGCCGTGATCTCGGAGTCGGCCGCCAGCCGTGAGAGGCCAAGCAAAATGCCGACCAGAACGGCCATGGGGATGGTGACGGTGAAGGTATTTGGGAGGGTGTACAGGATGATGCGCGCCGCGTCGCCGAACGAGGCCGAGTCGCGCACCACAAGCTCAAGAATCCCGCCAAGGTCGCGCATGAACAGCACAAACGTGAACAGCACACCGCCGATCAGGGCGTGTGAGAAAACCTCTGCCAAGATGTATCGCGTGAGAATGCGCATCGTGCGGGCGTATCCAGGGGCCTCAACTCAAGTGTAGTCCGCGAACGCCGACCAGGTGGAACAGCATGCGATGATCAGGCCTCTGGAACGAAACGGTATCCGACACCGCGGACGGTAAGCAGGTGTCGCGGCCGTGCAGGGTCGACTTCGATGTATCGCCGGAGGCGCACGACGAAGTTATCGACGGCACGTGTATCGGTGTCTTCGTGGACGCGCCAGACCCTCTCCAAAATCTCCTTCCGTGGAATGATCCTGCCTTCGCGATCCGTGAGGTACCGCAGGAGTTCGGCTTCCATCAGGGTCAGTTGGGTGCTCCGGCCGAAAGCATGCAGTTCCAGAGTGTCGAAGCGGATAGACCGGCCGGCGAAATGGTACTCGTCTCTGGGCGCCGGTGGGTACTGCGCTGCGACGGTGTGCGGGGAGATCTGCCACGTCATGCGTCGCAGCAGGGATTTGAGCCGCACCAGAAGAATGTTCAGGTCGAACGGCTTAGCGAGATAGTCATCCGCACCGGCCTCGATGCCCTCAAGCACGTCCTCTGGGCGCGAGCGCGCCGTAAGCAGGAGGACGGGGGTATAGCGTTGCCGCTCACGCATCGTCCGAACGATGGTGAAGCCATCGGTGCCGGGCAGCATGCAATCGAGCAGCACCGCCGATGGCTGGGCAGACTGGGGGATGTCTGAGCCCTGGCCTGGAGGGGACTGGTCCGAAGCAAAAGTCGAAGCGGTGTGGGCGAGAAGGTACGCCAGAGCGCTATCGCCGTCGGTTTCGAGGTGAACGCGGTACCCCTCGGCCTGCAGATTGAACAGCAGCCCCTGCGCCAGGTGCTCTTCGTCTTCCACCAGCACGATCAGCGGCGCGACGTCAGTCTGCTCCATCTGTTTCATCTTAGGGGTTCTCTTGATGCGTTGCCGAGTTCGCCAGCGGGAGCGTGATCGTGATGGTCGTCCCGTGCCCTTGGCCGGAGCTGGCCGCCCTGGCGTCGCCGCCGTGCTGGCGAGCGATCGCGCGCACCAGAAAGAGTCCCAAACCGGTTCCTTTGACACGCACCATGGAACGACCGGGAACTCGGTAAAAGCGCGTGAAGACCCGTTTGAGCTGGCCGGCGGGGATGCCGAGACCGGTGTCGGACACGCGCAGGGCAACGGTTGTGTAGTTCACAATGTCCAGCGAGCAGGTGACGTCAACGCCGTCGGGTGAGTATTTGACCGCGTTGTCCAGAACATTGGTGATGGCCGTGCGCAGGTCCGGCATGATGCCGTTCACCGGCAGGCGCACGCCCGCCGGAACGGGTTGGAGGCGGACAACTCCGGGCGGCAGATGATGGTGATGCAAGGTCATAGCAATGCACTCCTCCACAAGCGATTCCAGATCGACATGCGAGCGGTTTTGCTGCCGTGCTCGCTGGCCGAGTTCGCCTGCCTTCAGCACCTGATCCACCGTTGCGAGCAAACGGTCCGTATCGGAAAGCATGACCTTGTAGAAGTTCTGTCGCTGCGTCTCGTCAGTTGGGCGCCGTTGCAGCGTCTCGAGATAGAGGCGGATGGAGGCGACCGGAGTCTTGAGTTCGTGCGTGACGGCGTTGAGGAAGCTGTCCTGCCGCTCGTTGCGGCGGATTTCGCGGACGAGAAATATGGTGTTGAGGGCAAGGCCGGCGACGAGCAGGCTGAAGAGGATGATCCCAAGGATGTCGATAGCGATGCGGCGCGTGTTCAGCAGGATCCAGCCGATGTTGAGCGCAATCGCCAGGCCGATGAGGAAGACGCCCAGAGTGATAAAGAGAGCGATGGCTCCACGGCGTCGATTGAAGTTCATGGGCGCTCCCCAGTGCTCTCAGCACTATAGCGAACGCGCGAAACGGGGGGCATACAAGCAGAAAGGGCCTCTCCTCTCGGAAAGGCCCTCATCCACGATGCCCCGGAGCTAAACGCCGGCCGGCTTGGGGTTCTTCGGATCGAACTGCGCGACCTGGATCTTCTGCGCGAGGCCAATTTTGGAGAGCACCCAGATGCCGTAGTAGTTGATGTCGAATTCGTACCAGGTGAGGCCGTGCCGCGCACTGACCGGATGTGCGTGGTGATTGTTATGCCAGCCTTCGCCGCCGGTCAGGAGAGCGACCCACCAGTTGTTGCGGGAGTCATCTTTGGTTTCAAACCGGCGTGCGCCCCACAGATGTGTCGCCGAGTTCACCAGCCACGTGGCATGGAGACCGAGGGTCGTGCGCAGGAAAGTGCCCCACAGCACCATGCCCACGGCGCCGACGACACGGTGCCCGGGAGCGGCGAGAAGCGCACCGATGGCAAGTTGCGCGAAGCCGGCAAGGGTAATCGGTATCCAGTGGAACTTCGAGAGCCACACCTGGCCCGGATCGCGCGTCAGGTCGGGAGCGTATCGGCCGAGCAGGGCAGTCTCTGAGTGCATGGCGCGGCCGGAGAGGATCCAGCCGGCATGGGCCCACCACGTGCCGTCATGCGGGGTGTGCGGATCGCCTTCGCGGTCGGAATGCTGATGGTGGACGCGGTGCGTCGCCACCCAGAAGATCGGTCCACCCTCAAGCGCCATCGTGCCGCAGGCGGTCAGAAAATATTCAACCCACTTGGGCGTGCGATAGCCGCGGTGTGTCAACAGCCGATGGTAGGCCATACCGATGCCGACGTTGATGGCCAGAAAATACATGATCAGCCCGGCGGCAAAGTTCTTCCAGGAAAAGAAGAACAGCGCGGCGATCGCTCCCACGTGGAATGCACCCATGGCGATCGTGGTAATCCAGTTGATGCGACCCTGCTGCTGCTCGCGCCCCATACGCAGGTCCTGCTTGGTCCTGCCGTTACTTTGCGGGGCGGGGGAGCTCACAACGAAGGGTGTGGGTGTGGTCGAGCTTTGACTTGGAGTAATCTCGGAAATCATCTGCGGCATTCCTCGGTACGGGCTTTTTGGCCCATAGAAAGACGCTATCAGCGCTGCCGGGCTGGTGGTGTAAGAGTTTTGTAATGGAAGAAAATGAAGGCGTGGTCGACCGATCCAAAGATGTGAATGCAGCCCAGGCCCATCCGGCAGGCGGAGGCGAGCACGGAGGCTCTAAGATGGATGCTCGATCACGTGGATCGCGCCTCCGGCCTAAGGCCCAACCGGATCTGCGGAACAATGCGATGGGGCAGTGGACCGGCAGCCCGGCAAGAGTGTCGGCGAAAGGAAAAGGATGACGATCACTGATGGTGCGATCTCCGGTGCGGTGGCAATCGGCCCGTTTCGGCTCCGGCCCAGCTTCAGCGAACGGGTCTGGGGACGCCGTGATCTGCGTCCCTGGTACGGCCAGGTAACGTCAACCGCGCCGATCGGCGAGGCCTGGCTCACCGGTCCCGAGGCGGTCATAGAGACAGGACCGCTTGCCGGAAGCACTCTATCCGCCGCTGTTCGCCGGTACCCGAGGGAGATCCTGGGCAGCACCCCATCCGGCGCGCAGCCGGCAGAGTTTCCGCTGCTGATCAAACTGCTCTTTCCCAACGAAAAGCTCTCGGTCCAGGTGCATCCCAACGACGCCGAGGCGCAGGCGCTCGGGCAGCCGCGCGGAAAAACGGAGTGCTGGTACGTGCTGGCCTGCGAGCCCGGCGCGGAGGTTGCGCTGGGGCTCAAGCAGGGCGTCGGACGAGCCGAGATAGAACGATCGGTCAGCAACAACTCCATGGAAGAGCTGCTCGAGATGGTTCCGGTCGTGGAAGGTGACATGGTCTTCGTCGATGCAGGCACGGTTCACGCAATCGGACCAGGAGTGACGCTGCTCGAAACGCAACAAACTTCAGATATCACCTATCGCATGTATGACTACGGCCGGCCTCGCGAGCTTCACCTCCAGCAGGGCCTTTCGGTCATGCGCACCGGCACCCGCGCCGGCAAGATCACCCCAGTGGAGCACCCCGGCTTCACTCGCCTGATCGAAGAGCAGTACTTCACCGTCGATCGGTACGATCTCGCCCCGGAGACCGCGGCAGAGCTGCCCGGCTGGAGCGCCGGCTGTCTCGTCGCCATCGATGGCAGCGGCATTGTGCGATCCGAACAGGCTTCGGAGATCCAGGTCGACATCGGGCAGGCAGTCGTCTTCCCGTTAGGCTGCCCGGCGACGGTCATCAGCGGCACCGATGGCATGTCTTTTGCTCACTGTTTCGCGCCTCCCGAAGAATGAGGCGTTGCCGAGCACGTCGCCAGGTTCAGCCGATCCCGAGGTACGGTCGGCAACCGGGTGCCGGTGAGGGCTCACGTCGTGCAGGGGCAATCACACGAACGTAGCCGAAGTCGTCCGCGGCTACCGCAGAAACACACCAAGTTCGGCGGCTGCGTTGCGAAGATGTGGCAGAAACCGACTCTGCATCTCCAAGATCGAGAGCCTGGGAGCACTTCCGCTTAGGTTGAGCGTCGCCACGACACGGCCCGAGGTCGCATACACGGGCACGGCGAGCGATCGCAGCCCGACCTCATACTCCTGGTCGCACAGGGCATAGCCGGTGCGGCGGACCGTGCGCAGCAGCTGCCGCAGCTTCTCGACCGAGTTGATCGTCCGGGTCGTGAACGGGGTCAGGACCAGCCGGGCCAGGTATTGTTCCAGAGCATCCGGCGCAAGATGCGCCAGCAGAACACGTCCCATGCTGGTGCAAAACGCGGGCAACCGGCTGCCGATATGGAGATCGACGGTCATCATCCGCGCCGCGCTGGTACGGGCGATATAGACAATGTCGTCGCCGTCGAGCGTCGCCACCGAGAACGACTCGCGATGCGCCGCGGACATGCGCTCCAGCACAGGTTGCGCGGCCAGGGCCAGGCTATTTGAGGCCGCATAACTGTGCGAAAGCGCAAGCATGCGCGGCCGCAGCGAGTAGCGCGACCCATCCTCCGTGCCGGCAAATCCCAGTTTCGCGAGGGTGTACAGGCAGCGCCGGGCGGCTGCGCGGGAAAGACCCGTCCGCAGGCTCAGCTGCGAGATCGTCATCTGCGCCATCTGCGGCGTGAATGCCTGGATCACGAGCAGGCCGCGAGCCAGCGACATCATGAAATTCGGGTCCCCGGCGAAGGCGTCCAGGGTTGCCGAAGGGCTGAGGCGCTGCGTCGCCGGAGCGGCGGACGCGGCCCCGGCTGGAAGTCCCGGTTCCGGAGCGACGAGCACCTCTGTTGGAGGGTCGGCGACGGCGTCCGGTTCGAGATGTCTGGGCGATACTCGCACTGTTGCTACGATAAACGGACGCAGCGCCCCGGGGCAATGGCTCCCAACCTCCGGGCTCTGTTGGATGAAAAGATATGCCAGCCATTTTGCTTCCCGATCAGGAGGCCATATCAGGCGCTTATGCTGACATTGCGGCTCAGGAAGTTCCGTCCCCGGTCGGCTTTCCTGGGTGCGGCTGCATCTGAAGGGAATGAGGACTGATCGATGGCGACAGTGACAGAGACAAAGGCGTTGGTGGACCGTGAGGCCTGGAAGGCGTTGGCCGCGCATGCGGAGCAGATGCGTGCTGTTACCCTCCGCGATCTTTTTGCGAAGGATCCAGGTCGCGGCGAGCGCCTCACGGCTCAGGGGCCCGGTTTGCTGCTGGACTACTCGAAAAATCGTGTAACCGACGAGACCCTCAGCCTCCTGGTGAAATTGGCCGAGGACTGCGGTCTGAAGCAGCGCACCGAGGCAATGTTTACGGGAGAAAAGATCAACGTCACGGAGAACCGCGCCGTCCTCCATGTGGCCCTGCGCGCGCCCACGTCGGAGAAGATCGTCGTCGACGGCGAGGATGTCGTGCCGCAGGTGCACGCGGTGCTCGACAAGATGGCCGGGTTCGCGGACCGGGTTCGTTCCGGCGACTGGAAGGGAGCGACCGGCAAGCGGATTCGCAACGTCGTCAACATCGGGATCGGCGGCTCGGATCTTGGGCCGGTGATGGCGTATGAGGCGCTCCGCCATTACAGCGATCGCAATCTGACCTTCCGCTTTGTCTCCAACGTGGACGGAACGGACTTCGCGGAGGCGGTTCGCGACCTCCAGGCGGACGAGACGCTGTTTCTGGTGGCGTCGAAGACGTTTACCACGCTAGAAACGATGACCAACGCGCACTCGGCGAGGGAGTGGGCGCTTCAGGGTCTCGGCGGCGACGAGACAGCCATCGCGAAGCACTTCGTGGCGATCTCGACCAACGCGAAGGAGGTCGCGAAGTTCGGCATCGATACGGAGAACATGTTCGGCTTCTGGGATTGGGTTGGCGGCCGCTACTCCATGGACTCGGCCATCGGGTTATCGACGATGATCGCGATCGGTCCGGACAACTTCCGCGCCATGCTGGACGGATTTCACTCAATGGACGTGCACTTCCGGACGACTCCGGTCGAGAAGAACCTGCCCGCGCTTCTGGGTCTGCTCACGGTCTGGTACACCGACTTCTTCGATGCCCAGACGGTCGCGATCCTGCCGTATGAGCAATACCTCAAACGCTTTCCGGCGTACCTGCAACAGCTGACGATGGAGTCGAACGGCAAGCACGTGACGCTGGACGGCAGGCACGTCACCTACGAGACCGGCCCGGTGTACTGGGGCGAGCCGGGAACCAACGGGCAGCACTCGTTTTACCAACTGATTCATCAGGGAACGCGGCTCATCCCATGCGACTTCATCGGCTTTGCGAAGACGCTCAATCCGCTCGGGCGGCATCACGACATGCTGATGGCGAACGTCTTTGCGCAGGCGGAGGCGCTGGCATTCGGCAAAACGGCCGAGGAGGTGCGGGCCGAGGGTGTTCCGGAGGCCCTGGTGCCGCACAAGGTCTTTGAGGGAAATCGACCGTCGAACACAATTTTGGCGGAGCTGCTCACGCCTTCGCTTCTGGGACAGATGGTGGCCCTGTATGAGCATGCGGTGTTTACCCAGGGAGTGGTCTGGGGGGTCGATTCCTTTGATCAATGGGGTGTCGAGCTGGGCAAGGTACTGGCGCAACGCATCATCGGGGAGCTGGAAAGCCCGACCCCGCCGGAGCTCAAGCACGATACCTCAACCAACCGCTTGATCGAGTGGTACCGCAGTCACAAGTAGACCATCGTGCGCATCTCCCTCTTTCGTCTTTGGTGACCAGCCCTCGACGTCTGCCCGTGCGGAAGGGTAGGATTCCGCAGTATCGGAAAGCGAGGCAGGCATGGCGATGTGGACACGGCGCGGGTTCGTTCAGGCGGGAATAGCCGGATTGGTGTGTGCGCGGGAGACTTTGGGACCGGCGTGGGCGAGGGCGACTCCGCTCGGCTTGCCGTTGGGCTTACAGCTGTACTCGGTGCGGGAGCAGCTGCCGGGCGACTTTGACGGAACGCTGAAGAAGCTGGGGCAGATCGGGTATCAGGAGGTTGAGGGCGCGGACGTGGGGGGTCTCTATAAAAAGCCGGTAGCGGAGGTCACGCAAGCGCTGTCGGAAGCGGGTCTGAAATGGGTCAGCGCGCATTACAGCTGGGGGGCGCTGGCGCCGGACATGACCAGGGCATTTGCCTATCAGAAGGAGCTTGGAGCGGAGTATGTGATCTGTGCGTCCCCGGGGCGGAAGGATGCTTCGGCCGGGGGTGGTGGCATGCACGGGCTGACGATGGACGACTGGCGGTACAACGCGGATAACTTCAACAAGGCGGGCGAAGCGGCCAAGGCGGCGGGGCTGAAGTTCGGCTATCACAACCACGTGGCGGAGTTTGCTGCGGAGGCTGGGGTGGTGCCGTACGACGAGCTGTTGCGGCTCACCGATCCATCGCTGGTGACGTTTGAGATGGATTGCGGATGGGTCAGTGTGGGAGGCGGGGATCCGGTTGCCTATCTAAAGAAGTATCCGACGAGGATCTCCATGCTGCACGTCAAGGACTTCCAACCGAGAAAGAACGGGCAGGAACGACCGGACGCGGCGGACCTGGGGAAGGGAACAGTGGATTTCCGACCGATCTTCGCAGTGGCCAAGGCAGGCGGCAACATCAAGCACATGTTTGTGGAGCAGGAAGGCTTTACCGAGCCGTGGACGGTGGCACTGAAGACCGATGCGGATTACATGAAGCAGTTCCCGGGGTAAGGTGGAAGGATCGGCCCCGCGCGGGTGCGGGCGTGAAGCGGGGCCGGTCTGGAGACTCGGATGTGCTTTTCGGCGACGGCGAACTTTGTCGGCAGTGGTGTGCTTGGCGTCGTTGGGGTGGCAACGCTGCGCGAGGTGAAGCATCGGCGGGAGCTGCTGTTCGCGGCGGTGCCGACGCTCTTTGCCATTCACCAGTGCATCGAGGGGTTCGTTTGGCTGGGGCTGGACGGGCGGTTGCGCCCGGCGGTGGCACACGACATGGGTGCGGCCTTCATGCTGTATGCGCAGGGGCTGTTGCCGTTCCTGATGCCTCTGAGTGTGCTGCTCTTTGAACGGACGCGGCAGCGACGGCACAGGATGCTGCCGTTTGCCGTGCTCGGCGGCGCGCTTACGCTCTATATCCTGTGGGCGCTGACGGCGTTCCCGACCCAGGTGGGCGTGCGCGATAACAGCATTGTTTACCTCAACCAAGCGACCAATAGCACATGGGTGGCGATCCTCTATGTGATTGCGACCTGCGGATCGCTCTTCTTTTCGGAGATCCGCACGATGGTCTTGTTCGGTTGGGCGAACCTGATCATCTTGCTGGCCACCATGGCTGTGAAGCGGTATGCCTTTACTTCAGTGTGGTGCGCGTATGCGGCAGCAGCGAGCGTGATTATCCTCGTAAGTTTCTGGCGAAGCCGGCGGCAGCGGCCATACCGGTACGCGCCGGCCGTCTAAGCAGGGGTGTTGACCGGGTGAAACGGTTCGCAACGCGCGACGAGCCTGTTTTGCGTCTACCTGAAGACTGAGGAGATGGTGCGGAATGGAGAAGGTCGAGCAGGAAATGAAGGAGACTCCGGAGCCGGCGGAAGTTTCGCGGCGGCGTTTTCTCGGGGCTGGATCAGTGGCGGCAATCGTTGGTGCGGCGGAGTTGACGGCCATGGCTTCAGGGCAACAGGCAGCGGACACGCGGAAGGCGGAGCATGACCGGAGCGAATCAAATCCAGGGCCGGAAAACCAGGGGCTCGCCGCACTGAGCGCGGACTCGGAGCTGCCGCCGGCAACCGACCACGGAGACACGCCGACCTTCTGGACCTCCTTTGCCCTGGCGCGGCGGCGCATCGAGGAGGGCGGTTGGGCCCGGCAGACAAACGTAAAGGACCTGCCAATCGCAAAAGAGATCGCCGCGGTTAATATGCGGTTGACCTCAGGCGGAGTTCGGGAGTTGCACTGGCATGCCGCGGCGGAGTGGTCCCTGATGTTGAACGGGAGCGCGCGGCTGACCGCGATCGACACTGAAGGCAATGCGTATGTGAACGATGTCGGGAAAGGCGACCTTTGGTATTTCCCGGCAGGCGTACCGCATTCCATTCAGGGGCTGGGGCCGGATGGGTGCGAGTTTCTGCTCGTGTTCGACGATGGAACCTTTTCGGAGTTCGATACCACGCTGGTGTCGGACTGGACGGCGCGCACGCCAAGAGAGGTGCTGGCAAAAAACTGGGGTGTGCCGGTGAGCGCGCTGGCCGGCATGCCGACCGAGGAGTTGTACATCTTTCAGGCGGAGCTGCCGGGGTCGCTTGAGGAGGATCGGCGAGCGGCGCGGGGTCGGGGCAAGCTGACCGAGGTAGCCTTCGACTTCAAGGCGAGCACGATGCCGGCGACCTTGCACACACCGTCAGGCGAGGTGCGAGTGATCGATTCGCGGAACTTTCCGGTGTCAACCAATATCGCGGCGGCGCTGGTGCGGGTGCGTCCGGGTGGGATGCGCGAGCTGCACTGGCATCCGAACGCGGATGAGTGGCAGTACTACATCGAGGGACAGGGACGGATGACGCTCTTCGCGAACGGGGGCAAGGCGCGGACCATGACATTTCATCTTGGAGACGTCGGATACGTGCCGCGGACGTTTGGGCACTACATCGAGAATACGGGTACGACGGATTTGGTGTTTCTGGAGATGTTCAAGGCGAATCGGTACGTGGATCTCTCGCTGAGCCAGTGGATGCGGCGGACGCCGCCGAAGCTGGTGAAGGAGCACCTGAAGATTAGCGAAGAGACGCTGCAGGCGATTCCGGAAGCAAATGAGCGGGTGGTTCCAGGAAAGTAAGGGAGGAGGCACAGGATCGTCGTTACCGGCTCCGCTCTTCGTTGCCGCTGCGTGTCAACCCTTACTACGTCGAGAAAATCCTATGGTCTGCCGGCGGGGCGTCACCTGATGTGGGAGCGCGCAAAAACGATGTTGTAAGGGCCAGCTTCTGCCAGCTCACGCACACAGAGCTGGTCCCTTCGCCTGTTCACAGGCCTTTCTCTACGAGAAAGAGGATGAGGTCTTTCACGCGCGATGAGTAGCCCCACTCGTTGTCATACCAGGAGATCACTTTGCCGGTTTGCCCGATCACCTTGGTGAGCTTGCTGTCGACGATGGAGGAAAGGGCATTGCCCTTGAAGTCGGTCGAGACGAGCTCCTCTTCGGTGTATCCGAGAATGCCCCTGAGGTCACCTTCGGCTGCGGATTTGAGCGCTGCGTTGACGCTCTGGACGGTAATTGGCCTTTCCGCAACAAAGGTGAGATCGACGACGGAGACATTTGGGGTGGGGACCCTCATCGAGAAGCCGTCGAGCTTGCCATCCATCTCAGGCAGCACGAGCTTGAGAGCTTTGGCTGCGCCAGTGGAGCTGGGTATCATCGACAGCGCGGCGGCGCGGGCTCGGCGGAGGTCCTTGTGCGGAGCATCGAGCACGACCTGATCATTGGTGTAGGAGTGAATGGTCGTCATAATGCCGGACTGGATGCCGAAGGTGTCGTTAAGCACCTTCACGAGCGGAGCGAGGCAGTTGGTGGTGCAGGAGGCATTGGATAGGATGTTGTGCTTGGCGGGGTCGTACCTGTTCTCATTCACTCCAAGCACCAACGTAAGATCTTCGTTGGTGGCGGGAGCGGAGATGATGACCTTCTTCACGCTGCTGCCGAGATGAGCCTTGGCCTTCGTCGCGTCGGTAAAGAAGCCGGTGGACTCGACGACGATCTGGGCGCCCACCGAGGCCCAGTCAAGCTTTGAGGGATCGCGCTCGGCGAACACCTTGATCTTTTTGCCATCGACGGAGATGGAGTCCTGGTCGGCGGAGATCTCGTTCTTCAGGTTGCCGAGAATGGAGTCGTACTTGAGCAGATGCGCGAGGGTCGCGGGGGTGGTGAGGTCGTTGACGGCAACGAAGTCAACCTCCGGGTTACCCAGGGCGGTGCGGAAGACGTTGCGGCCGATGCGGCCGAATCCGTTGATGCCTACCTTGACTGCCATGCTTGCGAATACTCCTGTGGGTGGTGTGCGCGGATCCATTGTACCGGGCCGGTTACGCCGGGTTTCGGGGGGGGCGGGGCGGATGCGCCTTTTGG
>CALMVL010000120.1 GCA_937873265.1 uncultured Granulicella sp.
ACCAGCGCCGCCGTCTTCCAGTCGCCCTCGCCGCCAAACCCGTACCCCTCCGCCATCAGCCGCTGCGTCGCAATCCCCGGCAGCTGCTCCAGCCCCCACAGATCCTCAAACGTGTCCGTGAACGCCCCAAAACCACCTTCCTCCAGAAACGCCCGCAGCCCCAGCTCAATCTTGGCCGCCACCCGCAGCGAGTCCGGCCGGTCATGCTCCTTCGCAATCGCGTACTGCTCGCGATACACCCCCACCAGCTTCTCCGCCTCGGCATCCGAAAACTGGTTCATCCGCGCCACCAGGTCCCCAACGCCATACCCGTTCACGCTGTAGCCCAGCACCGCCTCCGCCGACACCTTGTCGCCGTCCGTCACCGCTACCTGGCGCATGTTGTCGCCAAACCGCGCCACCTTCAGGTGCTGCGATTCATACCAGGCCGCCGCCGACCGCGTCCACGTCGCAATCTCCTCCACCGTCTCCGGGTCCTGCCAGAACCCCACCACAACCTTGCGATTCAACCGCAGCCGGCTCGTAATATGCCCAAACTCGCGATCCCCATGCGCCGCCTGGTTCAGGTTCATAAAATCCATGTCAATCGTCGACCACGGCAGCGCCCGATTGAACTGCGTGTGCAAATGCAAAAAGGGCTTCGTCAGCGACTTCAGCCCCGCAATCCACATCTTTGCCGGCGAGAACGTGTGCATCCACAGGATCAACCCCGCACACTTTTCCGTCACATTCGCGTCTCGACAGAGCCCGCGGATCTCATCCGGCGTCGTCAGCACCGGTTTGAACACGACTGTTGCCGGGATGCTCGCCTCTGTGCCCAACGAGGCCGCAATCGCTTGCGAGTGCTCCGCCACCCGCTCCAGCGTTCCCGGCCCATACAGGTGCTGGCTCCCCGTGCAAAACCAAACTTCCAGCGTCTTCAGATCCGTCATGGCTATCCTCGTCTCGACGTTGTTTGATGACGACGGCAGCCGACCACTCCCCGGCGCTCGCCCCAGTCTTTCATCCCCACGGCGTCCCGCAAGCGGCACCCATCAGAGTAATCGTTTTCCAGCGCCCCGAGACTACTATCGTTCGCATCCGGTGTAAACATTGAACTCACGACAGAAACCCGTCGCAAGGAGCGGAGGGACCAAGATCGATGCCGAGAAAGCCAGGTCGCGCGACAACCAGCCCTGCTACACCGAACGAGCGCTTCGACATCCGGGACGTTGCCAAGCGCGCCGGCGTCTCTGTCGCTACCGTCTCACGCACCGTCAACAAGGTTCCCACTGTCAACGCGCTGCTCGCAGCCAGGGTCAACGAAGCCATTCGCGACCTTGACTATTTTCCGAATACCCAGGCACGCGCCCTCGTCTCCGGTCGCTCCCGCCTCCTCGGCCTTCTCGTCCCCGACATCACCAACCCGTTCTTCCCCGAGCTCATCAAGCGCTTCGAGCGCGCCGCCGTCGAGCAGGGCTACGAGCTCCTCATCGGCTCCACGGATGACGACTCCGATCTCCAGCACGTTCTCCGCCGCATGATCGAGCGCAACGTCGACGGTGTCGCCGTCATGACCTTCGGCGCGGAAGATCCCGTCCTGGATGAGCTCTCGCACCGCCACGTTCCCATGGTCTTCGTCGACGTCTCCAAGACCGATTTTCCACAGGATGTCTTGCTAGTCAATTACGGCCAGGGCATGCTCGAAGCCCTTCAGCATCTCGCGGCGCTCGGCCATCGCGACATCGGCTTTATTTCCGGCCCGCTCAAAGAGCACTCCGCCCTGATCCGCCGTGAAGCCTTCCTCGCCTCCATGCGCCAGAGCGGTTGCACCGCCCGCGAGGACCTCGTCCTTGAAGGCGACCACCAGCTCGAAGGCGGCATGTACGGCATGACTTCCCTGCTCCGTCTCCCTCACCCGCCCACCGCCGTCCTCTGCTCCAACGACATGACCGCCATCGGAGCCCTTCGCACGCTGCAGCAGCGCGGCTTCCGCGTTCCGGATGATATGTCGCTAGTCGGCTTTGACGATATTCATCTCTCAGAGTTTGTTCATCCGCCCCTTACGACTGTCCGCATGTCCCAGACCGAAATCGCCCAGAGCGCAGTTCGCGCGCTTCTCTCGCGCATCGAGCAAACCACTCCCCGCTCCGCACCGCAGTTCTTTCCCATCTCTACCCGGCTGATTATCCGCGAAACTACGGCACCTCCAGCTCTCACCCGACGGCCCCGGTTCTGATGCTCCTCCGCAGTGGAGCCCTCATCCGACATCCGCGCCTGCATCAATCGTCACGCGCACGCCCCGTGAGGCCAGGCCTGTTCTCGTCATCTGTTCCCTTCCGATTTGGGACATACCCCTTGACCAGGCCACTACTGCAAGCCTAAAAAGCTACCGTGCACCCCGGAGCAGGCCCATGAACTTCCCTCTGTCCCGCCGCCGCTTTCTCGCCACCACCTCCGCGGTCGCCGCTTCCGGCACTCTCCTCGGTGCCACCCGCGCCCTCGCCGCTCCCGCCACGGAGCCCACCCCGGACTGGCAGAACAAACCCGTCCTGGACCTGTCTCAATCTCCCCACGCCAAACTGCGCCAGGTCCCCGTCTCGGCCGTCACCGTCACCGGCTTCTGGGCTCCCCGCCGCTCCACCAACGTCCATGCCAGCATCCCCTCCATGCACGACGAGCTGCTCGCCCACGGCCGCCTCGACAACTTCCTCCGCCTCCAGGGCAGATCCACCGCACCCCAGCGCGGTCCCCTCTACTCCGACTCGGACCTCTACAAGTGGGCCGAGTCCGTTGCCTTCGCCCTCCAGTCCGGCCCCAACCCCGGCTTGCGCCAAACTACGTCCGCCATGATCCGCGACATCGTCGCCGTCCAGGAGCCCTCCGGCTACCTCAACACCTACTTCGTCGAAGGCCACAAGTCCGAGCGCATGCTCCAGCACACCCAGGAGGTCGGCCACGAACTCTACTGCATCGGCCATCTCCTCCAAGCTGCCATCGCTTTCTACCGCGCCACCGGCGATCCCACCCTGCTCAACGCCGGCATCCGCTTTGTCGATACCTATCTTCTTCCCAATTTCGGGCCCAATCCCGGCCAGACCCCCATCATCGCCGGCCACCCCGAAATTGAAATGTCCCTCATCGAGCTCTATCGCACCACCCGCAATCCCCGCTACCTCGACCTCGCCGGCTACATCCTGCATGGCGACCCGCGCTGGACCATCAAGCCCAGCGCCATCGTCTACATGTATTGCGGTATCCCTTTCACCTCCCGCACCAAACTCGAAGGCCATGCCGTCCGCTGCATGTACGCCTGCTGCGGAGCCACCGATTACTTTCTCGAAACCGGCGACCCCGCCTATTGGACCACCCTCAACAACCTCTGGCACGACCTTTCCGAGCACCAGATGTACATCACCGGCGGCGTCGGCGCTCGCGCTGAAGGGGAAGCCTTCGGCAACCCCTACGAGCTTCCCAATGCCCGTGCCTACGGCGAAAGCTGCGCCGCCATCGGCAACATGATGTGGAACGCCCGCATGCTTGCCGCCTCCGGCGAAGCCCGCTTTACCGATGTCATTGAGCGCGCCCTTTACAACGGCATCAACTCCGGCATGTCGCTCGATGGCAAGCTCTATTGCTACCGCAACCCTCTCGCTTTCGACCCCACCACCGGCGATGTCATCCGCAACACCTGGTACGACACCACCTGCTGCCCGCCCAACCTTGAGCGCACCCTCGCCTCGCTCCCCGGCTACGTCTACTCCACCTCCAAGGAGGGCCTCTACGTCCACCTGTACGACTCGAACCAGCTCGACTGGCACCTCGAAGACGGCACCCCGCTCAAACTCACGCAACAGACACAATATCCTTGGCAAGGCAATGTCCATCTCACCGTCACTCCCGCCCGCGCCACAGAGTTCACCCTCTTTCTCCGTATCCCGGGCTGGTCCCAAAGCAACACGGTCACGGTCAACGGCCAACCCACCGCCGGCGCGCAACCCGGCCAGTACCTCCCCGTCCGCCGTCAGTGGCACCCCGGCGACACCGTCGAGCTCGCCTTCGACATGACTCCTCAGCTCCTCCGCGCCAACCCCGCCGTCACCGAAGACATCGGCAAGGTCGCTATCCAGCGCGGCCCCATCGTCTTTTGCATGGAGGGCCTCGACCAGCAAGCCCACCCCGCGGCAATCAACCTCGCCGCCTTCCGCGCTCATACCAGCACCCAAACCACCACCGCCCGCTTCGACCCCAACCTCCTCAACGGCGTTATCGTTCTCGAGCACCCCGGCAGCATCTCCCCAATTACCGAGCAAGCTGCCCTCTACGAGCCCGCCACCGCCAGCCCGCAACCCGGCACCGACACCACCCTCCGTCTTATTCCCTACTACGCCTGGGCCAACCGCTCCCCCACTGCCATGCAGGTCTGGATCCCCGAACACGAGGCCTGAGTTGCTGGGATCGTGAGGCTCACCTGAGTACTTCGACGCTGGTTTCTGTTACTTTGCTCGCCTTTTCTCAAAGGTTCGACCACCTCCACTCACATTTACGGACCGTGAGCGCCGAGTTCGCCTGCGAACGACTCATGTGAGGTGACCATGGACGCTGAGCACGACGTGGCCTGAAGAGAATCAAGAGCCCGGCTGACGTTATTTTCGGTATCCGATCTGTGAATCTTGGGTCGGCGTCTCTCGCGAAGAAGCTGGGACCCAAGAATACAAACCAGGGGCGGTTCATGACGACGGAGGTTCAGTACCGCGCATCGCTTTCTCGTCCTCCCACAAGCAGGGGACGAGTAGGGTGGGCCCTGCTGCTGGCGAGGTGATTCGAGCTGCGACGCGCGTGCAGCAGGGATCCGGAGCTCAAAGCGAAACGGAACTGCCCTGAGACTAGAATCAACTGTGTGCGATCTTTCGTCCTTAGTGCAAACCTGCTGCTCTTGCCGCTGTGTCTGGCTCTGACGGGCTGCGGTAAGCCCTCCGTGGAGGTGCTGCCATCCGTGACCATCATCGGGCAGGCTACGCCCATCTCCGTCCATGTCCACGATCGCCACGGCATCCGCAAGCTCACCGCCATCCTGTCACAGAACGGGACCCAGTATCAGGTGTGGCAGAGCACGAACAAGGCCGAAGGGGAGAACGGCGTTTTCGCATTCACGGTAGGAGTCAAGACTACGCCCCAGTTGCACGATGGCCCTGGCCACCTCATCATCGAAGCTGCGTCGGGGGGCCTGTTGCGCAGCACCTCCCGTTGGGAACGCGAGATCACCGTGGTTACCCAGCCGCCTCTCATCAGCGCAGATTCTGACCAGCACTACCTGTATCTCGGCATGGCCGATCTCGCCACCATGAACGTCACCGGCCCCTACACGTCCGCTGGCGTGCGTGTCGGGAATCAGACCTTTCGGGCTTGGCCCATGCCGGGTGGCAAACCGGGTCTGTTCTCTCCATTCGCCTTTGCCTGGAACATGCCGTCCGGCACGACGCCTCTGGTCTACGCGTCCAACGGCGAAGGCAACGACGTGACGACACCTCTCTCGATCGTCTTTCCCAAAAAGGAGCAGCCCGTCTATACCCAGCATCAGATCCAGGTATCCGATCAGTTCCTGCAGAAAGTCTTAGGCGAGCTTGACCCGAACGGTACGGGCGATCCCATTGAGCGCTTCGTCAAAATCAATACCGAGATGCGCCAAGCCAACAACAAAACTTTGGCTGATCTGCGCTTCAAGACCGCCGACCACTTTCTCTGGCATCAGCCGTTCATGCGTCAGGCGCACTCACAAGCCGAGGCCACCTTTGCCGACGTGCGCAGCTATATCTACCATGGCAAGAAGATCGACCAGCAGGTACACCTAGGCTATGATCTCGCCGTTACCCAGCATGTTGGTGTTGAGGCCTCCAATGACGGCCGTGTGGTTTGGGCTGCGCCGCTCGGCATTTACGGCAACTGCATCGTGGTAGATCACGGCTACGGCCTGCAAACCATCTACGGCCACCTAAGCCGGATTGACGTCCACGAGGGTGACATGGTGAAGCGCGACCAGATCATGGGACTCAGTGGTATGACGGGCATGGCCGGCGGCGATCACATTCATTTTGCCATGCAGCTCGACGGCGTCCAGATCGATCCCAAAGAGTGGTGGGACGCGCACTGGATTCAGGACCACGTTGTCCGACGCGTGGATCTGCCCGGCTTCGCGAGTTAGTGCGGAGGTCGGCACTGATCCAGAGCCACTCGAATCGCTTCGGCGGCTTTGCTGCCTGCCGGCGCGGTGACCGCAGGATCAGAACGCACTTTGCGAGAGATGCGAAGACATCGCACGGCGTCGTTGCGGCTGACCCGTCGACACATCGCCGGAGCTCCACTGAACGTTCCTGGTACTACGGCAGAACGGAACAGGAACACAGATCGCGAGCTCGCAGTTGAGAGGTGAAGCAATGGGAATCTCGATAGCAGGCGTTAGAACGGCGGGCAGCGCGTCCGGCGATGGTCTCGTGTTGAACGGCGTCACTGTGGTTGACACACGCACGGGCGAGCTGACGCCCGGTACGGCCGTACACGTTGTTCAAGGCAAAATTCAGCAGATTCTTCCTGCCGGAAGTCCGCTGAGCGGCGAAGTGATTGAGGCTGACGGAAAGTTTCTGATTCCCGGATTGCTGGACATGCACACGCACGTCTTGCAACAGGAACACGCAATCGAGACCAGCAGCGCCCTGATGCTCGCGCACGGGATCACCGGTATCCGCCAGATGGCCGGAACGACCGAGATGCTGCGCACACGCAAAGCCGGGCGGCTGAAGCTCGGAGAACATGCACCCGAGTTGCTGACCCTGTGCGGCGAGATCCTTACGCCGGTTAACGCCGGCACGCCCGAAGCGGGCGTAGCCGAGGTGAAGCGGCAGAAGGCGGAGGGTGCGGATTTCATCAAGACCATCTTTGTTTCGCCGAAAACTTTTTTCGCGACGCTTGAAGAGGCTAATCGGCAAGGTCTGCCTTACGACGGTCACATGTCCCCGGGGGTAAGCCTTGCCAAGGCCTCGGAGCGAGGCATGGCGGCCATTGAGCACCTTGGACCAACTGAGCTTACGCTGATTGCAACGTCTACAAGAGGATGGCTGATTAACCTCCTGCTGAAACTTAAACCGCCCAAGCCGCCCGATCTTTCGCCGGAAGCGATGACGAAGGCTGGAAAGGTCATGATTGCGAATCCGATCCTTGGCCGCTTGCACGCCGATCCGGATGCACTGACAAAAACCAAGCGACTGATCGATTCCTATAGTGATCGCAAAGCTCGTGAACTGAGCGCAACGTTCGTTAAGCACGGAACCTGGCAATGTCCCACGCTGATCCGCAATGCGACGATGCGGCTTGGGGATGATCCGACCTACACGAAAAGTCCGAACCTACGATACGTGGACGCCACGACGCGAGCGTTCTGGGACAGCGTTGCAGAGATGTTTTCGCAAACGGTGCCGGCAGCAGGCCGCGAGACACTAAGTCGACTGGGTGAGATGGAGTTGAAGTTGACCAAGACCTACGATGAATGTGGCGTCAAGATGATGGCCGGCACCGATTTCGGTGGGGGATGGGTCATTCCCGGAGTCTCGTTGCATCAGGAGTTTGACCTTCTCGAAAAAGCCGGGTTGACGCCGCTTACGATCCTGCAAATGACGACTCTGAACGGGGCCGATTTTCTCAGGCGCGAGTCGACCATGGGCGCAGTGGAAACAGGCAAAGATGCAAATCTCGTGCTCCTCGACGGTAATCCCGTCGAAAGCGCTCAAAATCTGCATCGGATCCATGCCGTGGTTCGTGCCGGATCGGTTTATCCCAAGCAGGCGCTGGACGAGCTAAAGGAGCAAGTCGCAGGTCGCATGACGACCGATGGACCTGACCTGTAAACGAAGTGAACCAGGCGATGTTCATATTTTCGGCTCGTGTCGGGGGCAATCACATGAGGTCAGCGGCGCTGCAGATCGGAGCCGCCCACCCGTCTCGTGAGTTGCCGGCTCTTCGGAAGCTGCGGGAATATAAGCGGCAATCGTCCGTCGAAGTGACGCACTTGACGATACGCAGGACGAAAGCTGCCCGTAGCGTTTTACCGCAATCTTTCCTGGTCGGATAGCATAACGGTCATGCAAGGACTATGTCTCGCAAGGTACGTTTCGCCCTTCTGATGCCCCCTTCCACCTCCCGCAAAACCACGTGGGCCTGGGTTATCGCCACCGTCCTCGGCGCCGGCCGCCTCCGCCCCGGCCCCGGCACCTACGGCTCCGTCGTTGCCGTCCTCCTCTGGTTCGCCGCAGCCCATACGCTACACCCGTCCACTCTCGTTCTCAGCCTCGGGACGCTTGCCGCCGCCGCGCTCGCCACGGCTGTCGGCATCCCCGCCAGCACCATCGTTGCCCGCGAGTCCGCGCGCGAAGACCCCTCCTTCGTCGTCATCGACGAAGTCGCCGGCCAGCTCCTTGCCCTCACACTCACCCCTCCCGACTGGCGCTACGCCGCTCTGGCCCTCCTCCTCTTCCGCGTATTCGATATCCTCAAGCCACCCCCCATCCGCTCCCTCGAGCAGCTTCCCGCCGGCACCGGGATCATGCTGGATGACCTGGCCGCCGGTCTCCTCGCCCTCCTTGTCGGCCTGCTCATCACGCGACTCGTCCGCTAAACCCTTGAACGTTGCGCTCCCCTTCCCCACGTTCTAGGCTAGAGAGAGGAATGAGCTCCATCTTTCAGTCGTCGTCCGCCGCCGCTCCCCGCCTCTCCCATCTCACCCCCGCAGCCGCCATGCCTGGTGGGGAAGTCGACATCTTCGGCGAGCGGCTCAGTTCCCTCGCCTCCCTCACCCTCCCCCCCCCCACCGTCTCCGATCTCGACGCCCCAGCAAACCAAACCCCTACCACCCGTGCCCCCAAAACCTTACCCGAAGGAGCTATCTCCGGCGACCTCGTTCTTCGCCAAGACGGCCTGATCTCAAACTCCCTCCATCTGCGCGTAGCCGTTCCGATGGCTGATAATCTCAACCCGATCGCCAATCCCGTCGTCGACACCGACGGCACCGTGTACGCGACCTTCTCCGGCCCACGCGGCGAACAGACCCCTGTTTCCATCTTCCGCATCGGCCGCGACTTCCAGGTTCGTCCGTACATCCGCGGCATCACGAATGCCTCCGGCCTCGCCCTCGGCCCTGACGGTCACCTTTACTGTTCTTCCCGCGCCGAAGGCGTCATTTACCGCATAGCCCCCGGCGGCATCATCTCCACGTACGCCGAAGGCCTCGGCATCGCCACCGGCCTGGCCTTCGACCGCGAAGGCAACCTCTACGTCGGCGACCGTTCCGGCACCATCTTCCGCATCCACCCCGACCCTGATTTCGAAGCCACCGACCGCGCTCCCGGCGATCGCCCGATCTTTGTCTTCGCCACCCTCGAGCCCTCCATCTCCGCCTACCACCTCGCCTTCAACGATGCCGGTACCCTCTTCGTCACCGGGCCGACCACCTCGTCCAATCAGCGTGTTCACGCCATTGACCGCGACGGCAATACCACCACCTTCTTTAAGGGCCTAGGCCGCGCACAGGGACTCGCCTTTGACACGGACGGCAACCTCTATACCGCCGCCTCTTTCCGCGGCCAGCGCGGCGTCATCCGCATTACCCCCGGCTCGAGTCCTCAGGCCTCTGTCGCCGT
Source organism: uncultured Granulicella sp. (assembly GCA_937873265.1). Classification (GTDB taxonomy): domain Bacteria; phylum Acidobacteriota; class Terriglobia; order Terriglobales; family Acidobacteriaceae; genus Edaphobacter. The sequence goes on from CALMVL010000120.1 coordinate 9,666, forward strand.
GGCCGGCAATAACCTGGTCGGCCTGGCCTTTCTCGAAGACGGCTGCATGACCCTGGCCACTCGCGACTCCCTCTTCCATCTCGACCTGGGCATCGAGGGCCGCAAACTCCCATAAGCGCCCCGCTCATCGACCATCCCATGAGACGAAGCCGAAGAGTCTTCCTGCGCGACACCGGTCAGCTCACCATCGGACTCGCGTTTCTGCCAAGTCGTTCCCTCGCCCGCACACAAGCCAAGCCCGACAGCGCGTCGCCCGCCCACACAGGAAAAACGTACTTCATCGATACCGCCGGGGACGACGGCAATAGCGGCCTCTCAGCTCTGCAACCCTGGAGGAGCTTCGCCCCTGTCAACGCCAGGACCTTTGCGCCCGGGGATGCCATCCTGCTCAAACGAGGTTGTGTGTGGCATGAAGAACTGAAGCTCCACGGTGCCGGCGCTCCGGGTCAGTTCCTCGTCCTGTCAGCGTATGGCAGCGGCGACCGGCCCAGGATCCAACGCGACCGTCGCCCCTCGGATCGTTGCATTCGCCTGAATAACGCCTCTTTTCTCAAAGTTTCGAGCGTCGAGGTATGTGACGGAGGCGCCGGGATCGTCCTCTTCTACGACCATTCCTACAACAACCGATCCGTCTACCTCGATGACCTCCTCGCGCATGACTTCCTCGGACTTCCGCATGCCAGCCAGAGCGATCGCGTTAGCTGGTCGTACGGCATCGGCGTGACCGGCGTCGAAGATACGCCCAATAATCAAACCCGCGTCCTCTCCGACCTGCGCATCACCAACACCGAAGTCTTCAATACTGGCGCCGGCATCGCCCTCGACTGGGGCAATCACTTCTGCCTCGATGGAACCCACGCCCTCCGCAATAAATTCGGCGACGTCTTTATGGAGCATCTGCATCTGCACGACAACACCGTCGACGGCATCTCCTTCGTCAGCCTATTCCTGACCAGCGTCACCGGCTGTCTTATCCAGAATTCTCTCATCCGCAAGGGGGCCAGATTTGCAGCCACCGGCACTGCCGCAGTCCAGGTCATGTATTCCAAAGATGTCGTCCTCAGAAATCTCACCATCAGGGAGACCCCCTTCAACCCCTGTCCTGACAACGCCGGCCTGGACTTCGAGTGCGACAACGAAAACATGCTCGTCGAAGGCTGCACCTTTCAGAACAACGCCGGCCCTGCGATCGAAGTTCTTGCAACCCCCGACAACTTCAATCCATACACACGTAACCTCGTGATTCGTAACAACACCTTTCTCGGCAATAACTCGGCGCGCAAGATCGGACGGAGCCAGATCTCCGTCCCGGACTGGACTCACGGCAACATGCCCACGGGGGCAATCTACAACAACCGTTACCGCAACGCACCGAACACCTCCTTCTTCGGCGGCGACGGCAACACCACGCGACTCGATGTGAACAACAACACCAATGTTGGGGCTCCGGATCTCGAGCTAATGCCCATCCAGATTTGGGACTTCGATGCAAACGAGAGTGGTCTTCAGGGCTGGCAGGCACTGGCCTGCATCAGCGGTCTCCGCGTCACCGGGCACGCCCTGGAGGGCAGAGTCCGGGGCGTCGACCCCAGCATCATCTCCGATCAACTCGCCCTGCACATTACGCCCCAGACCCTCATTCATCTTGTTCTGCACAACGCAACTGCTGCCGCGTACGGACAGATCTACTTCATCACCGACGCTGATCCCGCCTGGAACGAAGCCAAACACCGCGACTTCTGGCTGTACCCGGACGCGGCGGGTTTTCACACCTATACCTTGGACATGTCTTCCCTTTCCGGATGGAGCGGCGTCCTCAAACAGTTGAGAGTCGATCCAGAGCAGGACGCACCCAGCGGTACATTCCACATTCGTCAGATCCGGCTTCTCGAGCGACAAGCGCCCAGACCCGCGTGAACGTTCACCGACTCAGCGCGGGTCCGCGAAGCAGCCGTGGACGACCTGCAGATCAGCTGGGTTGGCAGCGTAAGCTTTTTGCTTCGCGCCCGTTCCCGCAGCACCTCCACAACCAGACGACTCAGCTCAGATCGAGGCAGGTCAACGGTGGTCAAAGGCGGATGAAGAAATCGGCGGAAGTACGTGTTGTCGAAGCCGACGACTGACACTGCATCCGGCACCGAAAGCCCGCGCGTGTGCAGACCCCGGTAAACGCCCATGGCCACCAAGTCCGTCATGGCGACAACCGGGGTGAGTGTTCCGATGCGAAGCTCCCGTGAACCGCTTCTTCCCCGGCATCGGCCCCCGGCCCTGGCAGGTCAATCACCTTGGTTCGCAAGCCCGGCAGGGCACATTTGCGAACTGCAGCGCGAAATCCCTGGACCCGCAGACGATGTGAGAACAGTTGCGCCCCAGTCACCTGGTGCGAGTTCTGGACGTACAGCAGGCTCCGGTGCCCCTGTTGAAGCAGATGTTCGACAGCAGCACCTCGGCCACGAAGGCGCGGGCGTTGTTCGGGCAGTCGGCCCGGATGTCTCCCGCTTTCGCCCCCGGCGACCGCGTCCTGCTCAACTGGGCCATCCCGTGCGGCGTCTGCTTCCAGTGCACCTGTGGCCGCGAGAACATCTGCGAAGTCCGCGGCACCGTGCCCGACACCCGCTACCATCCGCGGTGAGCTCCCGCTCGATCGCACGATCACTCGGGCGCTACCCCTTGCAGGCTCTCGGTCAGGCGTTTGCCGACAGGCACGCCGGCATCAACGCCAACGGAGTTCTGGTCTTTGCCGAATCTCCTCCCCCCCACCAGACGTCCACACGGTCGAGCTCTCGGATCCCGCCTTTGAGCGAGACGGCCTCCGTCTCGTCACCGTCTAAAGCCCAGCCCTCGGCCGGCCCACCGCCCGCGGTCGGGAGAAGCATCCAATCCAAAGTCATGATCGCTGAAATCATTGCAGTCGGCTCCGAGATGCTCACCCCCTTCCGCCAGGACACCAACTCCCTTTTCCTCACCGGCCGCCTCAACGACCTGGGCGTCCCTGTCGCCTTCAAGACCATCGTTGGCGACTCGCTCCCTCACCTCACCGAAGCCGCCCACATCGCCCTCCGCCGCGCCGACCTCGTCATCTTCTCGGGCGGCCTCGGTCCCACTGAAGACGACCTCACCCGCGAAGCCCTCGCCGCCGCCCTCAGCCTCGGCATGCACCCGGATCCCGGCCTGCTTGTTCAGCTCGAGCAGCGCTTCGCCGAGCGCGGCCTAATCATGACCGCCAATAATCGCAAGCAGGCCGACCTCCTCGACACCGCCACCCTGCTCCCCAACTCTGCCGGTACGGCCCCCGGCCAGTTTCTCCAAGCGAACACCCCCGACGGCCCACGCATTGCTATCCTTCTTCCCGGCCCGCCCCGCGAGCTCAAAACCCTCTTCGACGAACAGGTCCAGCCCCGCCTCGCGGCCCTGCTCCCCGAGCGCCACATCGCCAAGCGCCTCCTCCGCCTCCTACTCGTCCCTGAGTCCCACGCCGACGCCCGCGTCGCCCCCATCTACACACAGTTTCCCGACGTCGAAACCACCATCCTCGCCCACGCCGGTGAGATCCAGTTCCATCTCACCTGCGTGAAACCCACCTCCGACGAAGCCCAGCAACGGGTCGACGACCTTGCCACAAAGATAGCCGCGGAGACGGGAGCCGACCTCATCTCCGACAACGGCGACTCCCCGGAAGACGTCATCCTCAACCTCCTTCGCGCCCGGCAACTCACCCTCGCCGTAGCCGAAAGCTGCACCGGCGGCCTCCTCGCCAGCCGCCTCACCGCCATCCCTGGCTCTTCCGAAGTCTTCCTCGGCGGAGCCATCACCTATGCCAACACCCTTAAAGAGTCTTTCGGCGGGGTCCCGGCCACCCTTCTCGCCCAGCACGGAGCTGTCTCCCGGGAGGTCGCCGAAGCCCTTGCCCAAGGCATCCGCGCCTCCACCGGAGCCGACCTCGCCCTTTCCATCACCGGCATCGCCGGCCCTGCCGGAGCCACGCCCACCAAACCCGTCGGCCTCGTCTACCTCGGCCTTGGCACCGCAACCGAAACCACCGCCACCGAACTCCACCTACAGGGCGACCGCGACCGCATCCGCTGGTGGAGCACCCAGCACGCCCTCAAACTCCTCCACCACCACCTCGCCCGCTGGCCATGACCCTTCTTCACCGTCTCGGTGTCCAACCCATCGTGCGATCCATCCTCTGCTGTCTTCTGATCCTCACGGCAACCGCTCTGCAGTCGCAAAGTACCCCACCCGAAACTCGTTCCGTGGCGGACTTCGAAGTTCACAACACTTCGAGGCTCGCCGCTCTCGCCAGACTCGGGGCACTTACCCAAACGTCGATCCTCGTTGAGGCGGACACCATGCCCTACCTTCAGGCGCCCATCTCGCTGTCCGCCCAGAACACGACCGTCTTCCCCATCGCCACCGAGATTCTTCGCGGAGTAGAGCCCTACAGCATTCGCCAACAGGGAGTTCTACTTATCATCTTTTCCACCCGAGCCCGCAGTCACCTGCTGACGCTCCCGCTCGGCCCGTTCAGCTACCACGGCAAATCACTTTCATCTCTTTTGCCGTTCCTTTCGTTCACGCTGCGTTTTGTCACGGGTTGCAATCCGCAGGGCTATGCATGGGCAGGGCCGCCCATGGACCTTGACATCCCGCCTATCGATACCTCCTCAGCCACCATCGAGCAGATCATCGCCCAGGTCGCGGAAGCTCCACAGCCCACCATGTGGATCATTCCAATCGAACCCACGCCTGTTGGCTGTATCAATAATCCGGAGGCCAATTGGGAAGTCGGCTTCTATGGTTTTGGCGCTTCCTTCAGCAGTTGCGACCAGCCCCTCAGCACGTTCGTCGGTCCATATCTCACCGCCGGTCCTAGCCTCAAGTCCAAGGCATCCACGAACCTGACTTGCACTCAGGACCGCCTACCCACATCTCTACCAGCCGTTCCATTGCCGACACCTTAAAGGCACCTGTGCTCCGCCTAGTTCCTCTCGTTGTCACGCGTGTTGACACAGACCTCTACCGCCGAAGCTCCAGGTTCACCGGAGTCACCGGCAACTCCCGAACCTGACTCGCGTTCGATCCGGTCGTCGCCGTCTCCAGCCCCACCACCTCAAACTGCACACCCCTCATCCGAACCTCGCCCGACCCCGACAGCAGCACGCCAAACGAGATCCCCGTCGCATCCTTCGGCACATACAGCACCACGTCATACGTCTTCCCCGCCCTGTTCGCCGTCAGCGCCCGGTCCTGCATGTTGTCAAACGCCACCACCTTCTCGCCCCTATCCCCACGCATCCACAGCCCCGCCCCCCCGCTCCCGTCGCCCGACTTCAGCTCCGCCCGCAACCGCATCCGCTCCCCCGCGTACTGCGCCGCTTTGATCGACTGCATCAACGTCCCAAATCCACCCGTCTCCGGCACCTTCGACTGCAAGAACGCACTCGACCGCCCAACCGACGGCGCCACGTCCTCGACCCCCACCCGATAGCTCTCCGGCCTCGTTCCGGCCAGGTGCCAGCCCGTCGGAATCCCCTCCGGAGCAACCTCCTGCGCATACGTCTTTCCCATGTGCGAGGTCGGAACGGCTGCGCTCATTCCGAACGTTAGAACCGTGCCTAGAATTACCGCTGCACCGCTCCGAAGAACACCAGGCGTTCTGCTGGCTTGAGTTGTCGACATGCGGAAGTCCTCCTCGCTGTTCGCACGCATTCTATTACCAGATCGCGGCGATTCCAACAAGCGCGTCCGATCCCCGGTCGCGGAGTTGCATCGAGAGCGAAACCCGCAATCTCGAGCGTTGGCCCCTGCGGCGCCTCTCGTCTACCGTTCGCCTACGTCCCAGCCTTGCTAAACTCAAACCCGATGACCCCCTGGATCACAGCCGCCACCATCGCCTATCTCCTGGGCTCCATTCCCTTTGGCTATCTCCTCGTCCGCCTCTTTCGCCACCAAGACATCCGCGCCACCGGCTCCGGCAACATCGGCGCCACCAACGTCGCCCGCTCCGGTGCGAAATCCCTAGCCATCGCGACCCTCCTGCTCGACTGTCTGAAAGGCATCGCCGCCGTTCTGCTTGCCTTCGCCATCGCCCGCCGCACGCCCGTCCCCCTCACCTTTCCCAACGCCCACTCCTTCGCCTTCGCCCTCGCGTCGGCCGCCGCCTGCTTCGCCATCCTCGGCCATATCTTCCCCGTCTGGCTCGGCCTTCGTGGCGGTAAGGGCGTTGCCACCGCACTCGGCGTCTTTCTCGTCCTGTCTCCGCGCTCGGTCGCCTGCGCTCTGCTCGTCTTCATGGCCGTCTTCGCCCTCACCCGCTTCGTCTCGCTCGCCAGCGTACTCGCCGCAGCTAGTGTTCCCCTCGCCACCCTCGTCTTCCTTCCCGTCCGTGGCCCCTGGACCACCGCCGCCTTCTTCGGCATCCCACTGCTCATCATCGCAAAACACAACAGCAATATCCGCCGCCTGCTCGCCGGAACCGAAAGCCGCTTTGGCGCATCCTCCCGAAAGGCGGTCGCATGAGCCGTATCTCCATTCTCGGCGCCGGCGCCTGGGGCACCGCCCTCGCTATCTCCCTTGCCCGCCGCGGCGGCCACGATGTCCTGCTCTGGGCCCACTCCATCGACCTCACCCGCCAGCTCAACGACTACGGCGAAAATCGCCAGTACCTTCCCGGCCACGTCATCCCCCAGGACACCATCCGTTACACCTCCGACCTCCCCACCGCCGTCGAGCACGGCGACACCCTGCTCTGCGTCACTCCATCCCAGCATCTCCGCTCCACCCTCGCCGCCGTCGCCCCTATCCTCACCCGCAACCAGATCCTCGTCTCCGCTTCGAAAGGCCTTGAAGAGACCACCCTGCTTCGCATGACCCAGGTCATCGCCGCCGTCACTCGAAATCCCTGCGCCGTCCTCTCGGGGCCGTCCTTTGCGCAGGAGGTTGCCGCCGCCCAGCCCACCGCCATCGTGGTAGCCTCCTCTCTTCCCTTCATCGCCCAGCAGCTTCAGCGCGATTTCTCCTCACCCTCTCTCCGCCTCTACACCAACGACGATGTCGCCGGCGTCGAGCTCGGCGGAGCCCTCAAAAATGTCATCGCCCTCGCCGCCGGAGTTGTCCACGGCCTTGATCTCGGGGCCAACACCTCCGCTGCTCTGATCACGCGCGGCATCGCCGAGATTACCCGCCTCGCCCTCGCTTGCGGCGGCCGTCGCGAAACCCTCGCCGGTCTCGCCGGCCTCGGTGACCTCGTCCTCACCTCCACCGGCTCGCTCTCCCGCAACCGCCTCGTCGGCATCGAGCTCGGTCGTGGCCGCAAACTCCCCGATATTCTCGCGTCGCTCAACGGCAAGGTCGCTGAAGGCGTCCGCTCCACCACCGGAGCCCTCGGACTGGCCGCGCGCTACCGCGTGGAAATGCCTATCACTGAGCAGATCAACGCCATCCTCCACCACAGCAAATTCCCAAAAGACGCGATCCGCGACCTCATGTCCCGCCCCGGCCGCGACGAGTAAGCCACAGAAGAGACTTCCCGCACCGCCATCCCTTGCCTCTCTTGGGCACTCCCCATAACGGGTCCTCGCCTTGGATCTACGCCGGCCGCCAAACACGCAGGACTCCAAAGTAACGAAATTCTCCTCACCATCACCATTGCCCGACCAGCCAACTTGGCCAGGAGCTTTATGTCAACCACTGCCCCCACTTCCGCCCCCGACCTGGACAAGCTCCACGCCTTCATGGGCAAGGCCGTCGGCGACATGGGCGCCGCCTTCCATGCCGTCCTCATCCTCCTCGGCGACCGCCTCGGCCTTTACAAAGCCATGGCCGATTCACAGCCAGTCACCCCAACCGAGCTTGCCCGTCGCACCGGCACCACCGAGCGCTACGTCCGCGAATGGCTCAACGCCAACGCCGCCAGCGGGTACGTCCAGTACGACCCCGCCACCGCCACCTATATGCTTCCGCCCGAGCAGGCCCTTGCCCTCGCCGTCGACGGCAGCCCCGCCTTCATCCCCGGCGCCTTCCAGATCGTCTCCAGCTGCTTCCACGATGCCGACCGCCTCGAAGATGCCTTTCGCACCGGCATCGGCGTCGGCTGGCACGAGCACCACCACGATCTCTTTCATGGCACCGAGCGCTTCTTTCGCCCCGGCTACCTCGCCAACCTTACCTCCTCCTGGCTCCCCGCTCTCGATGACGTCGTTCCCAAGCTCGAGCGCGGCGCCAAAGTCGCCGACATTGGCTGCGGTCTCGGTGCCTCCACCATCCTCATGGCCAAAGCCTTCCCGGCCAGCGAGTTCTTCGGCTTCGACTACCACGCCGGCTCCATCGACCTTGCCCGTGCCGCCGCCGCTCGCGAAAACCTCTCCGATCGCATCCACTTCGAGGTCGCCTCCGCCAAGGGCTACCCCGGCACCGGCTACGACCTCGTCGCCTTCTTCGACTGCCTCCACGACCTCGGCGATCCCGTCGGCGCCGCCCGCCACGTCCACGCTACCCTCGCCCCGGACGCCACCTGGATGGTCGTCGAACCCTACGCCGAAGACACCCCCGAAGCCAACCACAACCCCGTCGGCCGCGTCTTCTACTCCGCCTCCACCCTGCTCTGCGTCCCCGCCTCCCTCTCCCAGGAAGTCGGAGCCGCACTCGGTGCCCAGGCCGGCGAACACCAGATCGCCGAAACCATCCGCGCAGGCGGCTTCACCCACGTCCGCCGAGCCGCCCAAACACCCTTCAACCTCATCCTCGAAGCCCGCCCCTAGACCCCTCCATTCAGCAAAATCTAACGCCCCTCGAGCTCATCCACCTCCGCGAAAATCGCCCCCCCCGCCACCCCGATCTCCGTCCCCACCCCCCCCAACTCACCCACAACCAGCTGCACGGCCCC
>CALMVL010000121.1:0-6406 GCA_937873265.1 uncultured Granulicella sp.
GTGCGGAGCGGGGAGTGGGTTGGGCGGCGGGCGTTTCTGTTCCGCCCGGGATTTGGAGGCGACAGCCGTAGTCGGTGACCCAAGGGGGGTGGGTCAGCCCGACTAGGCGGGTTCCGTATCTCTTTCACCCTGGGGTCTACCCGGTGGGGTTCGCCGAATGCGGAGGCGATGCAAGTCGCGGGTTGAGGGCGCCCGGTGGCGGCGGATTGTTGCGGGAGCGCGCCCAGGAGAACTGGGGGCGGCGATCTATGATGGGAGGGTGAGAGGTGCGGGTATGGCGGCAATTGGAGCGAAGCTGGAGACGGATATTGTGGCGGCGATGAAGGCGAAGGAGGCGGAGACGCTGACGACGCTGCGGATGGTGAAGAGCGCGCTGAAGAACCGCGAGATTGAGAAGCGGGAGGCGCTGACCGAGGCGGAGGAGCAGGCGGTGTTGACGACCATGATCAAGCAGCGGAAAGACTCGTCGGAGCAGTTTCGGCAGGGTGGGCGGCCGGAGCTGGCGATGAAGGAGGATGGGGAGATTGTGCTGATCGAGGCTTATATGCCGCAGGCGGCGAGCGAGGAGGACATCCGGGCGATTATTCATGGGGCGGTGGAGCACCTGAAGAAGGACAACGGCGGGATTGCGCCGGGGCCGAAGGATATTGGGCCGGCGATGCGGGTGGTGAAGCAGCGGCTGCTGGCGAGCGGGATCCGGGCGGATGGGGCGAAGGTGAGCGAGATCCTGAAGGCAGAGCTGGCGAAATAGACCGGGAGCGAGGCGCTGATTCCCGTTTTGGAACGGATCTCAAGAAAAGTGCGCGGAAGTTGATGCATTTGCCAGCGCGGGTGTCGGATACTGGCGCTACATGGCTGGAGACGATGGTCCTGCCGTGGCGTGAGTGTGCCGATGAGCGAAACCCTCGACAGCCCGTGGCAGATTCTGGATGTGGGCAGCATTTGGATGCGTGAGTTCGCTTCGGCGCTGAGTGAACAGGCTCCGGCGGTGGCTTGGTTGCCGGAGATGGTGCGGGCGGGGATTCGCGGGCGAACGCGGACCGAGCGCAGCGAAGATCCGAAGCTCGAGATGCGCCGGTTTGCACTGCAACGGGGGTACTCGCGAGTGCCGGTGCGGTGGGTGCTTCGGTTTGAGCGGCGGATTTTGAAGATGCTGCTGAGGAGCTGTGCGGACCCGGCGAGCTCGCCGCTGGTCTGCACGACGCCGTTTTATGCGCCGGTGGCGGAGCTTTGGCCGGGTCCGGTGGTTTACTACGCGACCGATCTAACGGTGGGGTACGACGGCCTTGATCCGGGGCAGGTGCGTGGGCTGGACCGGCGGATGTGCCGCGTGGCGTCGGCGGTGTGCCCGAACTCACACCGGATCGCGAAGTATTTTGTGGAGGATGCGGGGTGCTTGCCGGGCAAGATCACCGTGATTCCGAATGCGACGCGGGAGAGCAATGTGCCGGAGCGGGCACTGCTTGGCCCGCAGGAGTTGCCGGACGGACTGCGGGGTTTGCCGCGGCCGATTGCCGGTGTGATTGGGAATCTGGCCGGGAATATGGATTGGGTCGTGATCAGGGAGGCAATGGAGCGGACGCCGTGGCTGCAATGGGCGTTTGTTGGGCCGGCGAGATCGCCGCTCGGCGATGGCGATCAGCATGCGGCGCGGGAGTGGGTGATGCAACGGGGACGGTTTGTGGGGGCCAAGCCGTACGGCGAGCTGCAGGCGTATGCGCGAAGCTTCGATGTGGCGGTGCTGCCGTACCGGAAGAAGGAGCCGACCTATTCGGGAAGCTCAACCCGGTTTTACGAGCACCTGCCGGCGGGCAGGCCCATGGTGGCAACGCGGGGGTTTGCGGAGCTTCTGGAGAAGGAGCCGCTGGTGTGCCTGGTGGACACCGGCCAAGAGATGGCGTCGGCTTTCGATGAGCTGCGGGAGCTTGGGTTTCGTGACGGTTTTGAGACGGAACGATGGGAGGCAAGTCGCACGGGAACCTGGCAGGAGCGTGCCCGGATGCTGCGGCGGACGCTCGATCGGGGCAGCCCGACGGAATCTGAGAGCGCGGCGGAGGTGGAGCCGGCGATTGCTCGCAGATGGTGAGGTCGCTTCCGCGCGCCGGTGGGGCAGCCAGTGAATCTTTCGAAAGCTGAGAGTTGGTCAGGCGGCGTACGGAGGCCGGCGGGCATCCATCTGTCTGGCGAGTGACGAAAGGGTTGGTGCGGGATGGGCATTCTTGACACGGTTGAGTCGATGGCGGGGCAGTCTGGAACGGGTGGGCAGAATGCCCAGGTTGCGGGCGGTCTGGTGCAGGAGATGCAGGCACAGCCTGGTGGCTTAGGCAGCCTGCTCTCGATGTTCCACCAGAATGGGGCTGGGAGCGCCGCATCGCAGTGGGCCAACGGACAGACGCAGCCCGCGGATCCGGAGCAGATTCAGCAGGGAATGGGCGGCGGGATGATCGATAACATCGCGCAGCGGACCGGGCTCTCGCCGACGGTGGTGAAGACTGGGCTGGCTGTGGCTGTTCCGCTGATGATCCATCACCTCGTTCAGCAGGGCCACGTGACGCCGGATGGTCAGCCCACGGGAGCTCCTCCACCGGAGCCGGGCGGTCTGTTGCAGTCGGTGCTGGGGCGCATGATCTAGATAACGCGGCACAATGTAGCGCCGGGGTGAGTGGACGGGCGAAGAATGGACTTGATTGCGGCGTTGAGGTAGATGGCTGCAGGCTTTGCTCGGCGAGCGGTACTTACGGGGCTCACTGCCGGCGTGCTGGATGGCTGGCGGGACCCATGGGTTCCCAACAGCGACTCGGCTCTCTGAACAGGGAGCGTTGTCCTGAGAAGCCAAGAGCCGAGCCAACGTCGAAGGATCGGCATGGGCCTTTAGTGGGGTCTGTCCATGACGGTCTGGACGAGATCTCCCAATTGCTGAACGCTGAAGTGGTTTCCCTCAAGATTGGCCGCGAGATCTCCCGAGCGGTCGATGATGACCGTGTGAAGCGAGTGGGTTAGCAATCCCTCTTCCCGCCAGAAGTTCATGCCAAACATCGCAGCTACGCTCTTGACCTCCGGCAGTTGGCCTGTGAGGAAATGCCAGTTGGCGGGATTGGCCTTCCAGACCGCTGCGTACTGACGCAATGTCTCACCTCGATCGTGTTCCGGGTCGATAGCGATCGTGAGCAGAACGAGGTCGCGTGGGCTGCGCGATGAGAACCGCGCTTGAACATGTGCCAGATTGTTCGAGAGCCGCAAGCAGTAGTCGGGGTTGGGGCATCGCGAGTAGCCGAACGTAAGCAGCACGACTTTTCCCGCAAAGCTGGAAAGGCGAATGTGTTTTCCAGTTTGATCGATCAGTTCGAAATCCGGGACGTGTCGGCCCTGCGGAATGACACGCGCGCCCGACGCTGGATCGAGCGCAGCTTGCAAACTGGTCAGGCCCCCCGCCTGCATCGGTTCGGACTCCAGATTGGCGGCGACGGTGGTTCGAATGTCGTTGGCGTAAAGAACGTCGCCACGCCTAACCATGGTGAACTGAATCGGCGTTCCAGCACCTATCGATTTAAGTTGCCCCACATCGCGCACAGTGAACGCCATTTCCATGGCGTCCATGACACCCGGTATCTCGTTACAGGAGACGACCAGGGCATGGTGAGTTCTTTCAACGCGAAGAACGATGCCCGTGGCCTGGTGCTGATCCTGACCGTGCAGAAACGCCGGTGCTGCGAAGAGCGCCAGGAGAAAGAGCATCAGGCGCTGCATCATGGATGGACCACCACGGCGGTTTTCTGAGAGGAGGCCGCGTCACGCGCCCCCACGAGGAAGGGCTTGCGATCGAGCCGCGCATACGTTGTGTCGAATTCCTTGATCGCGATGAACTGATCCTTGGCGACATTGGCGAACTGCTGCCGGCTTTTGCTGGCGGGCCACCACACTTCGAGACTGACGACCTCGGCCCCGTGGCCAAGGCCGATGTGCTGCTCCATCGGGTTGGATCCAAACGAACTTGTGTCTCCGACGGTTCGATAGATGCAGCGGAGAGGGCCGGCATCGTCTCGAACCGTAACCTTGATTTCGGCTCCGATCGCGGCGCGGTTCGATTTGACGCCGATCAGCCGAACGTTGATCCAATCGTTCCTGTTCGGTGGACCGCGGAAGACCCGCATGGCGTGTTTGTCGCTGGGAACAGCCCCGCCAATTTCCGCCACGATCGCTTCGCGTCCGCTGCGATCGAGATCCGCGAACGCGATGCCGTGGCCTTTGTGCAGTTCCCCTGTGCCTGAAGATGCAGTGATATCGACGAACGATTTTCCGGCATCGTTGCGCAGCAGAACGTGAGGCATCAGCGACGCGAACGACGGCGAGCCCATGCCGAGGTAGATATCGAGGAAGCCGTCATTGTCGATGTCGCCAAAGTTGGCGCCCATCGGCATATAGACCTTGTCCAAACCGACGTCGACTGTTCGATCTGCAAAGGTGCCGTCGTGGAGATTCCGGTAGAGCTTCAGCGTCTCAACAGATACGGGGAGGCCTAGATAACTGCGCACAATTTGGTCATCCGTAAAGTTGTTGTAGCTTGTCACGAAAAGATCCGGCCAACCATCGTTGTCATAGTCAAAGAACCACGTAGCAAAACTGACGTAGGGCCCTTGAACTCCGGCCTGGCGAGCTACATCGGTGAACGTAAGATTGTGGTTATTGTGATAGAGGACGTTCGCTCCCTCGAAGTTCGACAAGTAGAAATCAACGTAGCCGTCCTTGTCGTAATCGGCGGCAACAACTCCCTTGGTGAAAGCGACCTTATCCACGCCAGCGGCGTGTGAGATGTCTTCAAAGGTGCCGTCGCCTCGGTTTCGAAAGAGCTGACTGGGTGCGTTCTCATTTCCAACAAATAGATCCAGAAATCCGTCATTGTCCACGTCTGCCCAGGCCGCGGTCTGCGTCGGGGCAGGCGTCGAGTTCAGGCCGCTCTTCTGTGTCACATCGGTGAAGGTGCCGTCGCAGTTATTGCGAAGCAGCGACTTGCGAATGGGGAACTCCCAGCCCGCGCGAAGCACCAGCAGGTCCATGCAGCCATCGTTGTTGTAGTCCGCCTGGATCAAGTTCAGTCCACCAAGCTGACTTGAAAGTCCAGCCTGTACCGTGCGATCGCTGAACGTGCCATCTCCGTTGTTGTGAAAGAAGTGAAGCGGATCGCACATGTCGGCGCTTGATGTGATCACGTCGAGGAGGCCGTCATTATCGAAATCGTCGACGATCACCCCGCCGGCTGCCGAGAAGACATTCAGGCCAGCCTCCCGCGCGACGTCGGTGAAGCGACCAATGTTTTCGTTCGACCGAATAACACTGGGCGTGACCAGATATTTCGACGGAACCTGGTCGGGATACTCACCCAGCGTGACATAGGTGAGATTGAGCAGCCAACGCACCTGTAAGTCACCCGGCGCCTGGTCAAGAAAGGCAAGAAAGTACTTCAGGGCCTGCGCGGAATCCTCCGTCTTTGTGAAGCGCGCCGTCGGCGTGCCTGGCGGAAACAGGTCCATTTGTCCCGAGTCGCGGTAGATGCCATTTTCCATCTCGGAACGATGAAGATATGTACTACCGAGTGCTTCCTGCAGATACGGCACCGCACCCGGCACGCTGGTCTGAGCGATCTGATACGCGCTCTGCCATTCTTTGATCGAGTGATCCATGTCCCCGACAAACGCGTGCAACTGCGCAAGGACGACGTGACTTCTCAGCAGTTCGAGCGGCGCTTGCTTGCGATCGGAGCGGCCTTCCGCGGCCGCGAGCAGCTGTTGCATTCGCTGCACGGCCGCCGCATGCGACGCCTTTCGCACTTCGCAGGGCCTGCTCAGGTTCTGCTTCCAGTCGGCAGGCTTCGGATATTGCTCAAAGACCAAGTCCTCTTCTGACATGCCAGCGACGTTAATCGACTGCCGCACACTTCTCGTTCCTGCAAGCGATTCCATCTGCTTTCGACTCAGATCCTCAGTCTTCGGCGGCGACCGGAGAACGGTAAGGATGGCAAAGCCCGCGGGGACCCGGAGAGGTGCGGTGAACTGCCCCGGTTGGAGCGTATGCAGGGCGTCTCGCAAGGCCGGCGAGAGCTTCGCCAGGCTTTGCGGCTTCAGATAGCCGCCATCCTCTGCGCTGGGATCGATGGATCGCTCTTTGGCGAGAACTCCGAAGTCCATCCCCGCCGATAACTGGCTGGTGACCGCCAAGGCCGCGTCCGCGGTCCGGGTTACGATGATGCCGGCATCAGCCCCACCCGGAGTTGCTGCAGACTGGCTGAAGGCTGCTATCCCAAACAGGAGACCTCCGATGGCGATAAGTCGAATCGTGAGTCTTGTTCTGGGCCGGTTCAGCATGAAGAGGGCGCGTCCTCTGTAGGAGAAAGGTATCGCTTCCGGATGCA
>CALMVL010000121.1:6506-9135 GCA_937873265.1 uncultured Granulicella sp.
TGCAGTTGCAGGTCCGCTGAGACCTCCTTCATGGCCGCAGATGCCATTTCACTCTTGAGTTCCAAGTAGAGTTGGTTGATCAGCACGGACTTGGTTTCGAAGTAGGTGAAGAGTGTACCGTTTGCGACACCGGCTTCTTTTGCCACCCCCGCTGTGGGAGCGCTCAGACCCTGTGCGAAGATAACGCGTGTTGCGGCCGCGAGAATCGCCCGTCTCTTTTCATCGCTCCGTGGCCGGGCCATACAACACCCTACGGTATAAATGACTGCTCAGTCCATTTCAGCGAGGGAAGGCAGTCCTGGCGACCTGTTTCCTTCAGCAAAAAGAGGCGGGCTGTTTCAGGGCTCATGTTCAAGGGATATCCTGTTGGCTCCTAAAAATGGGCGCCACCCAAGATCACGAGAGGTGTATGGGCGAAATCACAAAGGAAGTTCCCACAGAAGCCATAGCCGCGCAACTGGAGAAACTGTGCGGGAGCACGATTTTCAAGAACTCCGCCCGTCTCTGCCGCTTTCTGCGCTACACGGTGGAAGCTGCCGTTCGTGGCGATGGTGAGGTGCTTAAGGAGTACGCGATCGGCGTAGATGTGTACGATCGACGGCAGTCGTATCACCCCAGCCAAGACTCCATCGTGCGCACCGAGGCAAAACGCCTCCGCAACAAGCTGAAAGAATACTATGACACAGAGGGCGGAGAGGATGAGGTACTCGTCTACTACCGGCCTGGAAAGTATGAACCGGTATTTCGCCGCAGGTTCAGAGTTCCCGAGGTGCTCAGGTCTTCTGCTCGGGAAATTTCTCCGCCTAGCCAGGGTACTCCTCCGGGTGTCACCATCGCCGTTCTTCCCTTCAGGCATCAGGAAGGTGACGCCGAGACGGTGCCCATCGCTGCCGGAATCACCGATGACCTGATCTTTCGAATTAGTTCGACGGATGGATGCCGCGTTGTCGCTCCACACTCCTTGGCTTTGTTGCATGCGCAGATCTCCGATGTATCGCTCATGAACGAAGTTCTCAAGTTCGATCAGATCGTTACCGGCAGCGTTCGCAAAGAGGCGTCGCGCATTCGTGTCTCAGTGACGGGCGTCCATCCTTCCGGGCTAGAGACGTGGTCGGAGAGGTTCGACGTGATTACGAATGGTAGTGACCTACTGGAGTTGGAGGAACAGACCGCGTCCGCGATCATGGCACGGATCGCGCCTCAGGAGTCCGTACTGCGCCACATGAAGGTCAAAGTTCCGTCCGTTTGTCTCTCCACCTTTCCGGAGTTGCTAAGCGCGGAGGCGTCCGTAGACCAGGGTAGCTCCTCCTCGCTGCGAAATGCGCTTGGGAAATTTCAACAGCTCGCGCTTCGGCAGCCTGAATCGCCGCGTATCCGATGCGGCATTACACACTGTCATTACGGGCTGGCGCTGCTTGGGGAAGCGGTCTCACCAGACGACATCCAAGCGGCAAAGGAAGCCGCCACTCAGGCGTTAACACTCGATCCTGAAATGGGCGAGGCTCATGCCGCGATGGCTTGCGTCCACTTTATGGAGCATGATCCGCAGAGTGCGGAGACAGCATTTCGCCATGCACTGACCCTCAAGCCGAGCCCGACGAGCTTTCAGGGATATGCCGAGTTACTGATGTCTCTTGGTCGGTTCGGAGAAGCCTCGGTGCTGCTCGATGAGTCTCGTAAGATAGATCCATTCTCATGCAGACAGCGGGTTTGCGATGCGCGGTTGGACTACCTGCAACAGAAGCGGCAACGAGGCGCGCTTGAACGCGAGACCCAGTATGGGCCTGTGCTCAACCAGGTTCTGCTATTTGAGGCGGAATCGTTTCTTCGCAACGGCCAGGTTGCTGATGCGATCCACCTCGTCGAGCTGATTCTGCGAAGTTCGGACCAGGGCGCGGCCGGTCTTTCCGATGTAGCGGCGATCTTCGCCCTGGCGGGACACAACGGCCGGGCAAACACGCTGATTGACCAATTCAAACTCCTGGACCCGCAGACCACGGTCAGCAGGACCTATCAGGCGCGACTGTGCATGGCCGTTCAGGATGAGGGATCCTGCCGCAGCGCCTTGAAGCTAGCGATTGCACAGAGTGAGCCGCAACTCTGCTGGCTGGAGATTGATCCTAAGTTTCAGGATCTCCGCTTCCAGGTGTAAACGGATCCCGAACAGGCCCCCTAGGAGGCTCGCCTTCGCTGCGCTAACAGTTAGCTAGCATGGCTGAACTCTTCCATGCTTTGAGACGATGCAATGATCTCCTTGGCACGCAAGGAGGTCACAGATGCAACTGGGAATGATCGGTTTGGGCCGAATGGGCGCAAACATGGTGAGGCGGCTGACCAGGGGAGGCCACCAATGCGTCGTGTACGACCGCAGTGCATCGGCGGTGGAGAGCTTGAGCAAGGAGGGAGCCACCTCGAGTAGCTCGTTGCAGGATCTCGCTTCCAAGCTGAACGCGCCGCGTGCTGTGTGGCTGATGGTGCCTGCGGGGGTTGTCGTTTTCGGGTTGGAGCGCGGCTACTGCCTCATGATCGGGGGTTAACGGATTGGCGGGGATAAAGGAGTGGGAACCGGTTTGGGCTCCGCCATGGTGGTGGAGGGTGTAGTGGAACCGATGGAACTGGCGCACCTGCC
>CALMVL010000121.1:9235-19821 GCA_937873265.1 uncultured Granulicella sp.
GCTCCGCCATGGTGGTGGAGGGTGTAGTGGAACCGATGGAACTGGCGCACCTGCCCTGGAAGAAGGGGAAAAGCTACGAAGATCTCCTTGGGCTGAAAGCGTTGAAGCACGATGGAAAGAAGACGTGGGAGAAGCATGTCCTGCGGGTCATTAAGGAGCTGTCAACAGCGTTGGATAGCGAGTAGGTGGTGCTGGGCGGCGGCTGTTTGGAAGGGTGGGCTCAACTTGAAGCCGAGCCAGCGAAAACACGGGAGGGTAACTCAATGACGGAGAACGGAAACCGGAAGCGTGTGTTGATTATCGGGGCGGGCTTCGCGGGCCTACATTGCGCCCAACAGCTTGCTTCAGAAGCTGCCGTAGATGTGACATTGCTGGACAAAAACAACTATCAGCAGTTCCAGCCCTTGCTATACCAGGTAGCGACGGGTGCCCTGTCCCCGGACAACGCAGCGTTCAACCTGCGCGATGTGTTCCGGCCCCATCCGCATGTGACGGTTCGCATGGAAGAGGTAAGCACGGTCGACCTGAACACGAGATCTGCCGTTACCAAGCAAGGCGCGACCTACAGCGGCGACACGCTGGTTCTGGCCGCAGGCGCGCAAGCCAATTTCTTTGGAATACCTGGTGCGGACACGATGTCGTTTCCCATGTACTCCCTCCAGGACGCGGAGCGTCTCCGATCTCGTCTTCTGGAACTCCTGGAGGGTGCGGCCGGCTCTGACAAAAAGGCCGAAGCCGGTCTGAACATCGTAGTCGTTGGCGGCGGAGCAACAGGCGTGGAAACTGCAGGAGCCCTTATCGACATCCTTCAACGGGCGACGGCGCACCTGTATCCCAACCTGGACATGGGCAAAGCCACCGTCACGCTGGTGGACAGAGGGCAGCATCTGCTGGAGCCGTTCACAGAGAGATCGCAAGCCTACGCTGCGGAGATTCTCCAGCAACGCGGCGTACTTTTGCGAATGGAAAGTTCTGTCTCCGGCATCACGGATTCCGGGGTTTCCCTTGCCGATGGCACTTTCCTCCCAGCTTCGCTCGTCATCTGGGCCGGTGGTTTGATGGCGGCGGGACTGTCCGCGAAGACGGGGATTGCCACGGGACACGGCCGACGAATCGATGTGCAACCTGACCTCACCGTTCCCGGTTATCCCCAGGTGTATGCGCTTGGCGACTTCGCCAATGTGCTGGACGCGGCAGGTAAGCCGCTGCCTCAGCTTGCCTCGGTTGCGCAACAGGCAGGCGTGCACTGCGCGAAAAACATCCTTGCACATCTGCGCGGGCAAGAGCGTTCCCCGTTTGTTTACCACGACAAAGGCATTATGGCGATGGTCGGCCGCAACGCTGCTGTCGCGGAAGTAGGCTCCAAGCACCATGCTCTTACCGGAGCAATTGCGTTTGCCGCGTGGCTGGGCGTGCACGCGATTTTGCTCACCACCGCGCGTGCAAAGCTGGGAACGTTTTTTGAGTGGGCCTGGGAATACTTCGGAGGGGTGAACGTGAGCCCCATTCTTGACCGGCCATCGTGGTCCTGGGCTCCGGAGAAAAGCGATCCTGCGTGAATCACGCAGGTGCCGAGTACGGCTGACTTACTGCAAAGGACTTAGGCCAAGACGCAAAACGGGCTAACCCGGGTGCTTTTCCGATAATCAACGAAGAACTGCAACGCGACTGTCATCGGCGAAGCCGTCGTCCACCGCCGACTGCACACGCACCTCGCGGCGATTGTTTGTGCCTGCCCTGACTTAGGAGCAGAATACCTACTCGGAACTCGAACGACAGGCCAGAACAATGAAATTGCCGTCATACTTACCTCTGAACTTGGGTTCAGCAGTGTCTCTTATCCCGCGAACCTGACGAACTTCAGCAAGGCAGTCTTATGTCAAGGCAGCTCGCGTCAACGAAATGCTTACCTAACAGTTAGCTAACATGCCTCAGCTGCTTCATTCGTACCGGCGGTGACATGATCTCCTTAGTCGTCGAAAGGTGGTGCACTGTGAAGGCGAGTCCGCGCACCTTCATCATTCCTGTGTTGGTTGTGCTTGCGGCCGCGGTCCTTCTCTTTTTCATTGGACGTCGATGGGTGTTTTGGCAGTCGAGTGCTTCGACTGAAAAGACGAACGATGCCTATGTGCACGCCAACATCGTGCCTCTAAGCACACGCATCTCCGACACGCTGCGAGAGTTACATGTGAACGATTATCAGACCGTTGAAGCCGGCCAGCTGATTGCGAAACTCGACGACACGGATTACCAGGCCGAGCTTCAGGAGGCGGAGTCCAGCCTCGATGCCGCACATGCCGCGTTCGATGACAATCAAGCGCAGAAGCAGGTGCAACGAGCTCAAATCGCGACCGCAGAGCAGCAGCAGCAAGAGGCAATCAGGAGCGAGCAGGCCGCAGCGGCTAACGTGGAAACGGCCCGGGCGGAAGCGATCGAGGCTGACCAGGAGCGTCGGCGACAAGAGGCTCTTTACGCGGAGAACGCGACGACGCGCCAAACGCTCGAGAAGGCAGTGGCAGACAGCCGCCGTTCAAACGCTGCGCTGGACAGTGCAGAAAGCGACCGAAAGAAAGCGGCAGCGGCAGTGGGCGCGGCCCGCGATGTCGTGGTGGAAAATCAGCGTAACCTGGCAGTGTTGAACGCCAAGGACGAAGACTATCGGGCGAGTATCCGCCAAAAGACGGCCGCGGTCGCGAACGCGCAGGTGCAACTGAATTACACACGAATTTACGCTCCCGCCAACGGCCGTGTCGGCCAACGCAGCGTCTTTCCCGGACAACTTGTCTCGCCGGGAGTGCAGATCATCTCCCTCGTGGAGGGCGATACCTGGATCGAAGCCAACTATCAAGAGACACAGCTGGCAGGCATGCGGGTGGGTGATGCGGCGGACATTCACATCGATGCCATGCCTTCCTCCTCATTTCACGGCCATGTACTGCAGATTGCGCCCACAAGTGGCGCGGCAGGATCGTTGATCCCGCCCGACAACGCGACAGGAAACTTCACGAAAGTGGTGCAAAGACTCCCGGTAAAGATTGCAATCGATTCGGGCAATGTGGCGGCAAATCAGCTGCAGCCCGGACTATCGGCAGAGGTGAACGTTCACGCCTCAGGAACAAGCCATTGAGCGCCGAACACGGTAACCGGGAAGACGCGAAGGCTCCACCGGCCCCGCCGCAACCGGCAGAACGAGGTCTCGGATCGCCTGGAGACGGGAAGCAATTGCCGCAACAGAAGAAGCCGTCCGAAGGAAAAGAGGAACAGTCGAAAGGCGAACAGGGCAAGGCTCAGGAACAGAAGACCACTCCGTGGCTCGGCATCTTCGCTGTGATGATCGGACTGAGTACATCGGTATTTCTTGGTCAGTTGATTAGCATCGGCCTATCGGATCTGGAAGGAGCTCAGCATCTCAGCAAGGATCAGGGGGCCTGGCTTTCGGCGGTGTACAACGCCGGTCAAATGTTCATTGGTCCGATGACGGTGTACATGGGTGGGCTACTCGGTCCCCGGAAGGTGCTTCTGATCGCGGCACCAACCGTTGCCGTTTCTGCCCTTCTTCTTGGACTTACGACTTCTTACCCAGTCATCATCACGCTTCTGGTGTTTGCGGGGTTGGGTTGCGGGAGCTTCTATCCCCTGACCCTTACTTTTATCGCACGGAGTTTGCCCAAGAAGCTCGTTCTTTTTGGCATCGCTGCCTATTGCTTCGATGTGGTGAGCTCGCTCCATGTCGCTGCCCTGCTAGAGGGACTGTACATGCAGTACATGTCATGGCATTGGATTTATTGGCAGCCGGGCCTCATGGCGGCCGCCATGTGGTGGCTGGTGTACGCCGGGATGCCCGGAGATCCCACGGCCAATGTCGATACGGAGAAGCTCCGTCCCTCTTGGAACAGCTTTGTGTACGCGAGCCTGGGGTTGGTCTGCCTCTTCCTCCTTCTCAGCCAGGGTGTGCGGCTGGACTGGGGAACGTCGGGCGTTGTAACTGGTCTGGGCGTAGCGGGCGCGTTTCTTCTTGTGGCGTCCCTCGTCAGTCACGTTCTCCGGCGCAATCCACTGGTCGACCTCCGCTTTCTTTTACGCCGCAACATTCTCTTAATCAGCATTTGCCTGTGTGTTCTACGGTTTAGCCTGTTGTCTTCGGCGCAGCTTGTTCCCACGTTTCTTACGGCCGTACAACACATGATCCCGTTGCAGATTGGGTCGGTGTTGGCCTGGGTGGCTTTACCGTCGCTTCTGTGCGGGTTTCTTGCCGCCCTCGCTTTGCGATCCGTGGATCCGCGTTTAGTACTCGGCTTGGGTTTTCTGGTAACCGCCTCGGCTTGTCTTCGGGACAACGAACTCACGTCTGCGTGGTCGCGGCAGAACTTTCTGCCGACCGAGCTTTTGATCGGAGTTGGCGCAGCGATCACTGTGGTCGGCCTGGTGGGCTGCATTCTCCTGGAAGTTGTGAATACAGGCGCCGTCAAAAATCCTATCGACACGTTGACGTTCACGGCATGGTTCCATACCGTCAGGCTCTTTGGCGGTGAGATCGTCACCACACTCATGGGATATCTCTTGTTTGCACGCTTTCGTTTCCACTTCAGCATGCTGGGCGATCTCGTCAATTCAAGCCGATCCGCGACAAGGGCGCAACTGCTTGGTCAAAGCGCCGCTCTCGCTCCGCTCAGCGCGAACCCAAGCATGTCCCTGGCCCGCTCCGGGGTGTTGCTGGCGGAGCGCCTCGAAACGCAAGCGCTCACTCTCACGATCGCAGATGCCTATATCGTCGAGGCTCTGGTTCTTGCGCTCGGCTTGCTGGCGGTTGCTTTCATCGGACGCGAGCCGCTACAGCTTCAGGATTTAGCAAAAAAGGAATAGCGATGCGAGTGCTGCTGCCCGATAACAGGATGCTTCGATCGAACAGCCCGGTGGACAGAGTTGCCTCATGGCCACTTTCGCGGCCGCATCACCTTTGTCATTGTGTGAGCGTTTGCTGTCTCTTTTTGGCGTTTCGCCCCGCCGCCTCGCAGTCTGCACCCACTCAGGTGGAGGACCGGACGGTCTCTCAAGGATCCCTTGGAGACCAAGGTCTCACGCTTGATCAGGCGATTGATCTAGCACTGGCGCACAATGGCGGACTCGCGGTGGCCAGGCTAGATGTGCAGAACTTCGAAGCTCTGAAAGCAAAAGCGCGCGCGCAGTACCTGCCCACATTGACCAATGATTCCGATGCGTCCTATCTCACGGCACGCGAAGGTGTAGTGCTGCCGACCGGTTCTCTGGGAGTTTTTCCGGGAGGAGGAGGAGACGTTCCACCGAAAACATTGCATATCGACCAGGGCGGTAATCTGACGTACTCAAGTCGAACCTTTCTGAGCCAGCCCACTCTGCAGTTGTTCGCAGTGCACGCGGCGAATCACGCGGCTAAGGTGGATGTAAGAACTGCTCATTTGAACGTCGAGGACAAGAGTGAAGAGGTCGCGGTACAGGTTCGCCAGCTTTACTACCAGGTCCTGGACGCAGAGGCCCAGCTCCGAGCGGCTGAGCAGGCAAGCACCAGTTCGGAGGAGAGTGACAGGGAAGCAAAGTTCCAGGTGAGAGAAGGCTCAGCGCTTCCGCTTAAGGAACTCGCAGCGCGCGCCAATCTGCTGCAAGCGCAAAGCGGTGTTTTGAAGGCTCGTACCGCAGCACGAGACGCACGGCGAGAGCTGAACAACGTCATGGGAACGCCGCTCGACTCCCAGTTCCGGCTTGTGGACGCAGAGCCCTCGGGTTTTGATGGCGGCGCGCTGCCAACCCGAGAAGAAGCGGTACGCTTGTCCCTCGCACATCAGCCGCAGGTACTCATCGCGGAGCAAAAAGTCGAGAAGGCGAAAGCGGAATTGCGAATTGCCGAGGATGCCTTTATCCCGGAACTGACTCTAAATGCCCATCAGAGTTATCAGGTCGGGATCGCGCTTCTGGTGCGAAATTATGGAGTCTTTGAAGGTCAGTTCAGGTACGAGTTGTTTGATGGAGGAGCAAGACGAGCGCAGGTGCGCAGCGAGCGGTCGCTTCTTGCGCAAGCTCAGCAAAACCTGGCAAACCTGCGTACCTCCGACACTGTTTCGATCGAAAACGCCTATGACACCGTCGAGAGTGACGAGTTCGATCTGAAAGCGAAGCAGCAGGCAACCGTAGCTCGCGCTGAAGAGGCGCGAGTGTCCGATTCTCGCTATGTTCATGGCGAGATCCTGGCGTCCGACCGGGATGCTGCACACGCCCAACTCGCTGAGGCGAAGGCATCCGAGCGCCAGGCGGAACTAAATCTGGCGCTGGCGCGCAGTCAGGTACGCAGGCTCCTGGGAGAGATCCCGCGTTAGTCGACCAGCCGAGCGGCGACAAACCCGGCATGACCGTTAGATCCTTGGAAAGGGTGCACAGCATGACGACAAAGCAGGATAGCCTCTCAGTGGAAGAGCAGCGTCTTGCCGACACAGTGAGCTGCAAAGCCGATTGGCAGCGTTGGGGAACGTACCTGCCAGAACGGCAGTGGGGTACTGTTCGCGAAGACGATTCGTCAGACGGTAACCCGTGGGCCTTTTCGTATGACATGGCGCGGTACAAGGCATACCGCTGGGGAGAGGACGGTCTGCTGGGATGGACTGATAGAGAGTGCCGGCTCTGTTACTCCACTTCGTTCTGGAACAGCAAGGATACTTCCCTCAAAGAACGTCTGTTTGGACTAACTAACCCGCAAGGCAACCACGGGGAAGATGTAAAAGAACTTTACTACTACCTGGATGCGACGCCCACACACTCCTATGCGCGGGGCCTTTACAAGTACCCTCAATCCGCTTTTCCTTACGAGGCGCTGACAGGAGTGAATCGGCAGCGTGGCTTAAAGGAACCGGAATATGAGCTGCTCGACACCGGCGTGTTTGACCAAGAACGCTACTTCGATTGCCAGATCGAGTACGCCAAACGGACTCCTGACGATATTCTTATCCGCCTCTCAATCACCAACAGAAGTGCCTGCACCTCTGAGCTGGTCGTTCTGCCGACGTTGTACTTTCGAAATACCTGGGCTTCTAACACGCCCGAAACGGTTGGTCAGACAAAGCCAGTGATACGACGCAACACTTCAGATCGTACATTCACGACCTCTCATGACACACTCGGCCGTTTCAACTTCTCTCTCCTTGTAGATAAGCAGGAGGATGAGGGAGAGGCGATAGAAGCGATATTCGCGCAGAACGAATCCAATCTCGCGAAGCTGGGCCTTCAGCCTTCCTCCGACAATCAGTCGTCGAAAGACGCGTTTGATAGTTACGTTGTGCGCGGAGACGCCACCGGCCTCTGTTCAGATGTTTCTGGAACAAAAGCAGCTTTTCTCCTGCGAACCACCATCGAGGCCGGTGCCACAAAGGTCTACCGTTTGCGCCTGGTTGAGACGGGCAGCGAGACGACTACCCTGTCGCAATCCGAGGTCGACGAGGTGTTCGCTCGAAGGCGCACCGAGGCGGACGCGTTCTATGCACGCAAGCTGCCGCAAGATCTTCCAGATGAGGAACGTCATGTCGCCCGGCAGGCGTACGCAGGTCTGCTATGGAGCAAGCAGTTCTACTTTTACGTCGGGGAGAAAGCAACGGCGAAACCGGAGGAGGCAACGGCGCAAACCCCTCTCGCTCGGCAGCGCAACAGCTCCTGGCCTAACCTCTTCTGCCGCGACGTGCTCTCAATTCCCGACAAGTGGGAGTATCCGTGGTTTGCAGCTTGGGACTCGGCCTTTCAGCTCGTGTCGCTCGCGAAGCTTGATCCAGATTTCGCGAAACGACAACTTCTGCTCTACCTGGGAGAAGACTATTTTCATCCCATCGGCCAGTTACCCGCCTACGAATATAAGTTCAGTGACGCCAACCCGCCGGTGCACGCATGGGCCGTGCTGCGGGTGTTTGAGCAGGAGCCTTTGCGTGGAACCGGGGATAAGGACTACCAGTTCCTTGAGCGAGCATTTCAGAAGCTGCTGCTGAATTTTACCTGGTGGGTGAACCGGCTCGACCCGACCGGGAATAACATCTTTGGCGGCGGGTTTCTTGGGCTGGATAACATCGGCGTGTTTGACCGCTCTGCCCTGCCTCCCGAAGACCACTTAGGTCAGGCTGACGGCACGGCCTGGGTGGGTTTTTTCTGCGCCACTATGCTCACCATCGCATTGGAGCTTGCGCAGATCAATCCCATTTATGAGGATCTCGTCGCGAAGTTTTTCCAGCACTATATCGCGATCATCGACGCATTCAACACCTTGGGTGGCACCGGGCTTTGGGATGAGGACGACGGCTTCTTCTTCGACAAACTCGTCGCGCCTGGGCAGTCGCCCTGTACCCTGCGGGTGCGTTCCATTGAGGGCATCGTTCCTTTGTATGGTCTTTGCATACTTCCGCAGGAAAAGATCAGGCATCTGCCAGCTCTCGTCGAGCGGGTGCGCTGGGCAAGGGAGAACCGCCCAGACCTCGCGCACTTCGTAGGCGTTGTTGCCAACCGTGATCCGGACGCGGGCGAAACGTACTTCGTTAGTTTGGTTCAGGAACACCGACTGCCCCGTATCGCTCAAAGGATGTTTGACGCGTCTGAGTTTTTGTCGCCGTACGGCATTCGTGCTCTTTCCCGTAGCTACTTTGAGCATCCGTACACGATCGAACTCGCAGGCAAGGAGTACACCGTCGGTTACGTACCGGCGGAAGGCGACAATGATCTTTTCGGGGGTAACAGCAATTGGCGCGGTCCAATCTGGTTTCCGGTCAATGTGTTGTTGATCGAAGCGATCGAACGGTGGGGAAAGCTGCTGGGCGAGAAATATACGATCGAATACCCCGCGAAGTCCGGTGAGCAGCGTCCACTGCTGGAAGTCGCTGGCGACCTGGCTAGGCGTTTGAGCAATCTCTTTCTGTTTGATTTAGACGGCAGACGTCCCTGTCACGGCGGAGAGAGCCGTTACGCAAAAGACGGACCCTGGAACGATCTTCTGCTGTTTAGCGAATACTTTTCCGGGGACACAGGCCGGGGCGTGGGAGCTAGCCACCAGACCGGATGGACGGCATGCATTTCACTCTGTCTCGAAACTGCTCGCCGGCTTGGGGCCGGCAATCACTCAGGCAGCACTCGCTTCGCTGCAAATGCGTCGAATGAAATCGATAGAACTTAGGACCATACGGGTGATCGCGCTGGAGGACTTAGCTATCCAGGAAGATCTTGCCGCGCTACTTTCTCCCCTAGACGTGCATCTGCATCTCGTCCACAAACTCGTTGAGCTTCCAAGAGTTCCTCGAGCCGAGGGCTTGCATGACGTCATTCTTCTACCAGCTGAATGTCCGGATGGGGAGGCCTGGATCATCAACGGCATCCTAAGTCAGTACAAACGACCTCCAGTGTTTCTCGTGTATGCGCGACACGTTGACTATGCTCGCTGGTCCGGCGTACTCGACGCTGGGGGTACGGACATGATCACCCAACCGTTCCGTGCCGGCGAGCTGAAAGCAGCTCTCCAGCGAGCCGCTGAGAGGCGATGATGTCGCCGGGGTTCCGATGGACTGTACCACGTATTAGACCAGAGCCGCTTCAATCTGAGAGGCCGAGCGGACCCGGCCGAGAAAAGGAAAGATCTGTTCGATCGCGTTCAGGTGAGTTTCCATGTTGCGGGCCGAGGTTGCATCTTCCGCCACGACGACGTTGAATCCGAGAGTGGCCGCAGAACGGGCCGTCGACTCGACACCGATGTCTGTGGAGATGCCGCAAAGAACGATGGTGTCCACACCGCGTTTGTGCAGCTCAGCTTCGAGAGTCGTTGTATCGAAGGCGCCCCAAAATCGTTTGGTAATCAGGAGCTCGTCTGGTCTCTTGCCGGCTTCTGGCACAATCTCGACGGACTCGGGCGGGAAGGGAGGCGCGTTGGGGTCGATCATGGCCTGGTCTACAACGAGCCGGCGAAAGTTATGGAAATCGAAGCGCACCCAGATCACGTGCGATTTCTTCTGGCGGAACGACTCGGCTAAATGCGCCGTTCGGTCGACCACCTCGTCGAAAGTGCGAGGTGCAACGGGCATGACTGCCAACCCATGTTGTAAGTCGATGATGACCAGGGCGGTCTTTTCGGCGGTCAGGATAAAGTCACTCGTATGCTCTGATGATTTCATGATCGATTCTTCCTTGTGCCCTTGACTCTGATCCGCTCTGCAGGGTTGTCATGCACCGTGAGCGCCTTGCCACCTAAGTCGACCCAGGATGTTCAGCGAAACTCCGCCACATCGACGATCAGGTACGAGACTGTCCAGCGCGGATGACTGCAGGGTACCAGCTGTTGGCGCTGCCTAGCGATCGATCGTTGCGACCCTGTTTTGGATCAGGATGATTCTGTTGTCGGATGACGCGGGTGTGTCGGCTGTGCCGATGGCCGGGTAATGGCACTGTCGGATCTGCAGCGAGGCGCTATCAGACCGGCCGCTGGAGGCCACTGGGATGAGAGCGTACCCCTTGTTCGGACTCGATGGCTTTGCGGTGAATTTCATCACTCACCTCAACAGTCCAGCCAATGTCGCATCAGCAGCAGCGAGAATGTGGTGGCC
>CALMVL010000122.1 GCA_937873265.1 uncultured Granulicella sp.
CCACGAGAAAGAAGATGGAGCTCAGCGCCAGCAGCGAAAATCGGACATACGTCGAGCTCTCGAGCCGCGACCATGCATGAATGTTGGGGTCAAGCATCTCCGGTCATTGTGGCATGCGCAGACGCGCATTACGCGCCGACGCTTACAGTGAAGAGCCCTCGACTGTCGCCATAGCAGAAGGAATCGGCGGATGGGAGCTGTCCGGGCCAGTCGGCCGGGTACGGATCACGTACCAATCCGTCTCATCCCAGTTCTTCCAGTACCCAGGCCGCAAATACCCGCTCCGGTCCACCAGCGTCCACTCGCCCGAGTTCAGCTTCTCCATGATCATCTTATCGAGATCCCGCTGTGCCAGAGGCCGCCGATGGTTGTAGAGCCGCTCCGCCCCTACCAGGATGTTGATCTGGCGCTGGTACACAATCCACTCCGGCGGGTTTGCCTCCAGCTCCACAATCAGGTGTTCCACTGTGGCCCGTGTTGTTGTATCAAAGAAGGTCTGCACGTAGTTGTGCCACGGCGGCGTATCGCAGAAGTAGTTCGGGTACGGATAGGGTAAGGACAGCATTTGCGGATGCGTCTTTCCCGGATCGGCTCCGATTTCAGCGCACAGACGGCGGCTGAAATCCAGATTCCACCGATCCACATACATCGGCCCATACACCGGATGCTTGATCCACTCGCGCTGCGTAAACATGGTCGGGAACTGATAATTCTGCCACTGGTACGGCATAGCGATCTTGCCGAGGATGCCGTTCACGCTTAGCAGCACCAACAGCGTAAGAACCGTCGGCTCCGCCCAGCTCGCAAACCGGCCAAACGGCCGCAGCACTGGCAGCAGCAGCAACACCACAGCTGGGGGCGCGTAGTAATTCAGAATCGGCTCGGCGGAGGAAGCAGCTGCATACGAAGCCCACTCGCAAATAGGGATGAGAAACAGTACCTGACGCGCATCCCACGTGCCTTCTCCCCGCCATGCACGCACCCCTCGCACGATCGCGACCACCGCCAAAACGTACATTCCGAGAGAGGTGCTCACGGCGACGTACTCAAAAAAAAATCCGTCCGAAGGATACAGACGATTGCCCAGCACCCACAGGAAGAGCAGTCCGAGCATTACGGACACTTGAACCGCAACAACCCGGTGTAGTCCGTCCTTCCGCTGACCACCGAGGTAGGCGGCGATTGCAAGCAACAACACCATCGAGAGGTCCAGCCGCTTCGTGTGCGAGAGCCAGGTGACGCTGTTAAGAACCATTCCCAGGGGAGCCGCGGCGATGCTTCCCGTCCCGCCCTTGTTCGCAGCCGCCCGGAAAATACTGCTAGACGACCAGGCAGCGAACGTGTCGCCCGTCAGCTTGACGACGACCACCACAACCAGCGTCGTCGCAACCAGAAAGAACCCGAGCGCCGTGATCTTTCGATGTCGCGCCAAAAACAGCAGACACACAGCTGCGGCCGCTGCGAGCGCAACCCCATCCGTGATCCGCGTCATTATGGTCAGGCCGCAGACCACACCCAGGGCCGTCGCCAAGGTAAGCTCTCGCCGAACACTCAGCAACTCCGGCCTCCTGCCCATCAGCAGGAGGATCCAGACCGCATAGATCACCAGCGCTTCAGTCAATACGTGGTAGTCGTCAAAGCGGTACGAGTGCCCGGCCACCGTCAACACGAACGTGCTGAGCAGAACCACCGCTTTCTGCAGGTCCGGCCAGCGCGACTCACGCAAAACCAAAAAGAGCGCCGTTGCCAAGAACAGCGCGTGCAACAGCCCGGGGATCTCGTACACTGCGAGCTTGTTGCCAAACAGCCCAGTCCAGGCTGCTGTCTCCAGAACAAAGATCGGCTGCAACGCGAAGTGGAGATCGGCATACAATTTCGCACCCTGCCGAAAGACGGCGGCATACCAGAACCACATCGCCTCGCCACTCATCTGGTTATTCAGAATCATTGCGATTGCCAGCACGAGGCAGAGCAAGACCGCCAAACCCTGGTAGCGTCTCCCGGCGAACAGGCCGCCGTCGAGTGGTTCCATCACTCTCTCCTCTGCGATCGCTCGGCCTCCCGGCCTCCGCAAGCTGTTTGGGTCATCGAGCGTACAAACAGCGACGAGCGCATTCAGCCACAGCTTCTAGCGCCAGCAATCCTCACATCCTCAGCCGCTCTCGCCAGGCAATCCCGCCATTATTCCACGCTGCCGTTACCCATGTCCCACAGGACACTCTCGCTCGCGCTAGGCATCCGGCGTCCACCTGATCCAGCGATATCGGAATACCCAGTCCGCGTTCCTCCCTTCAGTTGGGAAGATTCAGTCTGATACCCTCAGATTTCAACCCAGCGCAGCCCGGCGTCGTCCGACTCAAAGGAGTTCCACCATGCCTCTTCAGACCACTACCCACATCTGGCACAACGGCGACCTCATCCCATGGGAGACAGCCCAAATCCATGTG
>CALMVL010000123.1 GCA_937873265.1 uncultured Granulicella sp.
TCCGCGCCGCTGTGGGCGAGCCGGGCGTCGTAGGCGGCGTCGGTGAGGCCGGTGGCGGGGGTGATGGCGGTGCCGTCGTTGCGGAAGACGGAGATGGAGTTGCCGGCGCGGTTGGTGACCCAGATATTGTCCGCCCCGTCGATGGCGAGGCCGGCGGGTGCGTTCAGGCCGCCGCCGGGGTAGCCGGTGGCAGGCGAGATGGGCGTGCCGTTGGGACCGGTTTCGCCGAGGACATTGTTTTTGAGGCTGGCGAACCAGAGGTTTCCGGCGCCGTCGATGGCGGTGGGGGTGGTGTCGTTGCCGGTGTAGGCGGCGGAACGGGTGAACGTGGTATTGCCGGAGGGCAGGGCGAAGCGGTAGAGGTTGCCGGCGGTGCCAAGCGTCCAGGCGTTGCCGGAGGGATCGACGGAGATGCCGGAGTTGAAGCTGGCTGAGGGAAAGGTCGCGATAGGGGAGCCGGTGGAGGTGAGGGCGGTGGTCTGGGTTTTGCCGGAGATCCAGAGGTTTCCGGCGGCGTCGATGGCGGGAAAAAAGCACTCGCCGGAGCAGGGATAGGGGGTGTTGACACTGACCCCGCCGGCGGACAGTTTCGAAACGGAGGAGTTCGTCAGGCTGAAGTTGACGACGAGGGCGTTGTCGGCGCTGTCGATGGCGATGGCGTAGGGCTGCGCGAGGCCTCCGCCGGAGAAGCCGTTCGGGCCGGAGAGGATGTTGCCGAGGGGGTCAAACTCGAAGACGGTGTTGGTGGCGTAGGAGGGCACCCAGAGATTGCCGGAGGAGTCGATGGCGGGGTAATAGGGTCCCTGCATGGACGGAGCGCGAAAGGTGATGGGGAGCGTCCAGTCGTTGGGGGCGATGGGCAGCGTGGGTTGGAAGGGCGGGGTGCCGGAGATGATGTTCCAGAGGGTCGCGACGTTGATGCTGGGGTTGTGGGCGATGTTGAGCGCGGCGGTGGTGGTTTCTGTGGGGGCGATGCCGCCGGGCGCGGGCGTGGCGTTGAAGAGGGCGGTGCAGACGAGCGCGGATCCGTTGGAGTTGATGCACGGCGAGAGGATGTCGGCGAGGGTGTTGATCTTGGCGGTGGGGATGGCGCCGTTGCCTCCGCCGGCGGAGACGGTGCGGGCCGTGCCGCTGCCGAGGTCGACCAGATTGGCAAACGCGGCGAAGGCGTTGGCCATGCCGCGCAGGCCGGCGGGCGTGGCGGGGCCGGAGACGTGGGTGACGTCGGTCATGAAACCGGCGAGGGCGTACACGGCCCCGATGGTGGAGACCTCGTTGATGTCGAGGTAGGCGATGTGGCCGGCGAAGGTGCCGTCGGAGGGGCAGGAGCCCAGGACGGAGATCATGGTGAGGGCGGCGTTGTCGGTTCCGGCGGGAAGGCCGGGGTTGCCGCCCTGGGCGAGCACATATACCTGCTGGCCGGGGTAGCAGGAGTAGGCGCCCGAAAGGGCAAAGTTGCCGTACTGGTCGGTAAGGACGTAGGTGCCGAGGGCGTCGGTGTAGACGCCGGGGATCGCGGGGTTGAGCAGCGAGATGGAGTTGTAGCCGTACCCGTAGGTATTGGCGGCGAAGACGTAGATGTGGGCTCCTGCGACGACCTGCTGGCCGCCATGGACCTGTCCGCGGAGGTCGGCGGCGACGGCGGGGGGAGCGGAGGCTGCGAGCGGGGAGCTGCCGCGGCCGCAGCCCGCGAGCAGGGTCGCGGCGACAAGGAGAAGGAGCAGCGGCGCGAGCCGGGCAGTGGGGGACTGGATTCGGTTGGGGCGAGTCATGGGCCGGAAGAAAGCTCCTCAGGGCGGCTGCGGTTTGGGCGAGAGCGGAGGCTCGCGGGCAACACACGGCTGCAGGAGAAGGCTAGAAGGAGCGAGGGGGGGATGGCACTCCCACGGAGGTGGGAGTGGACGCAAGTGAGTGTTCCCTTGTCACATTTCATGCAACTCTTGACGAAGAACAGCGTCTTATACGGTATGGGTCGGTGAGTGCGACCCGAAGTTGAGCGGCAGGTGCCGCAGAGGAGATGGACGCGATGACACGATTGGTGCCGTTTCGAAGTGGGTTGCAGGATGTGGCGGTGTTGCAGAACCGGCTGAACTCGATCTTTCACGACTTTGCCCGGCCGGAGTTTGAGACCGAGAGCCTGGCCACGGGAAACTTTGTTCCCGCGGTGGATGTGTATGAGGACGCGCAGAAGTTGCAGCTGAGGCTGGAGGTTCCGGGAATCAAGCAGGAGGATCTGGACATCCGGGTGGAGAACCAGACGCTGACGGTGAAGGGGGAGCGGCGGTTCCAGGCCGATGAGAAGGAAGAGAACTTTCACCGGATTGAGCGGCGGTACGGCAGCTTTGTGCGGACATTTACGCTGCCCCAGACGGTCGATACCGAGCAGGTGAAGGCAGACTACGAGCACGGCGTGCTGACGGTTTCTCTGCCCAAGAAGGCGGAGGCGAAGCCGAAGCAGATCAAGGTGGGCGTTGGGACCGGGGCTGCGTCGGGTGCGCCGAAGCAGGTTGAGGGGAACGCGACCGAGACGCAGAAGTAAGTCGCTGACCGGTTTGCGGCTGGGGCTGGGCGCTGAGGCGCTCAGCCCTTCTGCTTTGGGGCGGGAGTTTGAACGAGCAGGGTTGCCAGGAGGAATGGGAGGGCGGCCAAGAAGGCACGATCGTGGAAGCGTGGGGCGAGCACAGCGCCGAGCGCGACTCCGGCGAGGAAAGCGAGGGTGATCAGGCCGAGGTCCCGCACCTTTTTGCGACCGCGCTGCCGGGTGCCGGCGTTCGCCTGGTTGGCGTGGTCGATCGCCTCGAAGCAGCCCTCGGCGACGTCACGGAGATTTCCTGTAACAAAGGTGGAGTTGTAGCCGATCTGATCGACGCGGCGGAAGTTGCTGATCTGAAAGGCTCCGGCGAAGGCGGCTGTGGCGACGATCACCTGGCCGGGGAGGGTGAGGAGGCCGCAGAGGAGCAGGAGGGCAGACTCGAGAAGCAGGGAAAGCCTGACGATGCGGGGTGCGGGCTCGATACGGATGGCGCGGGCGACGAAGATGCCGAGGAGGGTGGCGACGATGGGCGTGAGATGACGAAGCGCTTGCGGGATGTCGCGGCGGATGAGGGTGACGGCGAGCAGGACGACGTTGCCGCTGAGGGCGCTCGAAAAGACCCCCTGGTGGACAAGGTAAGTGATAGCGTCGAGCAGGCCCCCGGAGGTGGCGAGAAGGAGGGCGGAGGTGAGGCCGGAAGATCTCGGGTGCTTCGGGGCCATGGTGTTGGTGGGATGCGCGGGTCTGGGGGCTGGCGAGGACG
>CALMVL010000124.1 GCA_937873265.1 uncultured Granulicella sp.
CTCTCCCCTACCCTCAACCTCATGCCGCCTGCGCTCTCCCGTCGCTGTTGTTGCCGCCGCTCTCCGCAGGCGCCCCGACCCGACGCGCCTCCCCGCTCGTAGCCGCACCCGGCCTTGTTACAAGCCCCTCACCCCCTTGAGAGACCTATGACCCTTCACGCGCATGCCCTCGCCCTTCTGTCCCTCGCTCCGATCGCCGCCGCAGCGGCATCGCCGTCCCTTACCGGCACCTATACTGGCACCACCACCTACCGCGGCCAGCAGGTTCCCCTCACCCTCCAGATCTCAGGCCCCGCGGCGCATCTCCAGGCAGCCCTCGTCAACGGTCCCGCTGCCGCTCGTGCCACCGGTCTCGACCGCTCCGTCGCCTCCCAAACCAACCTCGACGGCAACCATCTCACCATCGCCTTTAACTATTTCAATGCAACGCTCGATCTCACCGCCGCACCCGACGGCCATCTCACCGGCACCTTCGGCCCGCCGCCCGCCTCGACTCCCACCCGCATCCCCGTCCAGCTCGAACCCGCCAAGCCCGTCGAACCCGTCCACGGCGCGCCCAGCATCACCGGCGCCTGGGAGGTCGCGGTCCACTCCCCCAAAGGTGAATCCGCCTGGCAACTCCTTATCTCGCCTGCCGGCCGGCCCGGCGAGATCCGCGCCGTCTTCCAACGTATCGATGGCGACAGCGGCTCACTCTTTGGACGCTGGGACGGCACCTCCTATCGCGTCAGCCACTTCAACCCGGACGGCCCCACCTTCTGGTCCATCACCCCGCACGGGTCGGAGCTCACCCTCACCAACCTCATCGCCTCCGACGCCAATAAATCTTGGCAGACCGACATCACCGCTCGCCGCCCCGCTGAGGCCCGCAAGCTCAATCTCCCGGCGCCTACCCGTCCCACCGACCAGGCCTCCCTCAAAAACCCGTCCGCTCCCCTTCATTTCTCAGGCAAAACCCTCGATGGCCACGAGATCACCCAGTCCGATCCATCCCTCCGCAACAAGGTCGTCATCGTCTCCATCGGGGGCTCTTGGTGCCCCAACTGCCACGACGAAGCCCCGTTTCTCGAGTCGCTCTATAAACAATTCCACGCGGGAGGTCTCGAGATCATCAACCTGAACTTCGAGGACGGAGACCAGTTCAACAATCCCACCCGCCTCCGTGCCTTTGTCGCCCGCTACGGCCTTACCTATCCCGTCCTGCTCGCCGGCCACAAAGACGACCTCAACCAGGTCATTCCCGGCGTCAATAATCTCAACTCCTGGCCCACGAGCTTCTTCATCGGCCGCGACGGCCATGTCAAAGAGATCCACGCCGGATTCGCCGGTCCCGCCAACCCCACCGGCAACGCCGAACTGCGTCAGAACATCACCGCCCTTGTCGAACGCCTGCTTGCCCAACCGGGTTCCACCCATACCGCCATGCGCTGAATGAAAAGCAGAACCTGAAACGTGATCCGACGGGCTTATCTCCCGCCTCGTGCTGGAGCCCGACTCTTGTCTTCGACACTCCCGCGTCCACTCACAATCCGCCGGGAATGGAAATGGGCGGCCGATGCCGCCCTTCTGTTCCCGGTTACGCGAACCTACATGGGCGGCGGATGATGCGGGTCCACCGCCTCTTCAATCTCCCTCTCCACCTTGGGCGACAGATGCACGTCAATTTCACCCCCGTGCGTCCGCTTGTTCACCGTATCCCGCAGCTCCTTCGAGGGCTTGAAAAACGGTACCCGCTTCGCCGGTACATCCACCTTCGATCCCGTCTTCGGGTTCCGCCCTGTCCGCGCGTTCCGTTGCCGCGTTCGAAACGAACCGAACCCCCGGATCTCAATCTTGTCGCCCGACTTCAGCGCGCTGATCACGGCGTCGAACAGCGTATCCACGATCACCTCCCCGTCGCGACGCGTCAGGTCGCCCAGGGCTGTTACTTTATCGACCAGGTCCGCTTTGGTCATCGGCAGCAGTGTCCTTTCGTGCGATCGGGGCGAGGTTCTCACGCAACACTATCGTCTTGATTGTAGACGGGATTGCCCGCCGAAGAGTTTTGGACCCGTCCCGTCTGCCGACGTGCGGCTCAGCGCCTGGCCTACTTCCACATGAAGTAAAAGCCCGGAGCCCGATCCAGCAGCTTCGACGCATTCGGAAACAGATCATCCGTGTCCGAGCTCAACAGCCCCGCCAATCCCCGCTTGTCCTTCGCCGGCCGCACCACGTTCGGCTCGCCCGAGATGCCTACCGATCGCGCTGTCTCGATCAGTGCCGTCCGGAACCCGCCCTGTTTATCGATCAACCCAAGCGGCAGCGCTTGCTGCCCCGTCCAAACCTGCCCCGTTGCCAGCGGCCGAATCCGGTCGTCCGTCGTATGCCGTCCCGTCGCCACATCGTGCACAAATTGCGTGTACATGTTATCCACGAGCGACTGAAAATACGCCTGCTCCTTCGGCGTCAGATCGCGCGACGGATCCCCGGCGTCCTTCAACTCGCCCGCGTGAATCACCACCGACTTCAGCTTGGCCCACCGCAGCAGGTCGCCGTAGTTGGTCCACTCCATAATGACGCCGATCGATCCCACCACCGACGCATCGTTCGCATAGATCTTGTCGCAAGCCGACGCAATGTAGTACGCCCCCGAAGCCCCCACGCTCTCGACCGCCGCCACAACCGGTTTATGCGTCTCCTGCCGAACCCGCAAAACCTCGTGGTACATCTCCTGCGACGCCGCCGCGCCTCCCCCCGGCGAGTTGATGTGCAGAATAATCGCCTTCACCGAACCGTCGTCGCCGAACTTCCTGAGCTGCGTGTCAAACTTGTCGGGATCCACGAGCACGCCCGAAAGATCGATCACTGCGATCGACGACCCGACAAACGCGCCCGTGCCTGAAACTCCGTTCACCTGCCGCATCGCCGCCCACATCAGCCCCCAGATCACCAGCCCAACCGCAAGAACCGAACCGCCGATCGTCGCCAGGTAAAACCAGGCCGAGCGCTGCGGCCGGGGAGGCAGCGGACCCCGTCCATACCCTCCCGCCGCATAGCCGTACGGCCCCGCCGGCGGATAGACAAACCCGCCCGGAGGCGGGTACCCGTACGCTCCGGCCGCAACACCCGGCGGCGGAAAGCCTGCATGAGGCGGTGGTGGGGGTGGCGGCTCGGGCGATCGCGGCGCTACAAACTCTTCCGGCATGTCGAGGAGTGTAGCAGCACCCCGCCTCCGACTCGCCCCGACGGCAAGAATCGAATTCGCTCGTCAAACATTAACAATGTGGAGTATCATCACACGCGTCGCGAGGGTTACCCCCTCAGCTTCCAAGCACTTACACCGCGTCAGCAGCAGACAGGACGGAACAGGTCGGCCGAAAATGGCACACCCGCAGTTAAGCATCGTGATTCCGGCGTACAACGAGTCCACACGACTCGAAACCGCGCTCTCGCGTGTCCTCGGCTGCATCGAGGGGCGTGGGTGGGACGCCGAAGTCCTCGTCGTCGACGACGGCTCCAAAGACGACACAGCGGCCATTGTCGAGCACTGGATGGAAACCCATCCCCGCCTTAACCTCGTTCGCAATCCTGGCAACCGCGGCAAGGGTTACTCCGTCCGCAACGGCCTGCTCCAGGCCGCCGGCGACATCGTCATGTTCACCGACGCCGATCTGTCCGCTCCCATCGAAGAAGCTGAGCGCCTCATTGCCGCCATCCATGCCGGAGCCGACGTCGCCATTGGATCCCGCTGGCTCGACAAACAAAAGCAAACCAAACACCAGCCGATCTACCGCCGCTTCTTCGGCCGCTGCTTCAACGCCGTCACCCGCATGGTCATGGGCCTACCCTTCGAGGACACCCAGTGCGGCTTCAAAGCCTTCCGCCGCCCCGCCGCCCAGGTCATCTTCCGCCTGCAGCGCATCGAGCGCTGGGGCTTCGACCCCGAAATCCTCTTTATCGCGCAAAAGCTTGGCTACACCGTCCAGGAAGTCGCCGTCACCTGGGGCCACGACGAGCGCTCCAAAATGTCCTATCTCCGGGACGGCATGAAGATGCTCGAAGAGATGGCCATCATCCGCACCAACTCCATCGCCGGCCGCTACGACAAAGACATCGCTGCCCTCACCGACACCTCCACCATGGTCACCCCGCAGGTCACTCCCACCCCCTCCGCTCCGATGAGCGACTCGGGTGTCCGCATCGCCGTCCAGAAGACCCCGTAACCCGACATCGGCCGCGCAACGACACCACCCTCACCAATCCCCACCCATGGGACAATACCATCAGGCAGCCCACGCACGGGCCGGCCGCCTTCAGGGAGCCCCATGCTGCGATCCGGTTTCATCGCCCTCAGCCAGAACCGTCAGGCCCGCGCCTTCTCCGAGCGGTCCACGCTCGGCCGCCGCATGAGCTCCCGCTTCGTCGCCGGCATGAGCGTCGCAGAAGCCCTCGACGTTGCCCAGCGCCTCAACGAGGACGGCATCTCCGTCTCCCTCGACTCTCTCGGCGAAAGCGTCCTCACCGAACACGAAGCCCGCGCCGGAGCCGGCATCTACCACCAGCTCCTCGACGCCATCGGCTCCCGTGGCCTCAACGCCAACGTCAGCGTCAAGCTCACCCAGATGGGTATGGACTTCGACCCCAACCTCGCCGAAAGGATCGTCGGCGAGATCGCGCACCACGCGGCCTCCATCAACTCCTTCGTCCGCATCGACATGGAAGGATCCGCCCACACCGAAGCCACCATCGCCATCACCGAGCGCCTCCACGCCCTCCCCGGCCTTCAAGGTCGTGTCGGCACCGTCCTCCAGGCCTACCTCTACCGCACGGAGCGCGACGCAAAACGCCTCACCGATCAGGGCATCCGCATCCGCCTCTGCAAGGGCGCCTACAAGGAGCCCGCCTCCCTCGCCTTCCCCGAAAAATCCGACGTCGACGAGAGTTACGTCAGCCTCATGAAGCAGCTCAGCACCTCCGGCACCTTCTGCGGCATGGCCACCCACGACGAACGCATCATCGACACCATGCGCCGCTTCGTCGCCGAACAAAACCTCCCCAAATCCGCCTTCGAGTTCCAGATGCTCTACGGCGTCCGCCGCGACCTCCAGCGGCAGCTCGCCCGCGAAGGCTTCGGCATGCGCGTCTACGTCCCCTTCGGCACCGAATGGTACCCGTACTTCATGCGCCGCCTCGCCGAACGCCCCGCGAACGCCCTTTTCCTCGCAAAAAACTTCCTCAAGAACTAACCTCGACCGATTCGCCGCCGCGCCACGCCCAGAGCTCCCGCCATCCCCGTCCCCAGCAGCACCAGCGTCGATGGCTCCGGCGTCGCCGCCGTGCCCAGGTCCGTAACTGTCAAGAAGCCATCCCCGCCACCCACCGGACCGCACATCAGATCATCCGACTGGCATCCCGGCTCAAATACCGTCGCCGCCCCGGAACCTGCGACAAAGGTGGGAGAAGATGTAGGCCCGGTAAAGGGCGACTGGTTGAAGTCATCGTAGTAAAGCAACGCATACTTCCCGTTGCCTTCGAACTGGATCTGAACCGGTCCGCCCCCGCCCGCCACTCCAAACGTAATCCCGTTGCCTGCACCGTTGATCGGGTATTGCAGGATCTCCGGATGCAGCACGGTAAATGTCGAATCCGTGTAGGCATCCGGCACCACGGGTGTCGACACTCGAAACTCGATCACCTCCTGCGGGCAATACGGCAAAGAGAAGTTCGTGCATCCAGCATCAAACGACGTCGCTTGATAAAGGAAGTCAAACACGTCCGCCCGCGCCACCACCGGCGAAACCATCAGCCCAGCCAGAACCAGCCACCCACCTCTCATACCAACCCCCGAAACGCACTCTTCCTTCGTGTCAGCATTCTGCGCCGCCCCCGGTCGCCAGTCAATCCAATCCTTCGGACCGACTTGCCCAACTCACGTCCGCCCGGATCCTCGGCAGCGACGATCTGAAAAGGCGCTTCATGCCATTCGGTTACCTCGTCCCGCGGCATCGTCTGCGTCACCCCGGCCACGGCAGCCGCGCCCCCACCAACCCCCCCGCAATGTACGCAGCCCGCCGGTCT
>CALMVL010000125.1 GCA_937873265.1 uncultured Granulicella sp.
CCCTGCTCCTCTTCTCCACCGCCCTCGCCGTCCTCGCCCCCGGCCGCGTCACCCTCGCCGCCGGCGCCCGCCTCGCCCTCGCCGCCCCCGCCGGTATCCTGCTCGGCATCGTCTGCGGCCTTCTTCTTCGCCGCACCACCTCCTTCGTACAGGACACCCTCGGTGGCACCCTCCTCCAGTTCTGCTCCTCCTACCTCGTCTGGATCCTCGCCGACCACCTCAAATTCTCCGCCGTCCTCTGTACCATCGCCTACGCCGTCACCATCTCGCGCACGGCCAGGCTCACCGAAACCTTCGCCCGTATGCGCGTCCAGTCGTACGCCGTCTGGGACGCCGTCGTCTTCACCCTCAACGTCCTCGCCTTCCTTCTCATGGGCATGCAGGTCCGCACCATCCTCGGCGCCATGAAGTCCGCGCCGCTGCATCAGGCATTCCGCTTCTCCGGCGTCGTCGTCGCCGCCGTCGTCCTTTCCCGCATCGCCCTCGTCGTCGGCTTCAATCGCACCCTCGCCTGGTGGTACCGCCGCACTGGCCGGCCCGAGCCCGCCTCCATCCGCCAGGGCCTGCTCGCCGCCTGGAGCGGCATGCGCGGCCTCGTCACCCTCGCCACCGCGTTCGCCCTTCCCGCCAACTTCCCCCAGCGCGACACCGTCGTCCTCACCGCCTTTTCCGTCGTCCTCTTCACCCTCATCGTCCAGGGCTCCACCCTGTCGCCGCTTATCACCTGGCTCAGGCTCGACCAGACCGACACCGCCCGCCGGGAGCTCGTCCAGGCACGCTCGCGCCTCGCCGAAGTCGCCCTCAACACCCTGTCCGGCCGCACCGAACCCGAAGCCGAAAACCTCCGCTTCCTCTACCAGCTCGACCACGACGCCGCCCTCGCCGAAACCGAACCACCCAACTTCCAGCGCCACCGCGATCTCGGCCTCGGCGCCATCCTCGCGGAGCGCCAGGAACTCGAAACCATGCGCGTCAACGACCAGCTCGGCCCCGACCTCTACAACCAGCTCCAGGAAGAACTCGATTGGCAGGAACTAACCCTCCTCCCCGACGAGGCCCGCCAGATTCAACAGAGCTAAAGGGTCGATCCCCGGTCGCGATCGCTCCCGCTCGTCACTCAGATCGCGCCTCGCCAGCCAACCAGCGGCTCACCATCGGCTAGAATCCCTGGTCGTCCCGCACCGCCGTCGCCCTGTTCTTCACAAACGTCACCGCCTTCGGATGCCCGCCATTGATGTACACCACCATCCGGTTCCCATACTCCTCGCTCACACTCTTGCTCACCTGCCCCAGCGCCAGCTGCACCTCCGCCTCGCTCATCCCCAGCTCCGCCCGGTGTGCATCCACCGCCGCCCACACCTTCGGCCCCCAGTGGCTGTAAAGCTGGTGCGGATCGTCATAGAAAAACAGCTCGTCCGTATAAAACGTGTACTCCCCACCCTGCTTGTACCCCACCGGCACCGCATACTCCTTCTCCGGATCGCTCGACTGGGGCAGTGTAAACACGAGCAACACCTGCTTGTCCCCACCCGGAATCCGAAACGTCGCCCCCTTCGGCGCCCCCGCCTGCTCGATCGCGTCCTTCACCTCCATCCGCTGGGCTCCCAGCAGCGTCCCCGCCGGCTTCCCGTACACCGCCCGCTTGCCGGCCACCGGGTAATACTCCATCTGCCCCCCCGCGCTCACCCACACCGTCGTCCCGTCCAGCTCCTTCACATCCTTCAGATTGCCCGGCCGCTTCTTCTTCAAAAACACCAGCGAGTCCTCATCCGTACCCTTCTTCCAATCCTCCGCATGGCTCACGGCCGGAGCGTTCTCATCCACATGCCGCTGATGCACCAGCAGCCCAAACCGAACCCCAACCGCCAGCACCGCCACCAGCGTCGCCCCAAGCGCAACCTTCTTTCCCGTCTCCATCTCGCCTCCCGATCTCTAGTGCGAAGCTATGAGTCCTCATCACGGAACGCAAGTCAGGACGACCTGCACCCCGTCTCGTCGAGAACTGCGTGGAACTCCGCCGGAAATGGCAGATCTTTGACCACCAATGCGTAGTTGGAGAACTCCGATACCCGTCCACACTCAAACCTAACAAGGATCACCCGTTCTGAAAGCCACTCTGTCGTTAAGCCATCCAGGTCGTACCCATGAAAAAAGCACTGCGGCTTTCCCTCTGGAACGAGGGGATCAGAAACGTTTGTTACGCAAATATCAACATTCACGGTTCCTGAGTGATGGAACTCCCGGGATCTCACGTCAATCTTGAACGCGCCCTCCCTGACCTCGACTAAATGCTCTTCAGGTATTCCGCGACATGCCACGAGAGCGCAGCTCATGCACGTAACTGCAGGCAAAAGGACCAGCCTTGAACATTTCGCGGTCGTGCGGCTCATAAGTGCTCCTCTGAATTGAGACAGTCACGCCGACCGCATCCGCGCCTCCGCAATCGCCGCCGAAATCACCGCATCCCCCACCCCCTGCTTGCGCAAACTCTCCGTCAGCAGCTGCACCTCCGACCCATCCAGCCGCGCCTGATCCCGTCGCAACCCCTGCCCGATATACGCCCGCATCAGCGGCTGATACCCCGAAAAACCCAGCGCCGGAGCAATCTCCTTCAGATCCTCGATTACGTCCTCCGGCATCCGCATACTGATCGTCGCCATCGGCCGGTTTCGCCGCAGCCGTGCCTTCACTCGCTCACTCACCGCCTTCATACGCTCTCCTTTCCTCAGCCGTCGCCGGCCTCGCCGAAATGATCCGGATTACATCTTCCTGTCGAAACACATGCACCACAAACAACATCGTCCAGTCCTCCGTGAGCCCGATCGCCGCATCTCTCTCTGCTCTCCCAAGGCACTCGCATCGTCAGACCAGACAAAAGGATCGAAGAAAACCTCACAGGCTTTCTCGAAGCTCACGCCATGTTTCGCTAGATTGCTCGAAGCCTTTTCGACATTCCAGACAAACCGCTGCCCGTGATGGAGGAAGCTGAGGTCCATGCGTCTACATTGTGTATACGTTCGTATACGAAACTGCAACCCTCAATCCACCGGCTCCGCCTCCGCCAAACTCTCCTCCGCCGGCCTCAGCGACTCCGCCGTCAGCCGATCCGCCCCCCGCAGCTTCGGAAACACCC
>CALMVL010000126.1 GCA_937873265.1 uncultured Granulicella sp.
TCACCTGCCAATCCTGCCACGACCCCCACGCCCCCCTCGACCACGTCGCCGAGCACTACGACCGCATCTGCCTCTCGTGCCACACCAGCCGTCCCGAAACCATTACCCTTCAACAAGATCTGTCCTCTCGACCGATGGATCCGCAAACCGGACCCGCAGGGGAAAGACGGGTGTCTTCCACCCCTGGCGTCCCATCCGCCGCACAGCGGAGAACAGAAGTGAAGGAGCTCAATCACCTCACTCACTCCTGCCCCGTAGCCACCACCCGCTGCACCACCTGCCACATGCCGAAATACCCGCTTCCCGAGATGCACGCGAACTTCACCGACCACCAGATCCGCGTTGCCCGCGCGAACGCCCCCTTTCCCGACGCCTCTCACTGAACGCGCTCTATCCCGTCGCCCTCGTCGACTACTCCCCCGCCCTGCCGCTGCCGGTTCATTCAACCAAGCAGGCTAGCTCAGACCGGCGCGTCGGCTATGGTCAGCGATGGAGGTGTTGATGGCGAGCGCGATCGCGAGCGCGTCGCGTCCCTGCTCGGCGGTGACGACGGGCTGCTCGCGGGTGCGGACCGCGTGCAAAAACGCCTCGATCTCGAGCCGAAGTGGCTCGCCGGATTGCACCGGAATCTTCTGCAGGGACAGACCGGGAGTAGGATGTGCCCCGTCCGACAGCCGATCGGCGGCCAACTGGGCGAAGTACTCGGGCGTTATTTGTCCGGAGATGAGGCCGGCAGCGGCGGTGACATCAATCAGCAGAAGATCTTGGCGGGCAAAGTCGAGCGAAAGGTACTGGTGGGGCTGAAAGAAGCGCAGCTTGCGGACACGTTCTGTGGAGATACGGCTGGCGGTGAAGTTGGCCACCGAGCCGTTCTCGAACTCCAGTCGCACATTGGCGATGTCG
The DNA here is from genome assembly GCA_937873265.1 of uncultured Granulicella sp. Classification (GTDB taxonomy): domain Bacteria; phylum Acidobacteriota; class Terriglobia; order Terriglobales; family Acidobacteriaceae; genus Edaphobacter. The sequence goes on from CALMVL010000126.1 coordinate 904, forward strand.
ACCTTGGGAGAGAGAACGGGCAGACCCACAGCGCGAACTTCTTTGACCGGCGACTGCGTAAACGAGAGGACAATGTCGAGATCGTGGATCATGAGATCGAGGACGACGTCAACGTCCAGCGAACGCGGCGTAAAGATGGAGAGGCGGTGCGCCTCGAAGAACATCGGCCGGTTGAGATGGGCGCGAGCGGCGGTAACAGCAGGGTTGAACCGCTCCAAGTGACCGGGCTGCACAATGCGACCGTGATCGCGTGCCAGCGCGACGATCTCCTCCGCCTCGGACAGCGTGGCGGCGAGCGGCTTCTCGATGAGCAGATCGAGACCCGCCGCAAGCAGCGGCCTTGCAACGCCAGCGTGGTGGAGGGTGGGCACGCAGACCGAGGCGGCATCCAGATTTTCGACCACGGCCAGCGCGGCTTCTATCGAGCGAAACGCGGGGACGCCGAAACGATGAGCCGCCTCCGCGGATGCGACGGGATCGGGCTCCACCAGACCGGCGAGCTGGACCGGGTAGCCGCCCTTTTCGAGCTCGCGGTAGATCCGGAGGTGGTGACGGCCAAATACGCCGGCGCCGACGACAAGGACGCGCAGGGGATTGGGCGCAGAATGCGGCACTACTTATTTACGGTCGGAGACTCGACGGCTTCGCGGCAGCGAGTGTAGAGATCCAGAAGCTGCTGCACCTGATCTTCAGATTTCGAGCTGGAAGGAACGCCGAATCCGGTGGCTCCGGCCTGCTTGCCGCCAACGTTGGCGTGCGCTGCAACAAACTTCAAAAGATCGAGCGCGATATCTTCGGTACGGCGCGCCGTGGGCAATGTTTCCATGGGTCTTCGAATCTCCTAGATGGATGGTACCGGGGCGGTCGTGACGGGTGCAAATGTTGGCTCCGACGTCAGGGGAGCCACGAGTCGGCGGACGGTCGGGCGGATGCCGCAGAGGATCTCGTAAGGGATCGTTCCGGCGATCTGGGCGTGGTCTGCGGCGGTGATGCCGGGGCCGAGAAGCGTAACTTCTTCGCCGATCCTGGCTTCCGGGATACAGGTGACATCGATCGTGGTGAGATTCATGGAAACGCGACCGACAATGGGGGCTCGCTGGCCGTGGACGAGGGTCCACCCGCCTGGCCGGGTATTGGTAGCGGAGAGCTCGCGGCGGAGGCCGTCGGCGTAGCCGACGGGAATGAGGGCGAGGCGCATGGGGCGGGCGGCGCGGAAGGTGGCGTTGTATCCGATGGCAGCTCCCGCGGGGACATCGGTAAGGGAGCGGATGCGGGTCTTCCAGGTGAGGACGGGATGGAGATGCGGGTGGAGGCGGGAGTCGGTGAGGGAATCGAGGGGCAGGGCGTGGCCGTAAAGGGCGAGCCCGGAGCGGAGCATGGGGCGCGCTCCGAATCTATCGGCAAACTCGCGCAGCCACGCCATTGGCGTGACTGGATCGGATGGTTCCGAGGTCAGCTTCGCATTGTCGATGGCGGAGGTGTTGCCGACGTGCAGCCATCGCGGGCGGAAACGATGTCGGGCGACGGCCGTAAGAAGATGGCTAAACTCCGCGAGCTGCTCCCGGGTCTGTGCCGCGCCGCTGACTTCGGCGGAGGCGAGGTGGGTAAGGACCCCGGTCAGTTGTAGGTGGCGACACTTGCCAAGAACTTCAAGTGTACGGTTGAACGCTGAGCCGGCGGCTAATCCCTGGCGAGACATGCCGGTATCCACTTCGAGGTGTACGGAAAGCTGGGCCGGGGTAGCAGAGGCGGCGCGATTCAGTTCCTCCATCTGTGCTGGATCCCAGACGACGGGGGTGAGGTGGTGGTGAACGATGGCATCCGCATCTTCGGGGGCTGGGCCGCACATCACGAGAACCTCGGGCTGACAGGTAAGCGGCATGCCGGCCGTGGTGAGCGAGTTGCGGACGCGGACACCTTCTTCGGCGTCCGTGACGCCAAGCCAAGGGGCGCCGGCGCGGGCGAGGAGGGGAGCGCAGAGCTCGGCGGAGTGGCCGTAAGCGTTGGCCTTGATCACGGCGAGAACGGGGAGGTCGGGGCCGGCGATGTGGAGGACGGCGCGGTAGTTAGCCGTGAGGTGCTGCTCGGAGATTTCGGCCCAGCTGTTCAAGTGGTGCGGCTCCAGACGCTATGGTATCGCCGAGCCGACTGAGAGTTGGTCAGGGCTTTGGGCGGTAACGCTCGGGGAGCGGTTCTGCGCGGATGCGACGGAGAAAGTCGTCGAGTTGCTGGCCGGATTGGGGGGTAAAGGTCTCGGGAAGGAGGTCGGCGGCGACCATGCGATCGAGGCGGAAGGAGCGGAAGTCGTCGCGGAGGTCGCACCAGGCGACCAGCGTCCAAACACCCGACCAGAAATACAGGGCGAGCGGGCGCAAGGTGCGGGTGGATTCAGCGCCGTCTTCGCGGCGGTAGGTGAGGTGGAGAAGCGTGCGGCTGGTGCAGGCGGCGTGCAGAAGGTCGAGGCGGTCGCGGTGCTCGGGGCACATCTGGAACGAGGGGGAGAAGAGCTGGATGGAGTCGAGGCGGTCGCGCAGGTCCGGGGGGAGAACCGCCTCAATGCGGTCGAGCGCGGATCGGGCGGCGCGGACGTTCTCTGTACCGCCCCAGGCCGCGACGAGGCGAGTGCCAAGGACGAGGGCGGTGAGTTCTTCGCGGGTAAACATGAGGGGCGGCAGGTCGAGGTCGCGGCGCAGCGTGTAGCCGACGCCGGCTTCGCCCTCGATGGGCGTGCCGGCGAGCTGGAGGTCGCGCACGTCGCGGTAGACGGTGCGGGGCGAGACCTCCAGCTTTTGGGCGAGGCGCTCGGCGGTGAGCAGCCGCCCCGAGCGAAGCAGCTGGACGATGCGGAAGAGGCGGTCGGCTCGGCGCATGCGGCTGATTCTAGTGGCTGCCGGCGACCTTCTCCGAGCCGGCGAGACCGATGTGATTGCCTTCGCTGTCGAGAATGCAGGCAAAGGTGCCAAAGCCGCCGGGGATGGGCGTGGCGGGGACGAGCACATGGGCGCCGGAGCTCCGCGCCCGATCGAGGGCTTCCTTCAGAAAGCCGTCGACATTGAGGTAGATCATGGGGCCGGAGCTGCCGGGCTGGTGCGACGGCCGGTGAACGATCGCCCCGCCAACGCCGTCCTGCGCGGCGGGAAAGAATGCCTTGGGATCGGGGCCGTCGATCCGCCGGATGTCTGTGCCGAGGAGGAACTCGTAGAAGGTGGTGGCGCGGTCGAGATCGGTGGCCGGGATCTCGAACCAGTTGGCGGCGTCGCGTGGGGTGGCGGACATGTGGGTCTCCTGAGGCTCGGGTGTGAGCGCTTCAGGAGAGAGTAGGTGGGGGCTGCTGACAGCGTTGTGTCAGGAGAGATCGGTGCCTATTCGTAGCTGCCGCCCTCGCCGCTTGACGCGAGGTTTTCAAAGCGCGTGTAGTCCGCGAGGTAGGCCATCTGGATCGATCCGGTGGGGCCGTTGCGCTGCTTGGCGATGATGATTTCGGCTTTGCCTTTGAGGTCTTCGTTTTCGCGGTCGTAGTACTCTTCGCGGTGGATGAAGGCGACGACGTCGGCGTCCTGCTCGATGGAGCCGGACTCGCGGAGGTCGGAGAGCAGCGGTTTTTTGTCGCCGGTGCGCTGCTCGGAGCCGCGCGAGAGCTGCGACAGGGCGACGACGGGGACGCGCAT
>CALMVL010000127.1 GCA_937873265.1 uncultured Granulicella sp.
GGGGAGAGATCTGGTCGGAGTCGGGGATCTCCGCAGATTTCGTATCGGTTTGGCGGGAAGGGATGCCGGGGCCGGACGCGGGGACGCTGGGGGGCTGCGGCATTTGGGCTTCGGCGGGCGACTTGCCCGGGCTGAGGAGAACGATAGAGATCGCGGAGGCCCAAACGCACCGGCGATGCCAAGAGAGGCCGGAGCGGAGAGCAGGTTGTGCGTGGCGTTCCGGGGTGATTCGCTCCTGCGTGGGAGCGGAGACGCGGCGCAAACTCATAGGCTCCACTATAGAGGAGATGGCCTGTGAGGAAGGGACGTGGTTGCAGTGGGCAGGCGGCGAGTTACATCACGAGCGCGAGGCGGGCGAGCTCCTCCTGCAGGGAACGGATGGAGCAGCCGAGCGACTCGATGCGGGTGGCGGCGTGACGCGCCTCGCAGTTCGAGACGCCGTAGCCTTTGCCGATGAGGAAGGCGCTGATGACTTCGCCGGCCTGCCAGGAGTCGAGACCGGACTGTAGAAGATCAGCGCGCAGCGTGGACAGGTCCGTCGCGGCGAACAGAGCTGTATCGATGTTCATCGTGTACCACCTCGTAGTCTGGTCGGTTCGGAGTTGGAGTGGATGGACGTTCCTGTCGTTGGTTGGCTGATTAGAGGACGGTAGGCGGACGGGACCGGATTGCCGGAATATTTGAGGGCGTGAACGAAGTGACGCGGTTTGTGAGACAGGCAAGGGTACTTCACCGGTTGGACGCGGGAACTGACACGCGGGATACACACGGACGTGAAAGGAAGACGAGACGACAACAAACTTGGTGTTGTGGGGCGATGACGCAACAAAGGCCGCCAGTGCTGGCGGCCTTTGTTTTGCGATCAGGGTTGGGACAGATCAGTCGCCGGCTACCGTCTCTTCGTCGTGGATATGGTTGACGACCTCCGCGTTGGCGGCAGGCGCCGGTGTACTCGCGGGCTTGATGCCGGCGCCGAGGCCGCCGATCTCGCCGATGGCGACGAAGCCGCCGGGGAGCTCGGGCTCCTTGAGGATCTCCTTGCGGTAGAGCTTGGCCATGCGGGCGTTTTCGGCGTCCGACTTGAGCTTGGCGTCGCGGGCCCGGATCTTTTCTTCGCGGGCGTTCTTGGCGATGCCGCTCTTGTCGAAGGTGTCGTTGGCGGCGGAGTTGACGTGGGCCTCATTGAGGACGAGGTCGTACTTCTCCTGCTTCTCGATGGCGACCTGCTTGCCGCCGGCGAAGATCTCGTGGCGACCGTGCTCCTCGTACCACTTGGTGAGGGTGGAGGTCATGTGCATCTTCTCGATGATGTTGCGCCAGCCGACGCCGGTGTTGTAGGCGCAGAAGGAGATTTCGCCTTCCTGCGTGGCGTACGGGATGATGCACTGCTCGGTGCGGCGGAAGTCGTAGTTGAAGAGGTCCTGGAACCACATGCCGGCGATGAAGAGGAAGTTCCAGCGGTCGGCGCGGCGCTTCTCGATGTCGGCCATGGTGCGATCGCCGGTGACCTTGCCGTAGTTGCGGCCGGTCGCGCCGAAGCACTTATCGAACTTCTGGAGCAGATCCATGATCTTGAAGTGGGTGGGGGCCTTGGTGGGGTCGTAGTTGCGCAGAAGCGCGAGCGAGACGCCGACGATCGACAGGAACTTGCCGCGGGCGGCGTCATTCACCTTGGCGACGTCCTTGGCGAGTTGGGTGGCGTTGAGGAAGGCGGTGACAGGGACGGCTTCCTTGGTTTCCTTGTCGATCATCAGGGCCATGCCGATGCCGCAGTTGGGGTGGCAGCCGCAGGAGATCTGTCCCCAGTCGCGGTCGGGTCCGTGGACGAGGTCGGCCCAATCGGAGAAGGTGCTCATGAAGGAGATGGGGAACCAGTCGCGGGTGGATTCGCCGAGGCCGGTCTGGTTGCGGATGTCGTGCGCGAGGTGCGACAGGGTGTAGCGCTGGGCGGCGCGGCGCTCGTCCGAGACCTCTTCGTCGCGGCCGGTGAAGGAGACGGGCTGGAAGGAGAGGAAGTTGATCTTCTTCGGGTTGTCGAGGGCGAACTCGATGATCCGGCCAACCTGCTCGTTGTTGATGCCGTTGACGATGGTCGTGACGGGGACGATGTCGACGCCGGCCTCGTGGAGGTTGTGGATGGCCTGGAGCTTGACGTCGAACGCGTTGCCGACCTTGCGGTGCGAGTTGGCGGCGTTGCCGATGCCGTCGAACTGGAGGTAGGCGTAGCGAAGGCCGGCCTCGGCGGCGGCTTTGGCGAACTCCTTGGATTTGGCGAACTCGATCCCGTTGGTAGCAGCCTGGACGGAGTTGTAGCCGACCTTGCGGGAGTAGGCGACGGCGTCGAGGAAGTAGGGCGACAGGGTGGGCTCGCCGCCCGAGAACTGGACGGACATCTGACGACGCGGCTTGATGGTGATCGCGTTGTCGAGCATGGTCTTGATCTCGTCCCAGGTGAGTTCGTGGACGAAGCCGACCTGGTTGGCGTCCATGAAGCAGGGGTCGCACATCATGTTGCAGCGGTTGGTGAGGTCGATCGTGAGGACCGATCCGCGGCCGTGGGTGACGGTCGAGGTGCCGTGGTTGTGGAGGCCCTCGTCGTTGTGGGCGCGGATGTCGCGGCCGGGGAAGACGTCTTCGAGGTGCTTCATCATCGGCGGATCGATGGACATGACGTCTTCGAAGTGGCCGTGAACGGGGCAGTCCTTGACCATGAGAATCTGGCCGTCGCGCTCGATGATCTGCGCCTTGATTTCGCCGACCTTTTCGTTCAGGAGGATCTCGTGGGGGAGCTTGCCGTCGACGATCTGCTGGCGGATCTCGGGGATGCACTTGGGGCAGAGCGAGTCGGTGGTGCGGGGCCAGCCGAGAGGCGGCTTCTCTTTCTGGTAGCTCTTGAGCAGCGGCTTGTCCGACCACTTGGGGGTGAACGAGGCGTTGGGGCTGATGGAGTTGAGCTTGTTGAAGACGGCCCATCCGCCCTTGGCGGCGGCGGTGATGGCTTTTTCGGCTAGCTTCGATGCTTTGGCCATGTGCGGTCTGGATCTCCTGAAAATTTGCGTCCGTGGGGGTCGAGACGTAGATGCGGGCGATGCGCTTAACGTTTCAGCTGAGCCTAATCCTTGAGCCCCGGCTACCGGCAGTGCGGATCATGGTTCAGCGCCGGGAATCCCACGTTGGTGCTATGGACGCCTGACATCGGCAAGTTTAGCCTCGCGGGGTCACGGTACGAAGCGGGAAGAAGTGAACGGCGAGATTTTGCATTGAATGGGGAATAGGTCGGACGATTGGAGCGAGAGGCGCCCGCTCGAGGGATCGCACGACGGCAGCGACTTTGTTTAGGGGATGTTGGATTTTTTAAGGTGCAGGAACTGCAGGGCATCCGCCAGGAACTCGTCGGCGATGTAGCCGAGGGACGCCCCGCCAAGCGATCCGCCGTAGGTGATCAGGGTCTGATGGAATCCCTGATTGGCCGGTGGATAGTAGACCTTGGTGAGCGCGGCCGCGCCGAGGTACGCGGTGAGAAGAGCAAAGTTGGGCGTGGTCCGGCCGGAGTCGGTGCGGGTGACGATCGGACGGGTCATGGCGTAGGCGACACGATGAAAGAACGGTTTGCGATCGCCGAGCATGTAGTAACGCGCATCCTCGCGAAAGAGGATGGAGGTAGCGCCCCTGTAGAAGAGGTTCTGACTGTTGCCGCGGGCGGCCGCGGCGCCGAATCGTTGCCCGAAGGCGATGGCGTTGGTGCCGTAGTTGGGGCTGCCGTTGACGAGTTGTGAGTATCCCCCCGAGATCACCTCACCCACCAAGCTCGACGGATCAATGGCGTTTCGGGCCGCGCTGAGCAGCTTGTCTTCCGCGGTCTGGTGGGGGCCGATCTGTCCTGGAAGGACAACGACGTCGGTCGGTGCGGCTGTCCGGGGGTAAACCCGACCCCTTGGGACGTCCCCTGGGACCTGCGCGCCGCCTGGTTCCTCAGCGGAGCTGGAACTGCCGACCGACGTCGTCCCGCTGGAGATGTTTTCCGGGGCGGAGTCGGAGGCGGTCGGTGCGGCGATGACGGGACGCGGCGCTTCGGGGAGATCTTCGGCCAAAGAAGCGGGCTCACTCTCCGGGCGTGCCTGGCCGTGCGGATCTGCTACGCCGGTAGACCGCGGCTCCGCTGGGGGTGCTGCCGGATTCCCCGGCAGGTGTTGTGAGAGCGCGGCCGGCGCCGCCACGAGGCTTGCGGCAAGGCTAAGGCAAGCCGGGATCTGCGACGAGGAAAACGGGGGGAAGCAGCGGCAAATCATGCGGATGGTGCGCAATAGGATTCCTCAGAGGAGCTGCCGGACTTTGCCGCTGTGGCATGAAAAACGTGACATCGCCTGGTGAGCATAGTTTACGCGAGATGGACCATGCCGAATCTCTTTTGAAAGTAGCCGGACTGGAATGCCTGCAAGGCGGTGAGAGATGCAACGGGAGGGAGTTTCACGGCAGACCGCGTTGGCGGGGCGGGCAAGCAGGGCGAGACGGTTGCCAGGCGGGGCCCGTTGACCGCGGCCGGAACGTAGGGCGATGATCGGAGCTGGCGAGGTGCCGTGATGCCTGTTGACACTGGAAAGCAGCCCTGGGAGAGCCGTCTGCGCGAGGCTGGAGCGCATGCCGAGGAGGATCTCCGGCGCGTGATCACCTATATCAACGACGAAGTGATTCCGGATGTGCGGCGCAATGGATCGGTGGCGCTGCGGGCTGCCGCGGCGGAGCTTGCCCGGCTGGCGGAGAGGATAGACGGGCGCGGGGGCGCGGCGATCCCGCCCGTGCGGCCACCATCGACCGGTGAGCCGCGGCGGTGAGGCTGGCCCGACGACCGGGTGCGGTGTCGCTGGGCGCGGCTGTGCTGCTGCCGCTGCTGGCGGGTTGCCATCGGGGATCGCAGCAGCCGACGGCGCGGCTGCCGCCGCCACCGCCGGTGAGCGGCACGAGCGACGACCCAGACGGGCGGGTGGTCGGCGTGCCAAGCCGGCCGCGACCACCGGCCGCGAGGACGACGCCTGCTCCCACGGCGCCGGCCGGGTCCGAGACGCTGCGGGGCCGGCCGTTTGAGGTCGAAACGGGGATCGCCAGCTGGTACGGTCCGCCCTACGCGGGGCGCAGGGGCGCGGACGGAACGGTATACGACCAGAACGCCATGACGGCGGCGCACCTGACGCTGGCGCTCGGCACCGTGGTGCGCGTGACCAATCTGGCGAACGGGCAGAGTGTTGTGGTGCGCATCACCGATCGGGGACCGTTTGTGCAGGGCCGCATCATCGATCTGAGCCTGGCTGCCGCCAAGGCGACCGGCGTCTACCGTGCGGGTACGGCGCAGGTGCGGGTCGAGGCCTTCTCGTCGCCGCCGCTCGCGCCGGGCAGCTACCCCGGCGGCCGGTGGTGCGTGCAGGTTGGCGCATTTCCGACCGAAGCCGACGCGCACCAGGAAAAACTGGAGCTGATGGGGCGCTACACCGGGGCCAAGGTGATGGACTTCCAGGGGCCGACGGGATGGTGGGTGCGCATCCATCCGAAGATAGCCGACCACCAGCACGCGGCGGAGGTGGCTGACAGTATCCACCTGCCGGATGCGGCGCAGCCGTATCTGACGCGAACGGATTAGCGGACGGGAAGTCGCAATCGCTGCGCTATGCTCTGCGACTTCCGCGGGCGCTCATCGCGCAGAGGTTACGCGTAGCTGATGCTGACGTCGGTTGAGCTATCGCCTATGGATGAGATGACGTTGCCGCTGTTGTCCAGCATGTCGACGAGGAAGCCGAGGCTGGGGTTTGCATAGGTAACCGGATTGGGTCGGCAGCCGCCACAGTTCTGGAAGTCGATGACGAAGTAATCGGGCATGCTGGCGAGCGTGTTGTCGCCGAGGGTGTACCGCTCCATGACCCAGTCGATGGACGAGCCATCGCTGATGGCTCCGGTGGGGGGTGTCAGGATGATCGAGAAGTTCTGGCCGTTGGTCTGGTTGCCGAAGGTGACCTGACCGTACTGCTGGGTGACGGTGCCGGAACCGGTGTCGACGGTGCGAGTGCCGTAGCTGACGGCAACCGAGACCTGATCGCCCGCGTTGACCGTCATGTTGGGAATTTCGGTCATGTAGACGTACGGGAACTGGGCGGCAACGTTCTGGTAGTCCGGCACAATCCACTCGTACCAGGGCCAGTAGCTGGCGTTGCCGTTGCTGTCGACATTTTGGGCGACGCCGGCCTGCAGGATCTCGCTCGATCCGATCCAGCCACCGAGACCGACCCAGGACGAGGAGTTCCAGCCACCATCGGTGCCTGCCGCTTCTGCGCCCTTGCTGACGGTAGGGACGTACCACTCGGCGGAGGCGCTTGTCCATCCACCGCCATCCTGCACGACGCCGCCACTCCAGTTGTAGGAGGTCGCGTTTCCGCTTTCGGCCTTTTGCTGCGTCAGGCGAAGCAGGTGTGTGACGCCGGGATGCGGCTTGCTTTCGGGGATGATGCGGTTTTCCGGGCGCCACTCGCGGTCGAAGGCGCTCTTCCAGGCAGCGATGTGACGCGGGTCGGAGTTGGCGGTAGGAGGCGTGAGAAAGATGCCTTGCTCCTGCAGCTGCCGGCGGGTTGCTCGGTGGAAGTTGAAGCCGGCAGGGAAGGCCGGAACAGCGTATACGCCTTCCAGGTTGGTGCGAACGACCTTGATCGCGGGGAGGTCGGAATGTGTGCTGGTTTCGGTTACTTTTTCTGGAGCGCTGATGGGCATGGGGAACCTCGATGTGTGCTCAGGATGTGCGCGAGGACGTTTTGGGGCCCGGGCAGGGGCTGACATGTGCGTATGCTCTCTGCGATGAACTCTGCGCGGAGAAGTAGTGCAACAACCGGGCGAAGCGTAACAGCAGACCGGCCTTGCCAGGAGCGCGTGTGAGGGACGCGCGGTTGTTGTGTTGTCCTGGTCGCGCGGTTAAGGAGCGGCGGCAGCGGAGACTTTGCCGGCATGGGTGCGATCGGCGATGAATTGTAACGTTCTCCGGTCGGCGTCGACGAGCGCCGCTCCCGAGAAGCCGTGGCCCTGGTCGGGATAGAGGTGATTCCGGCAGTCGAAGTCGTGAAGCTGGCAGAGCCGGATGAGCTGCAGCGCGTTGAGGACGGGGATGTTGGTGTCGAGGCGGCCATGGAGGATCAGCAGCGGCGGCATGGTGGTCAGGGCGGCGAAGAAGCTGTCGGGCAGGCTTCCGTACCACTCAGCGATGCCGGCGACCTCCGTGCCTTGCGAGCCGGCGGCAAGGGCGATCGATGCACCCAGCGAGTAGCCGACGAGCACGATGGTGCGGGTGCGCCCTTGCGCGTCGCGGGCGTACGCGTGGACCAACGTATCGAGAGCCGCGACCCACCCGCGGTAGTTCTCATCGGTCGGCGTTCTGGAGCGGGTAGCGTCGAAGTAGTGCAGCAGCAGAACCGTGTGTCCGCTGCTCTGAAAAAACTTCGCCTGCTGCCAATAGAGCGGAGCCTCGGGGCCGCTCGCGCCATGCAGGAGGATGAGGATGGGCGCGTCCGGCCCGCTGTCGAAGATGTCGTACGCGACGCTTCGACCTTCGCTCTGGATGCGCTCCGTGTGCGAGGCAGCGAGCGCATGAAGCGCCGGGGTGCTGCCCAGCAGCGCGCAGAAAAGTATCCAGGCACACCCAACCCTCATGCTGTCGCTCCTGCTGCCTGCGTGACGACGGCAGCGGAAGCAGTTTAGCGCGTGATGCGCTTGCCGGTGTGTTGTTCCAGTTCGCGCTGGAACTCCGCCGCCGCGGCGTGATTGTAGGTGTGGGTGACGGTGGTACGGTTCGCGCCGAAGACGCGCGTCTGGCGACCGTTCAGCAGCGTTTGGATGGTCATGACGTCGGGGTAGGGGATCGATTTCGCCGCGCGCAGCCAGAAGCGTTGCGTGATGCCGGTCGCGGTGAGGACGATGGTGCCGGGGAGCTGGTACAGGGAAAACATGGTGGCCGCGAAGAGCAGGAGCAGCAGCCACGCGGGAATGGAGCGCTGCGAGATCCACAGCGGGTACGCGAAGAGCGCGCAGTACGTGACCAGCGCGAGGCCGCGCGACCAGACCACAAACGGCTTGAGCGGGAAGCTGACGCCGTCCGCGGTCCGGCGCGGGGATCCCTTTGCGTTACGCGAGGCAAACAGAAGAGCCGCGATCGCGATCAGCGAGGCCATCTGCAGCGTGTGCAAATCGAGTCCGGGCAGGGATCACCTCGTCTCGGCGGCTGGGGGCGGGGGATAGTAGGGCAGCTTTTGCTGCTCTTCGGCGGCGCGTTTGACGCCGATGTCGTCGAAGAGGATCTCGGGCGCTACCGTCGTCTGGGGCACGGCCGCGAGCGACTGCGCCACATAGGGCGTACCGCCCGCGGCGATGATGGATGAGCGCAGCGAGCGATTGTCGAGCTCGTCAAAGACGGCGCCGCGAACGAGCTGGCGGGTGCCATCGGGATGGACCAGAAAGAGCATGCGCGGGGCGAGTTCGCCATAGAGCGTTTCGACGAAGTAGACGTCGCGATTCTGCTCCTTCGCGAGCGCGAGCAGGCGCGCGTCCATCTCCGCCGGCGAGAGCGAGTGGGCGGGCGTGATGAAGATGACGCTGGCGCGGGAGTGCGCGGGCTGGCCGGGCGCGGCGCGGCCGTGGCCGTTCGAGTCGGGGAAGTCGCGCACCGGCTCGCGGCCGATGTCGTAGGCTTCGAGCT
>CALMVL010000128.1 GCA_937873265.1 uncultured Granulicella sp.
TCCTTCACCCGCCCGCCAGACGCCCAACCGATCATCCAGCCCGTCCCCACCGCCACCTTCCTCGACCCCATCCTTCAAAAACCGGTCCACTGGGAAGCCCTCCACACCTTCAATCCCGCCGCGGTCGTCCGCAACGGCAAAGTCATCCTCCTCTACCGCGCCGAAGACAACTCCGGCGAAATGGGCATCGGCCTCCACACCTCCCGCCTCGGCCTCGCCGAAAGCTCTGACGGCCTCCACTTCACCCAGCACCCCGACCCCGTCTTCTACCCCGCCGACGACGCCCAGAAATCCCGCGAGTGGCCCGGCGGCGTCGAAGACCCGCGCCTCGTCGAAGCCCCCGACGGCACCTACGTCCTCACCTACACCCAGTGGAATCGCTCCACCTACTCGGTCGGCGTTGCCACCTCGCCCGACCTCACGCACTGGATCAAGCACGGCCCCGCCTTCGGCACCACCGGCAAATACGGCGCACTCAAGTACAAATCCGCCGGCATTCTCACCGAACTGGTCGACGGCCGCCCCGTCGCTGCCCGCCTCCACGGCAAGTTCTGGATGTACTGGGGCGAGGGCGCTGTTTCTCTCGCCACCTCACCCGACCTTGTCCATTGGACACCGGTCGAGACCGCCGCAGGCCAGCCGATTACGCTGCTCGCGCCACGTCCCGGCATGTTCGACAGCGGCCTGCCTGAGGTCGGTCCGCCGCCGGTGCTCACCGCCGGCCGTATCACCCTCTTCTATAACGGCAAAAATTCACCCGACCAAGGCGACCCGAAGCTGAAGCCGGGCACCTACTCCGTTGGCGTCGCCCGCTTCTCCGCCGACGATCCCACGCACCTGGTCGCCCGCAGCGACGCCCCGATCTTCCAACCCGAGCTCCCATGGGAGCAGTCCGGCCAGTACGCCGCCGGAACCACCTTTGCCGAAGGCCTCGTCCTCTTCCACCAACGCTGGCTCCTCTTCTACGGCTGTGCCGACTCCCTCGTCGGCGTTGCCTTCGGCCAGCAGCCCTAACCGGCGACCGCCGCCTCCGTCCCGCGCGGCTCCATCCACAGCCGGCCCGCGACAACCAAGACCGCCAGCAGCCCCGCGCACACCGCAAAGACATGACGCACGCCGATTCGGTCAGCCAGAATACCGCTCAGCACCAGGCCACCGATCTGCGCGGTAAAGATCGCCGACATCATCGTCGATCCGACACGCCCCATCAGCGCCGCCGGTGTCTCCTGCTGGATCATCGTCTGCGCCGGAATGATAATGCCGGAAACAGCAAGCCCGATCACGAACGTCCCCAGCATCGTCGACCAGATCGCCGTCAGCGCCGTCAGGATCACCAGCCCCACCGCAATGCCGCCCAGCCCTCCATACACCAGAACATTGTTCGGGATGCGCTTGCCCGCCACCGTCAGCAGATGGATGCCGCCAAACATCCCCAGCCCAATCAGACCGCTGGCCAAGCCGAAGATCCGCGTCGACGCATGCACACTGTCGCGCACATACACCGCAATCAGCGGACCGAAGCAGCCAAGCACAAACATCGCCGCCGCCATGGCCACAATGACGAACAGCAGGCCCGCGTGCCCAACAATAAACCCGATGCCCTGCTGCATGTCATCGATCACCTTGCGCAGGCCGGAGCGCGCCTCGTTCGCCGTCGAGGCCCCAGACGCATCCTGCGGAGCAGCCGTCGTCCCCGCCACAAACGGCAACGACGCGATCAGCAGCGCCGAGGCCACGAAGCTGGCCGAGTCCGCCAGATAGCACACCCGCGCGCCGAAGTTTGCCACGAGAAGCGCCGCAAGCGTCGGCCCGATGATGCGGCTGCCAAACATCGCCTGCTGCATCAGAGCGTTCGCCGATCGCAAACCGTGCATCGGAACCGCCGACCGCACCGCCACACCCTGCGCCGGGGCAAAGAACGAGGAGATGACGCTGATCGCCGCCAGCACCGCATAGAACTGCCATACGCGCGTCGACACGAGCAGCAGCAGAACCAGGCCGGCGCGCAAGCTGTCGCTCGCCACCATCGTCGGCTTGGTCGGCCAGCGATCCACAAACACGCCCGCGAGTATGCCCAGAATGGCAATCGGCAAGAGATACGCAATCTGGATGCCGGTGACCTGCTGCGGCGTCGCCGCCAGCTTAAAGGTCAGCACGCTGATCACGGCAAACAGCGCCAGGAAGTCGCCAAACACAGAAACGATCTGCGCGTACCAAAGCCGCCGCATCACGGGAATGCGCAGAACCGCTCCCATCGAGAGCGGATCCGGCGCAGCAACCACACCGGTCGCGGCGGCCACATCGGGATTGGTCACAGAGCTTGCCATGGTGCTGCCCATTTTAGAGCGCCCCAAACCCGCTGCGACGCACTTTTTCGAGCGTGGACCCGCCGTCTTCCGCGGCTCGCTCCGCCCAGCGGAGGCTATGCCCATGCGTCAACCGTCACAAACCTCCCGGCGGGAAAGCACTCCAGCAGCTGCGCCGTCGCAACCACGGTCCGGCTCCGGTCTGTACCCAGCGCCCGATGACTGCCGTCATGCAGCACAACGTTCGCGGCCAGCCCACGTCTGTCGGCGCGCGCGATGCCGCGCAGCACACGTTCTGCAATCGTTTCGGCCCCCACATCCTCCCAGTCGTTCGCGATCACATTCCACTGCACCGTCCGCATACCCAGCCTCCGCGCAGTCCGCAGCACCAGCGGCCGGCGCGCTCCATGTGGCGGGCGGAACTGCCGGACCGGCGCGCCCAGCACGTCTTCAATCGCCGCCTGCGAATCCGCAAGCTCATACCGGATCCGTGCATCGCCCTGCCACGCCAGCCAGGGATGCGTCATCGTGTGCGATCCCACCAGGTGCCCCGCCGCGGCCACCGCGCGTGTCAGCGCCGGCTCCCGCCTGGCAAACTCCCCGATGACAAAAAACGTCGCGCGAACCCCGTGCCGCGCCAGCAGTTCCAACAGCCGCGCCGTCGCAGCAGGATTCGGTCCATCATCAAAGGTCAGCGCGATCTCACCCGGTCGCCGCGGCGCCACCAGCACACGCCCAAAGATCTGCGACCGGGGATCAAGCGCCGCATACGCCACACCGCCCGCCGCCAGCCCCGCCCCCAAAGCGACCC
>CALMVL010000129.1 GCA_937873265.1 uncultured Granulicella sp.
CCTCACCCTCCCCTCCATGCCCCCCGGCAGCTATAAGCTTTACGGCGACGTCGTCCACGCGAACGGCTTTCCCGAAACCCTTCTGACCAGTATCGATATCCCGGCCAACCTCCCACCTACGCCGCTCGACCCTGAAGACGCCTCCGCCTTTCCTCCACCGCTCAAACCCGCGGCTCTCCCGCACGGTCCCTCCACGCCTGCGGAACAAACCCTCAGCGGTGATCTCGGCCCCGACTACAGACTTCCTGACGGCTTTACCATGCATTGGGATCGCCCCGCCCTTCTCACCGCCGACACCGCCACCCTGTTCCGCTTCACCCTCCTCAACCGACAGGGCCAGCCCGCCTCGGACATGCAACCCTACCTCGGGATGGCTGGCCACGCAGCCTTTGTCAAGACCGACGGCACCGTCTTCGCGCACACTCATCCCGAAGGCTCCGCCGCGATGCCGGACATGATGCTCGCCAACCCGAACGCGATGCCCGACATGCTGGCCCCGAATGGGTCCAACGATCCGCAAGTTACCGGACCAATCGCCTCTGCTGTCGAGTTCCCGTACGGCTTTCCCAAACCCGGCTTGTACCGTATTTTTGTCCAGATGAAGCACGCTGGAACCGTTGAGACAGGCGTCTTCGATGCCGATGTTCACTAACCACGCGAAGTGAATCGATCGGTTTTCCCCAGTGGTTCTCCGGCTGTTTCCCCTTCGGAGAATTGCGTCAAGCGTATGCGTAGCTCGCCCTAAGCTGCCACCGTACCCCGTTCCGCGCATCCAAACTGCAACGAAGGAGTTCGCGTGCCCCCATCCAGAATGGTCGTCATCACCGGAGCCTCTGCGGGCCTTGGCCGCTCCATTGCTCACGGCTTCGCCAAACGCGGTGCAAAGCTGGCCCTGCTTGCCCGCAACCCAGAGGCTCTGGACGCGCCTGCTCAGGAGTGCCTTGCCCTCGGCAGCCCCAACGCAATCTCGATTCCGACCGATGTTTCCGCTCCGGAAGCCGTCGAAGCTGCCGCTGACAAGGTGGAATCGCAGCTTGGCCCCATTGACGTTTGGGTGAACAATGCCATGGTCAGTGTCTTCTCGCCTATCAAGGAGATGACAGCCGACGACTACCGCCGTGTGACGGACGTGACGTATCTCGGCTATGTTCACGGCACCCTCGCCGCGTACCGCCGGATGCGGTCTCGTGACCGCGGGACCATCGTTCAGGTCGGCTCCGCCCTGAGCTATCGATCGATTCCACTCCAATCCGCTTACTGCGCCTCCAAGCATGCCATCAACGGGTTCACCGACTCGCTCCGCTGCGAACTTCACCACGACAACTCGCGGATCCGGGTCACCACCGTTCAGATGCCAGCGATGAACACCGTCCAGTTTGACTGGGTCAAGAACCGTCTGCCGGATAACACCCAGCCGGTTCCGCCCATTTTCGACCCGGAGCTGGCCGCAGAAGTTGTCGTTGCGGCCGGCCTGGCACGCCACCCCCGCCGCGAGTACTGGGTCGGCATGCCCACCGTGGCCGCGATCGTCGGCCAGAAGTTTATCCCCGGCCTCCTTGACCTGTACCTCGGCAAAACCGGCTACACATCCCAGCAACTCGCGGACGAACCCCGCAACCCAGAAGCCCCCAACAACCTTTACCACTATGTGCCGGGCACGCATAGCGCTCGAGGCAAGTTCACTGCCCGATCCACCCGTCACTCGCCCGCGATCGCCATCAGCCTGCACCGCAACTGGATCGCCCTTGGCACAGCCGTCGCCCTCGCCATTGGGGCCACAACCCTCTATAGGAAAACCAAATGAGCACACCGATCATTCGCCTCCAAGCCGTTCCGTCCAGCAGTGAGCAGCGCGAAACCCCTGGCCTGCGTACCGCCGCCTCTATCCACCCCACGGTGTCCGCCTACGCCCGAGCGAATCCCGCCGGCCTCTTCCAGATTGCCTCAAACCGTATCGAATCCGAGCGTAAGCCTCCGGTCCGGTCCGAAGACCTCAATGTTCCGCTCACGATCGCGACTGCGGCTGCCCTCGCTACACTTGTGCCGATCGCGCTTCGCCAACTCAAAGTGGTTCGCCGGCTCCCCGACCCCGAACACCACCTTTTCAATTCGAATCGCATTATCAGCTCTCATAAGTCACGTCCATTCGGCGTCCCCGACAGCCTTCTTGGTCTTGCGAGCTACTCCGCGACTCTGACCCTGGTCTTGATGGCGCCGAAGAGCGGCGCTGCCCGCAGACTCGTCGGTCCGAAACTGGCGCTCGACAGCGCGGTGGCTGCCACGAACACTGTTCGCCAGATTACGGGCTTCGGCAAACTCTGCTCGTGGTGCCTGCTCACCGTAGCTGCCACGGCTGCGATGGCCGTTACGGGCCGCAACGCTTTTCGCCTCAACCGGTAACTCTGCCCGTTGTTGACTTGTTCCGGGCCGCACCCGCAGTGGAGGGAGGTACGGGTGGGTACCCCCCCCCCGGGGTATACCCTGGCCTAAGCTGCTTCGTTTGAATGATTTACGCAAACATGCTGACCGTAAGTGCTTCATTCCAGGGTGCTTGCGGGTAAATACTTGAAAACGCAGGGACTTGCGATGAGGTTGATGGGACGGAGGCATCCTGAGCGAAGCTCCACCCCAAGGTCTGTTTCTATTGTAGTGAGCTTGAACAATT
>CALMVL010000130.1 GCA_937873265.1 uncultured Granulicella sp.
CCCGACCCCCAACCTCGACCCTGGCCACCCCAGTCTAGCAAGCGAGACCCGCCCTCTCGCCCACCTCTTTTTTTTGACGCAGTCCGCAACCCGGGCTATGCTCCACCAAGACACAGTATCCCCGCGGGAGCGACCGGCCCGGAGCGGAACGAATGGCACGATTCTTCGATGATCTGCGGAACGAGCGCGAGCGCCTCGGCGTCTCTCTCGACACCATCTCCGAAGTCACCCGCATCTCCACACGCCATCTCCTCGCGCTTGAGGCCGGCAACGTCGACCAGCTTCCCGGTGGCGTCTTCCGCCACGGCATCCTGCGCAACTACCTCAGCGTCCTCGGCCTCGACAGCGCGCCTTGGATCGATCGCTTCGACGCCGAACAGCGCCTCTCCACGCCTCCCGAAGATCCCACGCACCCCGTCGACCCCACGGCCGAGCTCGCCCAGTTCGCCGAAAATGTCCATCGCAGCCGCCCACCTGCGCCGCCCACCCGCGACCTTCGCTGGCTCGGCGTCCTGCTCATGCTCTTCTTCCTCGCTGCCCTCGGCTGGTCGGTCTGGCGCTATGTCCTCCATGGCCACGTCGTGCTCTCCACTGCCGCCAGCAGCACCGCCCGCTAGACTCGCTCACCCGCCCGTTCGCTGCACACGGTCGCCGCTTGCTGCGCCCGCTCCCCCAAAAGCCACCTCCACTTTGCCGCCCCCTTAACCGGCAGGTAAAATAACACGATTGCAACCACCAGGCCATCGTGCGCCCGCTTTGCGCCTTTGGCACTCCGCAGGAGGAAGTCCCTTTGGCTACACGCGACCGTTTTCTTTTCACCAGTGAGTCTGTCACCGAGGGTCACCCCGATAAAATCGCCGACCAGATCTCCGACGCCATCCTCGATGCCTGCCTCGAGCAGGACCCACTCTCCCGCGTAGCCTGCGAGACCCTCACCTGCACCGGCCTCGTCGTTATCGCCGGCGAAATCACCACGAAGGCCTACGTCGACTTCCAAACCCTCGTCCGCGCCACCGTCGCCGAAATCGGCTACACCCACTCCGAGTACGGCTTCGACTCCAAGACCTGCGCCGTCATCTCCACCATCAACAAGCAGTCCCCCGACATCGCGCAGGGCGTCGACACCGGCGGCGCCGGCGATCAGGGCATGATGTTCGGCTTCGCCACCAACGAGACCCCGCAGCTCATGCCGCTGCCCATCTCGCTCGCCCACCGCCTCACCGAAAAGCTCTCCGAAGTCCGCAAATCCGGCCTCATGCCGTACCTCCGCCCCGACGGCAAATCCCAGGTCACCGTCGAGTACACCGAGCCCGGCAAACCCGTCCGCGTCGACGCCGTCGTCATCTCCACCCAGCACGACGAGCACATCTCTAACGACCAGCTCCGCGCCGACATCCTGAAAAACGTCATCCAGGCCGTCATTCCCGCCAACCTCCTCGACGCCGAAACCAAGTTCCACATCAATCCCACCGGTCGCTTCGTCATCGGCGGGCCCATGGGCGACTCCGGCCTCACCGGACGCAAGATCATCGTCGACACCTACGGCGGCATGGGCCGTCATGGCGGCGGTGCCTTCTCCGGCAAGGACGCCACCAAGGTCGATCGCTCGGCCGCCTACATGGCCCGCTACATCGCCAAAAACATCGTCGCCTCCGGCCTCGCCGACCGCGTCGAAGTCCAGCTCGCCTACGCCATCGGCGTCGCCGAACCCGTCTCTGTCCTCGTCGACAGCTTCGGCACCGGAAAGATCTCCGACCACCAGCTCGAACAGCTCGTCCGCGCCAACTTCCGCCTCACCCCCAAAGGCATCATCGAAACCCTCCAGCTCCGCCGTCCCATCTTCAAGCAAACCGCCGCCCACGGCCACTTCGGCCGAACCGGAGCCGACTTCACCTGGGAGGGGACCGACAAGGCGGAAGCCCTCAAGAGTGGAGCCAAATCCCTGAATCAGACCGTCGAAGCCGAAGAACTCGCCGGCGCTACCAAGTAAGCTCGCATCCCCGCCAAAGGAAGGAGGTGAGCAGACGGCCTCCGTCCCTAAAGCCACCCCTTGGGGCGCGGCCTCCGATCAGACCTGCTTCCACGCCCACGACGTGGTGAGCCACATCGCTTCCCGATCCAGAACGGGGCTCCCGCACAAACATCAGCGGGGGCCCCAATCTGTTTGCCCGAGTAGAGCAATTCCCCCACCACTGCAACGGCATCCCACCCGGCCGCATCACAAACATTTCACCAAACGCAAACTTCTCCCGGGGTTGGAACCTCCATGCGCATCCTGTCCGAATTTGACATTCAGTTCAGCCTGCCCGCGCCCGCGACCATGGTCGCCCTCCTCAGCCTCCACCCCTCGCTCGACCCCTTTCTCACCCAGCCCGAGCAGCTCTCCATCGAAATCCCAAACACCCCCAACCCCATCCCCGCCACCACCTACACCGACGCCTTCGGCAACCGCTGCACCCGCTTCGCCGCCCCATCCGGGCCCCTCCGCCTCGCCGGTTCCAACATCCTCGACATCCCCGGCGACCTCGACGAGATCAACCCCGACGCCGTGCAGCCCCCCAGAGGTCTGGTAGGCGCCCGAATCGAATTTGCCGCCCGCGTGCAACGTCGTCATGATGACTTCGAGCGCGGATTTGTCGGGAAACTTCGGGTGCGGATCGACCGGAATGCCGCGGCCGTTGT
>CALMVL010000131.1 GCA_937873265.1 uncultured Granulicella sp.
TTCTCGACCAAGCCGAAGGATCGCGTACGCCGGTCCAAGCTGATCGCGAAGTACGGACTCATCGAAGGCATCAGCCGCTTCGCCCAGGGCGAGACCGCTTGAAGAAGAAAGGAACACAGCCGTGAAACCACTCATCCCGATCCTGATCGCTACTGGTTTAGCCCTCACCTCGCCCTCCCTTCGGGCGCTCGCACCGGCTCACCCGCTGGAGCCGAGCACGCCGCGCACTGTCACCGTTTCGGAGTCTGCGACCCCGCCTGTGGTGCGCGCCGGTCTCCTGCAATCGACGCTGATCGTGCTGCCAGCCGAGGAAAAGGTCGCGAACGTCTTCGCCGGTGACACCGTCGATTGGGTCTTCGACGGCGGTCACGTAGCTTCGCGCTTCATCAGCGTGAAGCCGAAGCTGGTCGGCAGTTCGACGGACATTCACATCGTTTCCGACCACGGCAACGAATACACACTCCAGCTGCACGAGGTCTCACCCGAAGAAGACACGCACTTCGATTCCAAGGTCTTCATCAACGCGGGCGATAAAGCTGCCCAGCAGCGTCTGACCGATCTGCCCGTCTTCGTACCCGCAGCAGACCTCGACAAAGCCAAGCAGGAAGCAGCTTCTGCGAAGGCCGTGCAAGTCGCAGAGCTGAAGGCCCGAAGAGACGAAAGCCGAGCAGTACCGCTGCCAGTATCCCGGTTCGTTGCGCTTTGACTACTCCTGGGATGAGAAGAAGGGCAAAGAACTCGGTCTGCAGGAGATTTGGCACGACGACAAGTTCACTTACCTGCGTGGCCGCTTTCAGGAGACCCCGCTCTCTACGAGATGAAGGACAAGAAGCTGTCACTGATCAACTTCGACTTCAGCAACGGCCTGTACACCGTTCCGAAGCAGCTCGACGACGGCTACCTGACCATTGGCAAACAGAAAGGAGTTTCACCGCACGATGGGGAGCAACTAGTCATGCCCGACTAAAGCCAAGTACAGCCAACCATCCCGGAACAGCCAGAAGCGAAGCCGCCGCTGCGCAAGGGAGCGCCCTTGGTGCTCGCGCTCATTGTTATCGTTGCGCTGATTGGGCTGGCAAACATCTCCAGCCTCATCAGTGGCAACAAGAAGGCCGCTCCGCAATCGGCGCTGACCATGCGCCCGAGCGCGCCGAATGCACAGCAAATAACAAGCTTCGAGACACAACAGCAGATACAGGCACGCCGAGATGTGGAGGAGCGTCAGCGGCAACAGCTTCTTGCCGCAGAGATGCAACGGCTCCAGCAGAAGCAGAGCGTGCCCGGCCCAGAGGCTCCCAACGCGCCCCCGATGACAACGGCCCAGCGCTCCGCGATCTACGGTGACAGCCCAAACGCCCCCCAAAGGACATCCGGGGTTTCGGAGGCGCAAGCTCAGGCAAAACAGAAAGCGCTTGCGAAGGAAAAGCAGCACGAAGACGCGCTCGTCAGCGATACCGTCGCCGTCGACTTTTCCCATGAAGCGAGCGCGCCTATCGCCGCCGAAACCGCTGAAGCCAAGGACAGCGCTTCCTCTGCGGACCTCACGACAGCAGGCGGAACACAGCCGAAAGTGACAGCGAAGGCTGACCTGATGTCGTCCTACGACTTCGACCAGTACCAAGGGCGACTGTTCCGGGTGTTCGAAGGAACGGTGTTGGAAGGCGTTGTCACGAACCACATCGACGGCGGCCTGAGCGGACCGATCCTCGTCATGCTCACGACGGACTACTACTCGCATGACCACCAGCAACTACTAATGCCGCAAGGCACCCGCCTGATCGGAACGGTCCAGAGCGTCGGGAACGCCCAGCAGCGCAAGATGTTCGTCACCTTTCATCGCGCGGTCTGTCCGGATGGCTTCTCCCTCGATTTCGACAAATATTTCGGCCTCGACCAGATCGGCACGACGGGACTGGCGACCAAGGTGGACCACGGCTACCTGATGGCGTTCGGCGCGGCTGCCGCCATCGGCGGCTTGGGCGGTCTCATCCAAATCGGCAACAACGGCAGCGTGTTCACGCCTTCTACTGAGATTCGCAACGGCATCTCGGAGCAGACCGGAGCTGAGGGCGAGCAGGTTCTCAATCACTTTCTTAATCGCCTGCCGGTCATCACGCTTAAAGAGGGCTCTCGCGCTCGTGTCTATATCGGTCGGGACATCCTCATCCCTTCGTACGCGGAGCATCGCGTCGATCCCACCCTCTAGGAAAGGAGATCCCCATGAAACTCTCGTCACTTAGCCCAAACAGCCGCCGAGCGTTAGCCGGCTTCGCCTTCACAGCCGTGCTCGCCTGCAGCCTGCAGTACGGCTCCGCCGTCCTGCGGTGGGCAAGTGACGATCCGCTCGACTTCGTCGGCCACCTCATCAGCGGCATTCGGGATTTCACCCTCAACCCGCTCGATCCGGCGTACCCCCGTTGCATCTGAACCGCAGATCGGAAGTCTATGAAGATCAAGCTAACAAAAGGTCGTAAGTGGCTACTCGGAGGCAGTCTGGTGCTGCTGACAGCAACGCCCAGCTTCGCCCTGTTCGGTCTCGGGGACATTGTTTTCGACCCGACCAGCTACGCCAGCCTCGTGTCGCAGCTGACGACACTGCAGACGCAGTACACGATGCTGAAGAACAACATCACCCACTTCTCCTCCAAGCAGCAGTGGCAGAGCACACTGACTGCCTTGGAGCATGTCAACGTTTCCAACCTCTTCGGTGAGACCAATGGCATGTCGGTCGCGCTCAATACCAACTCACCTTCCGCATCGTCGAGCGCATGGAAATTGGCAACGTGCCGGTCAGTTCCGGCACCAGCACCTACCTGCAAGGCCAGGCGCTTGGGAGTGCCCAGATGTCCCAACTCGCGATGGTAGAGATGTCGGATTCGATCTCGCCCGACTGCCTCACCGCCGTGGGCCAGTACCGTGCCGCGCGGACGCAGAACGCTTCTGCAGTGAGCAGCCTCTCCGGACAGGAGTTCGATGGTTCGGACGACAGCAACACGGAGGTGGAGCAACTCAACCTCCTGAACGCGGCCGAGGCGCAGAAGATGGCCGAGATGCAGAACCAGGGCACCATGCAAGCCTGTCTCGCTTCGCAAATGGCCGTCGCAAACATGCAGCAGCGGAACGCGGCGGCAACCGACCTGAACACGGCGGCATTCGTCCAGTCGCAACGCCAGGCAAACAACGTCAACGCCGCCAACGAAGGCAGCACCTGGGCGACGTATCTGCCGTAACGGAGAACCATGCTGAGACTCCTGAATACCAAGCTGTTGACCGCCATCCTTGCGGTGCTGGCGACCATCGCCAGCGCCGTCATTTACCAACGGCATGAGGCGGCGAAATCCGCCGCCATCCTCGAACAGCAGCAGCGCGACGCCGAGCGCCAGAAGCAGGCAGACGAGGCATTCCGCAAGCGGGTCGAGGAACAGAAGAAGCAGCATAGCCACGCGGCCGGCAACGAAGGCAAGACTTGGCGCAACTACGTCCCCTAACCCAAAGCGAGATTCCCGATGGATTGGCTCTATCAGTTCACCAACAACCTGACCAACCTGACGACCCAGAACGGAGGCGCGCTCACCCAGCTCGGGCTGGCAGAACTAAGCGCCATTGCCCTCTTCACGCTCATCAGCATGGTCATCAACTGGAACACGAGCGGGATGACTCTGCGCTTCCACACGCAGCCGGTGCGGGCTGGCGATCTGACGAACTTCCTGCTGACGCTCATTGTTTGCTGCCTGTTGGAGAACTACTGGGTGAATCCTTTCCCGGCGCTAGCTTCGGCATCAACTACTTCTTTTCCTACATCGCCCAGGCGATGGTGGCAGCATTCGACCAGAGCTCGCTGGACAACCTGTTGCAGCTTCTTAAAACGGCTGGCGACGGAACTGCGATGCCGTCGATCACGGCACCCGTCCAGATCCTCTGCTACATCCTGGTTCAGATTCTGCTTGGCATTGCATCCGCTATTCTCTTCGTCATAAATTGCAGCTCATTCATCCTGTATGGCGTCACGGCGCTCTTCGGTCCGATCTTTATACCGCTACTGATGACGCAGAATTTCACAGCCAAGTTCTTCCATTTTCTCGACGTTTTGATTAGCTTCGCGATGATCCGCGCCGTAGCCGCCGCGTTCATCTTTGTCTGGGCCTGGTTCCTGAACGGATTTATCCAGCAGACGTTCAATGGCAACTACTCAATGGAGATGTGGATCGCCAACCTGATCCCTTGCTTAATGGTCTTCATTGCGTTCATTGTGAATATGCTCTTCATTCCGAGCATGACCCAAGCCATATTCGCCGGTGCAGCGAACCTCGTATCTGCCGCTCCAAGTGCCGTTGGGGGTGGGGCAGTTCTACTTGCTAAGAGCGCGGCGGGAGGTGCGTGATGAAGACATGGTTTTGGTTGGCAGCTTTACCCGATGGCAGATTGCGTTGGCTCGGTTGGTTGAAAGCGGTTCTCATTGCTACCTTCCTCGCGTGCACCGCCGCAGGAATCATCTATGCCTTCGTCGTTTTTCATGCAGTTCAGGAAAGGAGCGTCTCTCCCCATGTCCACGCACACAGCACCCATTGAACACGCACTGACACCAGAGCAGTCTCTGCTCACGGACCAGATCGGCAACGAGGTCTACTCTGCCCATTATGCCGAACGGAAAGCGTACCGATTTGTGATTGGTTGCGGCACCATTCTCCTCTTCGGTTCGCTTTGGATGAACTTCTCTCTGGCGCATCGTCCGATTGCGAATCGTTACATCCGCATCGACGAGATGGGACGCGCCCAAGCAATCCAGTACACAGACCTGAGCTACAGCCCGCGCGAGGGCGAAATCCGCACCTACCTTACCGATTGGGCGAACGATCGGTACATCATCAGCCGCGACACGATCGCCAAGAAGTATCCGCTGAGCTACTACTTTATGGCCCAGCCGCTGGCGTCGCGGTTGATGCTGGAGGACAACACGAATCACCTCGTTTCGCAGGTCTCCGCCGGCTAGGTAGAGCAGAGTGACGACGAGGTGAAGAACGTCACGATCACGTCCATGTCGCAGGAGACCTTGCAAGGCGCGGAGATGGCCCGTGGCACCGCCCTGATTGCGCTCGACAAGCTCTACTCCGCCCAGAACTCCCGCGAGCCACGAACGGAACATTGGCTGCTTAGCGTGACCTACTATCTCAACCCGAAACAGGTGTCCGACCAGGCGCGCATCTTTCCGCAGTTTGAGACGATCAACCCGCTCGGTTTGACCATAACCGAGTTCCACGAAAACCGCGTCTCTGTCGATCCGCTTACGCCGGTTGGTACGTCTCAGAGTGGAGCGGTTCCGCCGCCGCCTCTGGCGAGGGGTGCGCGATGAGCTTACAACTGATTCTTTTGTTCTTTCCTGAAGAGCTGCGCGGGCTGTTGCTCGACCCATCCATCTCCGATCTGATGATCAATGGCTCGACTGGCGTCTACGCGGACCGTGACGGCGTGGTGCAGCACATTTCACTCTCCACGCCGTACACCAACGAGCGGCTGACCGCAGCCATCGAGCGCGTTGCTCGCATTCTTGGACAGGACCTATCAAGCCAAAACTCCATCCTCAATACGCGCCTGCCGGACGGCTCGCGTGTTGCCGTGGTCGGCGCGCCATCCTCTATCAATGGTCCAACACTGACCATTCGCAAGTTCAACCGCTGGTACACCTCGGATGAGCTGATCGCATCCGGCAGCCTTCCCACTGACGTTCGCGACACCGTTGTGTCACTCATGCTTGGTGCGTCGTCCGCGATGCTGATCTCGCTGCTGGTCGCATTCTCGGTCACACCATGGGCCGCGCTGAAGTTTCTTCGCGGCCGTGCTGCAAGCCAGCACTCTCCGACGGAGGGTCGTGTAACCGCGCTGTACCGACGCGTTATGGCTAGCCTGCTGGAGGATCGTCGGCACGCTCTCGTCTTCGCTGCGGTAGTCGTAGTTTTGCTTCTTGCAGCAGTAGCCTTGGTTCCGCTCAACGCCGTGAAGGTCAAAGATGCTTCCCTTCGACAACAAGAGCGAGTTTCAGGTCATCCTCAACATGCCTGAAGGGTCAACGCTGGAGCCAACAACTGCAGTCGCGCAGCAGATGGGCCAAACGGTTGCTGCCGACCCCGATGTAACGGACTACCAAATCTATTCGGGTACTGCAGCGCCGTTCAACTTCAACGGCCTGGTGCGCCACTACTGCCTTCGCGATGCGCCCTACCAAGCCGACATCCAGATCAACTTAAAGCCGCGTGACCAGCGCAAAGCGCAAAGTCATGAGATCGCCAAGCGTCTCAGGCCCGCGCTGACACGAATCGCGTCCGCAGCCGGTGCGCGTATTGCCGTCGCCGAGGTACCACCTGGGCCTCCCGTTCAAGAAACGCTGGTTGCCGAGATTTATGGCCCGGACTACGCGAAGCAGATTGCCCTGGCTTCCCAGGTCAAGAAGATCTTCGAGCAAACCGACGGCGTTGTGGACACGGGCTGGTTCGTTGCAGCGCCTGAGACGGCGTATAGCTTGAAGGTAGATCCAGCAAGGGCAGCACTGGCAGGCTTGACGCCACAGAGTATCTCCAGCAACGTCGACGAGGCGGTGACGGGCAAGGACATTGGCTTGTTACACGATGCGCGCTCTCGTGAGGACGTGCCGATTCATCTGCAACTGGAAAGGCCGCTGCGGACTGGCATGGACGCCATCCGCAACATTCAGCTTGTTACCACCGAGGGGAAGCCGGTCACGGTGGGCAGCCTTACGAGCCTCTCTTCCAGCACGGTCGAGCAACCGATTCAGCACAAGGACCTTCTACCGGTAGTCTATTGCTGGGCGATGTCGCCGGCGCAGCGGAAAGCCCCGTGTACGTGATTCTCAAGATGCAGGATCAGGTCGCCAAACTCAAAGCTCCAGACGGCTTGGCGTTGACACAGTACTCGACGCAACTGCCTGCCGACACGCAGAGCTACTCGCTAAAGTGGGATGGCGAGTGGCAGATCACTTACGAGGTCTTTCGTGACCTTGGCTTGGCCTTTGCTGTCGTGCTCGTGTTGATCTACATCTTGGTCGTCGGTTGGTTCCACTCATTCCTCACGCCACTGGTCATCATGGCTCCCATTCCGCTCACGTTGGTGGGGATCCTTCCAGGACACGCATTGCTTGGGGCGTTTTTCACTGCTACCTCCATGATCGGCTTCATCGCCGGTGCCGGCATTATCGTGCGCACCTCAATCATCCTTGTCGATTTCATTGAAGTGCGACGGCGTGAAGGGTTCAGCTTGCATGATGCTGTCATCGACGCTGGCGCGGTTCGCTTCCGTCCCATGCTATTGACCGCAGGCGCAGTGGTGCTCGGTTCTTCCGTCATCCTCAGCGACCCCATCTTCCAGGGCCTCGCCATCTCGCTGATGGCAGGGGAGGTCGCCTCCACGTTGCTGTCACGGCCCGCCGTCCCTGTCCTTTACTTCTACGCAAATAGAAGGCATTCGCACGAAGCTAGCGTGCTGACACACTGACGGCCGTTGGACTGCGATCGCAGCGAGGAGGAAGCGGCTATGGCAGACAAAAGCAACATGGATTCGCTCGTGGTCGTCCACAGATGCGATCGATGTCAGCACCTCTCTCTCGTCCGTGAACTCAATGAAGACGCCACCGTTACCGGAATCTTCATCTGTTCTGCGTGCGGCTACTCTGGTCCACTACATCCTGAGATCGTTACTCGTACTGAGTACGAAAACAGCGTTGAACGGTGAGGTCACTTTCGGAGTGGTAGTTTGAACTACGTAGCATTTCTGTCGGGGCCGACCGCTGTTACGAAACTTCGAACTACATCGCTGACAATCCTACTCTGATTGTCAGAACGTGCCACCATGGACGTCCTGACACGTAAATTCCCGCCGTCGAGCGGGCGGATGGTGACACCGAAACGAAGGATCCGCCAAGCGCCAGCTTGGGTCAACATCGCTACTCCGAAACCCCTCAGAATCAGCTGCAGAGCATCTTCAGCAGTCATTACGTGATGCAAACTACATCCCGGCAGCGAGGCCGGGCGGAGACGCTTCATCACTTCGTCGTAAAGTCGTGGCTGCACATGCCTTTCGAACAGGATGCACGAGTGCTGTCTTAGATCATCAGCAGTGACGGTCCGCTGCTTCGCAAGCGCATCACCCTCCAGCATCGCTACGTAAAAGGCAAATCCAACACGAGCCTCCCGGAGAGACTGGCGCTCTCGGGCATGTCGGCTAGGAAGGCGATGTCGAGACTTCCGCTTAAGAGATCCTGTGTCAACTCTGGAGCGAGTTTCGTGGTCAGGTGTACCTGAATATTTGGGTACAGGGGAGGCCGCAAGGAGAGTAACTTGGTGATGAGATAAGGATCAGTGTAGGGGCTCTTCCCAACGTGGAGGGTGAAGACGGCCTGCTCCACTGCTGCTCTCGAAAGATGAACGGCACGATCCAAATGTTGAAGTGTCAATCTCGCTTCAGCGACAAAGATCTCTCCAGCAGGGGTAAGGCCCACACTTCGCGAGGCTCGGGTAAAAAGATCGTCAACGGCGAAATCCTACCGCTCGAATATCAAGAATTACCTCAAGCCACGCTGGGGCGATTACCTGCTCGAGAAGGTCCGACCGATGGCGGTCGAAGACTGGCTGAGAACCTTCCGATGGCGCCGAAGTCGAAGACGCACATTCGAGGCGTGATGCACCTGATGTTCGAGTGCGCCACGCGCTGGGAGCTCTTCAACGAGCAGCGTAATCCGATTGCTCTCGTCCGGATCAAGGGCGGAAGCAAGCGGCGGCAGCGGCCCATCGTTCTGACTGTGGAGCAATTCGAACTTGTCGTTGCGACATTGCGCGAGCCGTGTCGCACGATGGTTAAAGTCGCCCAATGCCTCGGTCTCCGCGTCAGCGAGATTGCGGCGCTTCAGTGGGACGACTTCGATTTTGAAAACAACCAGCTGCTCGTGCAACGGAGCTTCGTGAGCGGGCGAGTGGATGATGTCAAGACGGAGTATTCCCAAGACTACGTTCCGCTTCACCCCAGTCTGACGAAGATCGTTCTGGACTGGAGCAAGCAGGCTGCACCGACAGAGGAAGGCTGGGTCTTTGCGAACGCGATGACCAATCGACCGTACCACCCAACTGAGATCCAGAAGCGCTACCTGCGCCCGTCCGGCTGCTGCATCGTGCAGTGTCCGACCTGCGGAGCAAGGCCGGGCCTCTGGTGCTGGCAGTCGGGTCCGACGGCGAACGGGAAGCGCGTCCTCATCCATGAGGAGCGCAAGGTTGTAGCCGGCCGCCTCGGTCAAATCGGTTGGCACACGTTCCGCCACACGTACCGCTCGTGGCTGGACGAAACCGGAGCTCCGATGAAGGTGCAGCAGGAACTGATGCATCACGCTTCGATCCAAACGACGATGAACGTCTACGGACGGGCCATGTCGAGCTCGAAGCGGGAAGCGAACGGGAAGGTCGTTGAGATGGTGCTCAAACCGGTTGCAGTGAGCGCCTGACAAGCAATTTTTCTTATTGGGAGTTTTTGGGAGTTTGTCGGAGCGGCCATCAAATCGGAAGTTGTTGATTTGATTGGTTGCGGGGGCAGGATTTGAACCTGCGACCTTTGGGTTAT
>CALMVL010000132.1:0-2512 GCA_937873265.1 uncultured Granulicella sp.
GCGGCATCCTGACCGACTACATGATTGCCTCGACGACACGGTTCAAGGCGGCTTCAAGTGGGGCGGGGATGGGAAATCTGCTGGGACTGTATGGGGTGGACCAGTACATCCTGCAGTATGCCAATGAGATTGGGCCGCCGTGGAAGAATGCCGAGCTGTATGTGAAGCTGAGTTACCCGCTGTTTCATGCAGACAGGATCAAGACGCCGACGCTGTTCATGGGCGGGGACAAGGATTTCAACGTGCCGGTGGAGGGTGGAGAGCAGATGTTCGAGGCGCTTAAAGAGGTGGGGACGACGACGGAGCTGGTGATCTACCCGGGGGAGTTTCATGGCTTTCGGCGGCCGTCGTTTATCCGCGACCGCTACCAGCGGTGGTTTGACTGGTATGACAAGTATGTGAAGGGTGGGGCGGTGCCGGCGGTGACGGCTATACCGGCCAAGGGGGTAGCGGAGTAAGTGCGGGGGCGCCTTTGCCGGAGCAGGAAAGTTGGTGAAGGCGCGCCGGCAGAGGCCGGGTAGGATGAGAGCGATGCGCGTCGAAGGATGGTTGCTGGCCGTGAGTTTCGCTGGCGGGTTCGCGGGATGTGGTGGCGACGTCAAGATCCCGGCTGGGACTGCTGTTGCGTATACGCACTTTGGGGATTCCGTGACGTGCGGCGTAGGCGCGTCTGCCCCGGCGAACGGATACGCAGCGCTGATGGATACGACGGTGAGGGGGCCGAATGCGAACTTCTGCCACTCAGGGGATATGGCGGCGGATACGGCGCTGCTGGTGTACGCGCATGCGAACCCGACGGCAACAGGGACGCCGACGTTTACGGATATGACAGGGACGAATGATGTTTGGTTCTGCGGGCCTTCGGCCGGCTGTGTCCAGAACTATGCGGAGGCGTTGTTGGCGGGGTTCGCGTGGCTGGCGATCCCCGCGGAGAACAAGCTGCTGGCGCAGCAGGCAAAGACGCGTACGGGGACGTGGGCGAATGACGACCGGGTACGGCCTGGGATGGGACTCGCGAGCTCGGTTGCCGGCTCGAGCGTCACGATGTCGCCGGTGCAGCAGGTGGCGGGCCGGCAGATGTACGTCGCTTGGCGAGGGACGGATGGCAGCGCGGCGGGTGCGACGCTGGCGATCGACGGCAAGGTCGTGGATACGTTGCATG
Source organism: uncultured Granulicella sp. (assembly GCA_937873265.1). Taxonomy (GTDB): domain Bacteria; phylum Acidobacteriota; class Terriglobia; order Terriglobales; family Acidobacteriaceae; genus Edaphobacter. The sequence goes on from CALMVL010000132.1 coordinate 1,163, forward strand.
GCTACGCGGACGGGGGCGTGCCGATCCAAACCGCGCACGGGGTAACGACGACGGTGTTTGTGAGGACCTACCCGATGGGGGCGCCCGGAGCGCATACGGTAACGGTGACGGTGCAGCCGGGGGCTCCGGCTGGTGACGCGTTCACGCTGCTGTGGTGCGGTGTTCCCTCCGGCACGGGGACGGGGCCGCACCTGATCGCGGGGGGCATCCTGTCGGAAGACAACGGGTTGCGGTCGGGAACCACGGCGCTGTACGACGGGGTTGTGCAGACGGTGGTCAACGGGCTGAAGGCGGACGGGTTAGACGTGTCCTTTGCGGCGACGCACACGGTGCTGTTGAGCCCGGAGGACTTTACGGACACGCTGCACCCAAACGATGCGGGGCACCGCAAGGTGGAGCAGGCGTTTCTGGCGGCGCATTAGCGTCGGGAACTCGACGGCCTCTAGCGACGGGCGAGGTGGATGCTGCCGTCCGAGGTTTGGATGACGAGTGAGGCTCCGCCGCCATCGAGTTTTCCGTGGATGTGATGGTCGGAGCCTGAGTTGACGGCGTCCACGGTGAGGGGAAGATCGTTTTGAATGCTGCCGTCGCTGGTTCGGAGGTCAAGCTCGGCGGGGAAGGACGCGGGGATGCGAAGGGAGACGCTTCCGTCGGCACCGTGAATCGAGGAGGGCTGGGTGAGGTGAGAGCCATCGGCGAGGTCGATGCGCATGGCTCCGTCGGAGCCTTTGAGATCGAGGCCGGAGAAGACGCCAGAGACGTCGAGGGCGCCGTCCGAGAGATGGGCGGCGAGGGTACCGGAGGAATGGCGGACGGTGATGCCGCCGTCGGAGCCCTGAAGGCGGAGACTGCCGGAGATGTTTTCGAGCGTCTGGCCGCCGTCGCTGGTGGAAACGGAGATGTCGCCGCGGAGGTCGCGCAGGGTGATGCCGCCATCTGCGGAACGGGCTTCGAGAACGAGCTCGGGCGGGGTTTCCACGTCGACACGGACGGAGGTGGACTGGTGCCAGTTGATATGGAAACCGAGGTTGGGCTTCTCCTTCAGAGAGAAGCTGACGGCATTGCCGCTCTGGCTTTCTTCGAGCTTGTACAGGGAGAGTTTGGTATTTTCCGCGGTGACGTGGATGTGCACAGCTGTACACGCGGAGCACGGGTGGACGTTGAGGGCGCTGTCGCCGACGGTAAGGTGGAGCGTGGGCTTTCCGCTGAGCGGGTATGTTTTGTCCCAGGAGGTCTCGGAGTTCTGGGCGACGACGGCGGCGGGACACAGGAGGGCGGCGGCGAGAAGAGCGGTGCGCATAGATGGTGGTACGGAGACGGGGGCAGGACGGTTCCCGCATGCTCGCGACC